>JAWBQF010000005.1:0-103467 GCA_038845975.1 Methanomethylicia archaeon
TAAAGATCTAAACCACGATAATATAGATACATAACCTAAAATAATGAAGCTTAGAATATCTGAAGCCATTCTAGATGAACGAAAATATATGTAAGCATCATAACAACTAGAGTAAACGGAGTTCTCTCCCTAACAAACTTAACAACTTTAACCATAGATTCACCATAAATAAGGGAGAGAGCCCCCAAATAAATCTAAAGTTAACAAAGCCCTTCTAACTATAGAAAATCTTAAATATTACACTAATATCCACATCATGGTGATGTATTTGGAGAAGGGTCCAGTAAGGTTTTCACTTAAGTCTCTTGAATCAACTGGGCTTTCAGTTAAGGATCTTGAGGTTATTATTGGAGGTATTGAGATTCCTGAGGTCTGGGAGCCTCTCGGTCCAACACCAATGCCTAAAATATCTACGTTGAGATCATGGGATTTCAAGCTTCTAAGCAGGTATAAGCCATTCTACATGCCCTTCTGTGATCAATGTTGTCTCTGCACCTACGGTAAATGTGATTTAACTAGAGGTAAAAGAGGCTCATGTGGTATAGATATGTCTACACAGCAGGGTAGAATAGTAACATTAGCATGTGCTATAGGTGCCTCCACCCATACGTCTCATGCTAGACATATGCTTGATAGACTTATTGAAAAGTTCGGTGCTGATACTCCTATTAATCTTGGATCTGACGTCAATGTTGAAATGCCTAATACAAGACTTATTGTAGGAGTTAAGCCTAAAACCCTAGGAGATTTATCCCAAGTATTAAGCTATGTTGAGGAGCAGATTGTACAAACAATATCAACTACACATACGGGTCAGGAGGCAAGCTATCTAGATTATGAATCTAAAGCTTTGCATCTAGGTATGCTTGATCATGTTGCAATGGAGGTTGCAGATGTAGCTCAAATAGTTGCATTCAACTTTCCTAAAGGAGATCCAAACGCTCCATTATCTGAAATAGGTATGGGTCTGATAGATATTGCTAAGCCAATGATCCTACTCATAGGACACAATGTTTCTGAAGGAATAGAAGTCATAGACTACATGAATAGAAACAATCTTGGAAAGCCAGGGGAAGTGTTGGAGGTTGCTGGTTTATGCTGTACAGCACATGATATTACAAGGTATGAAAGCTCAGCTAAAATCATTGGACCCATATCACACCAAATAAGATTCATTCGTTCAGGAGCTGCAGATACGCTAATAATTGATGAGCAGTGTATCACTAATCTATCACTTATAGAAGCTCAAAAAGTTAAAACTCCATTCATAGCAGTATCAGATAAAGCTGCCTACGGACTACCTGACGTTAGTGAGTGGCCAATTGAAAAAATAGTTTCCTCCCTAACAGTTGGAGGATTAAGCGGTGTATTCTTACCAGATCTCGAAAAAGCAGCTGCAGTATCCGTAATAACAGCTCTACAAACTGCACCTTTAAGACAGAAGTTTAAAGTTATACCTGACGTTAAGGAGCTTAGCAATATAGCCTCAAAATGTACACATTGTGGTAGATGCCGTAGAAACTGTCCGATAGATTTACCTGTAGATGATGCAATATACTCCTTAAAGCTTGGAGATTCAAGTAAGCTTGCTATGCTTCATGATCTATGTCTCGGATGTGGTAGATGTGAATGGGAATGTCCAAACCATACACCTGTTCTAAGCCTCATGATGAAGGCTGCTGAAGCCAAAATTAAAACAGAAAAGTATAAGATAAGAGTTGGTAGAGGACCAATACTTGATACTGAAATAAGAGAGGTTGGAAGCCCAATTGTGCTCGGTGAAATACCTGGTGTTGTAGCCTTCGTTGGATGTGCAAACTATCCTGAAGGAGGATTAGATGTAGCATTAATGGCTAGAGAGTTTGCTAGGAGGAGATATATAGTAACAGTTTCAGGGTGTGCTGCTATGTCTATAGCTATGTATAGGAATGAGGAGGGCTTAACACCATATGAGGAGTTTTCAGGAGCTTTTGAGGCAGGAGGATTAGTAAATGTTGGTTCATGTGTTGCAAATGCTCACATATCAGGTGCCGCTATAAAGATTGCAAACATATTTGCTAGGAGACCACTAAGAGGAAACTATGAGGAAATAGCTGACTACATATTGAATAGAGTTGGAGCCTGTGGAGTAGCATGGGGAGCCTACTCACAGAAGGCAGCATCAATAGCTACCGGCTTCAATAGGCTTGGAGTACCTGTTATTTTAGGGCCTCAAGGATTAAAGTATAGGAGAATGTATCTTGGACGTGTAGAAGATAAGGAGTCATTCACAGTTTATGATGCTAGAACAGGCAGGAGAGTTTGGATAGGTCCAGCACCTGAACACTTAATAATATCTGTTGAAAACCGTAGGGAAGCTATGGTTATGATTGCTAAACTATGTCTAAGACCAAACGATACAACAAAGGGAAGAATGATCAAGCTAACACACTACATAGATTTATACAAGAAAATCTATGGAAAACTACCTGAAGACCTACACTTATTCATAAGATCTGAAGCAGATATTCCCGTAACATTTAAGGATGAAGTTTTAAGCTATCTGGAGAAGATTGAATGGAAGCCATGGGAGCTACCATCAATAGATCCCTACTACTCAGAAAATGTATTTAAAAAGTATTATAGAGGTGGTTAAATGGCTGTAACACCATGGCAGCTTGGTAATATATTCGGTCCAAGAGTAGCAATCCAGGTTAAAGGTGATTCTGCAGGTAGAATGATAAGGGTTGCTAAAAACCCTCTCCTGATAGCTGGAGCAAACACTTTAAAGGAAATGGTTGGAGATAAGCCATACATAGAGTTCATAGTAGAACTATTAAAAGCTAGAAATATGCCATTTATTGCTACTGGAGCATCCTACAAGGAATTTATTGATAGAGGCCTAACCCCTATTAAAATCATGAATGCAGTTGAAGTTGTTGATAGGCTTAGAGATCCGGAGTGGAGTATTAACGGTAATGGTCCACATGACCTAGTAATATTTGCAGGACTATCATACCAATACCTATCTCAACTCCTCTCATGTATAAAACACTTTGCAACCCATCTAAGAACAATATGTCTAGATAGATACTATCATCCAAATGCAGATTTATCATTTCCAAATCTAACAGAGGAACAATGGATAGGAAACCTTAAATTACTCCTAGATAACGTAAAATCAAGGTGACCTACATGTCAGGCTTTGAAGGATTTCCTGTTGAAATAAGTCCGGCGTTTGAAGGTCAAAGAGTAAGAAAGGAAGACATGTATATAGAGTTTGGAGGACCAAACATACCTAAAAAATTCGAGCTTGTAAGAGTGAAATCCCTTGAGGAGGTTGAAGACGGCTCAGTAAGAATCATTGGTTCAGATCTACTAGAGCTTAAGGAGGGGTCATCAAACCCATTAGGAATATTAATAGAGGTTGCAGGCTCAAGAATTGATAGAGATCTTGAAGGAGTAATTGAAAGAAGAATACATATGTACACAAACTACATCGAGGGAATAATGCATCTAAATCAGAGATATGATATATGGTGTAGAATATCAAAGAAATCCTTTAAGAAGGGGCTTACATCACTTAAGTGGTGGGGTCTCGGGCTTATAAGGCTATTCAAGGCTGAAATGCCCTACATAGAGAAAATGCAAGTTACATTCATAACAAATCCAGTAGAAGTAGAAAAAATGTTCGAGGAAGCTATGAAAATATATAATGAGAGGGATGCAAGAGCAAGAGGATTAAGGGATGAGGAAGTAGAATTATTCTATGGATGTGTACTATGCCAATCCTTTGCTCCAACACATGTATGTGTAATATCTCCTGAAAGAGTAAGTCTATGTGGAGCACTAACATGGTTTGATGCTAGAGCAGCAGCAAACATAGACCCCAAAGGACCAAACTTTCCAGTACCTAAAGGAGAACTCCTAGACCCGGTAAGAGGAGAATGGAGTGGAGTAAACGAAACAGTACAGAAAAGATCTCTAGGTGCAATAAAGAGAGTCTATCTCCACAGCGCTTTTGGGTATCCACATACATCATGCGGATGCTTTGAATGCATAATGTTCTACATACCTGAAGTTGATGGATTCGGAATTGTAGATAGAGGGTTTAAAGGAGAAGCAGTAAATGGATTATCATTCTCAACAATGGCATCACAAACAGGAGGCGGAATGCAAAGTGAAGGATTCTTAGGAGTAGGAATAGAATATATGAGATCAAGAAAATTCATACAAGCAGATGGTGGATGGAACCGAATAGTATGGATCTCAAGTACTCTAAGAAAAAGAATTGAAGACGCAATACCCCGAGAACTAAAAGATAAAATACCAACAGAAATAGAAGTTAAAAACATAGAGGAACTAAGAAAATATTTAGCCGAACACAAACATCCACTAGCAGAAAAAATAATAGAGAAAAAACCAGAAGCAAAACTTGAAGCTCCACCAACACCAATACCAACACCACAAATACCTGTAGCAATACCTCAAATACCAACACCACAAATCCTACCATCCATACCAGCAGTTGGAGGTATAAAAATAGTACTGCAAGGAGCTAAAATCAAAATAGGTAAGCTTATCATTAAGAAGGCTGAAGGCGTAAAGCAATGAGCAAGGAAGCAACAAGTAGAGAGGAGCTGGATTTCTCGAAACTACTTCAAAAACTACTAGAGGAAAATGTTGAGCTTGAGCTTAGTAATGTAGAGATTAAGGCTGAGAAGCTTATTGTAAAGAGGATGTAAAGCATGAAAGAAGGGGAGGGTAGAAAAACAGTATTTGATATTCTAAAAATGATTTCAGAATCGAAAGAGCTAGAGCTTGAAGATGTAGTTGTAGATGCTGAGGAACTAACTCTTGAACTATCCACAACCCCAGCAGGAAAACCAGAATACCTAAAACTTACACTCGAACCGATAACACCAGGAGCACAGAAAATAGAATTCCTAGTTGAGACAACACCGTACGGAGTAAGATTAGTAGCACCAACAGTACCAGTACCACCAGCAATACCAATAGAGAAACCTAAAGAATTCATAGAGCTAAAATTCGAGTATCCAGTAGTAGAATATCCTGGAAGAATAGTTGAAATAGTTTTAGGAGCAACAAGAGAGCAGGGTGGAACAAGAGGTAAAATAATAAAGATAGGAGGAGACAAATCACCACCATTCTATCTATTTGAATCAAAACCAGTAAATAGACCAGTAGTAGCACTAGATGTTTTCGATACTCCACCACCACTAGCAGGACCAGTAAAAAGGGCTTATCAAGACGTATTACAGGATCCAGCTGAATGGGCTAGGAAATGCATAAATACATACAATGCAGATCTAATATCACTCCATCTAGTAAGTACAGACCCATTAGGGGAAGATAAGCCAGTAAAAGAAGCATTAAAAACAGTTGAAAACGTACTTCAAGCAGTAGATATACCAATAATAATAGGAGGATCAGGAAACCCACAGAAAGATGTAGAATTATTCACGCAAGCTTCAGAAGTATTTGCAGGGGAAAGGCTGGTAATGGCCTCAATAACACTAGACATGAACATACCTAAAGTAGTAGAACCAATAAGAAAGTATGAACATAATGCAATAGCATTAGCATTCATGGATATAAACCAGGCAAAAGAACTATCAAGAAAAATACTTGATGCAGGGCTACCGAAAGACCACTTAATACTAGACCCAACAACAGGAGCGCTAGGATACGGAATAGAATATACGTATAGTACAATGGAGAGAATAAGACTTTCAGCATTAATGGGGGAGGAAACACTCCAAGTACCGCTAAGCTGTGCAGCAACAAATGCCTGGGCTGCAAGAGAAGCATGGATGAAGATAGATGAATGGGGACCGAGAGAGTTAAGAGGACCACTATATGAAGCAACAACAGCACTAGTAGGACTACTAGCAGGAGCAAACTTATTCATGATGATGCATCCATTAGCGATGAAAATAGTAAAAGCATTTGCAGAAGCAATGATAAGAGAAGAGAAAAAAGAGGAGAAACCATATTTAAACTGGATAAAAACAAAGTTTTAGGCGACATAAATGCCTAAAATCCTAAGACCACTAGACGTATACAAACACTTACCAGGAACAAACTGTGGAAAATGTGGAGAAACAAGCTGCATGGCGTTTGCATCAAAACTCATAGAAAGAAAAGTAACATCGCAACAATGTACACCACTATATGAAGAACCAAAATACAGTGAAAAACTACAGAAACTACTAGAAACAATAAGACCGCCAATAAAGGAAATATGGATAGGAGTAGAGCCAAACATCCTAAAAATAGGAGGGAAAGAAGTACTATACAGACATGAACTAACATGGAGAAACCAAACAGCAATAATAATAGATATACATGACGAAATGCCACCAGAAGAAATAAAGAAAAGAGTAGAGCTTGTAAACAACTTCAAATTCATAAGAATAGGGAAAGAACTAACACTAGACGGAATAGCAATAAGATGCGTATCAGAAAACCCGGAAAAATACGCAAAAACAACAGCAGAAATAATGGAAAAAACAAACAAACCAATAATACTATGCTCTCTAGACTCAAACATCCTAGAAGAAGCACTAATAATAGCAAACAAACGAAAACCACTAATATATACAGCAACAAAGCAAAACTGGAAGGAAATAGGAGAACTAGCATCAAAATACAAATGTCCAGTAGCAGTAACAGCAGAAAACCCAGCGACACTAAAATCACTCTCAGCAACTCTAAACAAAAACTACAATGTAGACGACATAGTTCTAGACCCACAAATAAAAATAGGAAACATAGCAGAAACACTAAGCACAATAACAGCAATAAGAAGAGCAGCAATAGAAAAAGAAGAGAAGGAGCTAGGATACCCAATAATGACAGCGCCAGCAGCAATATGGAGTATAGAGGAAGGAGATGAAAATGATAAAAAAACATTAGAATCAGTCATAGCATCAAACCTAATATCAAGATTCACAGACCTAATTATACTCCATACAACAGACACATGGACCCTAATACCAATAGTAGTATGGAGAGATTGCATATACACAGACCCAAGATTTCCACCAGGAGTAAAACCAGGCTTATACGAAATAGGAAAACCAAACGAATACTCACCAGTACTCGTAACTTCAAACTTCGCACTCACTTATCATCTAGTTCGTGATGACGTTGAAAAAGCAGGAATAAACGCATACCTAATAATCATTGACACCGAAGCCACAAGCCTCCAATCATCAGTAGCCGGTCGGAAAATTGATGAGGGTAAAATTGTTGAGGCAATTAGAGAAGTGAAAATTGGTGAGAAGACCAAGGTTAAAGCTCTTATTCTACCTGGTTATGCAGCCAGGCTTGCAGGGGGAGTAGAGGATGCATTAATGGGGGATGGATGGACTATTTTCGTTGGTCCTAGAGATAGTGGTGAGATAGGCGCTTTTTATGAGAAAGTATTTAAACCATGGTTGGAAGAGAAACTAGCTAAAGAGAAGAAGTAAAAATTTCTCTAACAACTTATATCTTTGTAGAGGTTGGGCTTACTGAGCCTTTGGCTTTAGGTTTTTCACTAGACTTTCTCCTTATTACTTTAAGAAATTTTTAATTTTCCTCCCGACTATAAACACAAATATAAGCATTTCTTTTGTCTGTTATCTTCTTTTATATCATCAATATTTAATGTGATGTCTAACTCTAGTTTGTTTAAAATACTCCTAATGTTGCATCATCTAAGAAGTCTTTAGTTTCTTTGCCTAGTCTTCCTTTAATCGTGTTTTACACTTCTTCAATAGTCTCCTTGAAGAATTGTAGACATAGGAGGAGAATGACTAAGCTAAAACAGATTTATAGATGTAATATCTGTGGAACATAGTTGAGGTTTGCATACCAGTGCCAATACACTTATATGCCGTGATCAGCTAATGGAATTGCTTAAAGAAAACCGAGGATGTAGAACTTGAAAAATGTCCCTATCATAGAAAAGACTGAAATAGGCTCCCTGGTTGGGATAAGTAATGCCCCACACCCTATAGAGGAGAAACACTATATCGAGTGAATAGAATTAACTGCTGACTGGAAATACTATAGGAAACTTCTAAAACCAGATGAAAAACCGGAAGCATTCTTTGAGGTTAAAGCAGAGAAAGTTTCAGCAATGGAATACTGCAATATTCATGGACTCTGGAAATCTAAATAGTCTCTCATTTTTATGTTAAATTTTAAGTAGCCAATTAGAAATAGCATGAATACTATTAGAACTCATCATGTGTAACTAGAAATAATTGAGTATGCTAAGATTTATAAATTTCTAAGTTAATATTGAAGGGTTAATAATGCATCAGGAATATCCTATTCATAAAATTAATTCCTTAGTGAAAGAAAGAATAGATGAGGCTATAAAGCTATTAAAGGAGCTAATAGAAATACCTACTGAAAACCCTCCAGGAAATAACTATTTAGAAATGGCTTATTTACTTAACAATGTTCTAAATAAGTTAGGATATAAAACCGAAGTTGTAAAGGTTCCACAAGAAGTATCAGATAGATTAGCACCACATGGTAAAGGATTACCGAGAGTAAATGTAGTTGGTTATCTACAAGAGGGAGTGGGAGGTCCTTTAATTCATTTGAACGGCCATTTTGATGTTGTTCCAGCTGGATTACATTGGTCTTTTAATCCTTTTAAAGGAATAATTAAAGATAATAAGGTTTATGGAAGAGGAGCTTCTGATATGAAGTCTGGAATAGTAACTCAAATATTTAGTGTTGAAGTTTTAAGGGAAGCTATGAAGGAGCTTGGTTATAAATTAAACGGCACCATAGTTCAAAGCTTTACTTGCGATGAGGAAACAGGAGGATTTGCTGGAGTAGGTTACCTAGTAGATAAGGGGTACATAAGTAAAAACACTAACTTCATCTTAATCACTGAACCTACAGATTCTAGGTATATTGTAGTAGGGCATCGAGGTGTTATTTGGCTTAAAGTAAAAGTTTATGGAGAGAAAGCTCATGGTGCAGTAGCTCAGCTTGGAGTAAACGCTATAGATAGAGCACGTTTAATTCTAAATAAATTTGCTGAGTTGAACTTACATTTAAAATCCAGAGTTTCAGAAAACATCTTACCTATTGAAGCTAGCTACGCTACATTAACACCTACCATGATTAATGCAGGTTTAGCTTCAAATATTGTACCTGATATTTGTGAAATAGTGTTTGATAGAAGGCTTTCTATGAATGAAAAAGTGGATATAGCTATGGAAGAAATGAAGAAAATAGTTGAAGAAACATTGATTAAAGATTATGATATTGAAATGTTGATGAGTGTTGAACCTGTAAAAGTGCCATTAAGCACTATGTTAATAAATACTTTAAGTAAATCCATAGAGCTAATAGTTGGAGAGAATCCTAGATATTATTATCTTGCAGCCACTATGGATATGAAATTCTTCGTAAGAAATACAGGTATAAATGAGTGTGTAGTATATGGACCAGGTATAATGAGTGTAGCACATATGACAAACGAATATGTTCCTATTGAAAACATCATTACTTCAATAAAAGTTTTATCATTAACATTAAGTAAACTGTTTAAAACTATTTAAAAGATTTATGCATAAATTCATCCCAAATAAGTTGAATCACGTTAAGCCTAAATGCTCCTATAAATTATTTATGTTTACTTTAATATAATCTTCCTGATGCTTCAGTATTCATAGTTAATGTGTAACATATGTTACCAAGTCCTTAGAATGTTACTAAACCTTAATAGACTGATTAACTATCCAGTAATCATTAAGTTTTCAGATAGCTTCTATAGTTGAATATTAACACACATTGCTAATAATCAAGCATTACATAGAAAATGGAAAATAGATAAAATAGAAAATTCATATCATAAGAGAAGTAATAAAAATGATGTAATCTCTAAATTTAGCAGAAGAATGTAAATAGATGCCGTCAAGTTATTGGTGTTGTTAGCGGTATTTTTAAGGTTTGGTGCGGTTTATGAAGTTGTATAATAGGGTGAAGAGTTTGATCTTGGAGATTATTCTTACTGAAAGTTGTTGAAGAATTGTCTGTTCTAGCTTTCATAGTTCTGAACTAGCGTTCAATGCATTCTCTTTCTCCGAAGGTTTTTATGAATTCATTTAAGGACTTGTAATGCTTCAAGATACTATGATCCCTATCAATGAGGCTTATTCATACATGCCCAAATCCTAGGGGAAGTTTCTGATGAAGATATTTCTACGTCGTGAAGTCCATATGGCTAGCAATTTACAGTATCAACATCTATTATAGCTATAGCATAATCCTATAAGCCTTAATCTTTGCCTCGTTAACAGTCATCATCTGCCTACCCCCAACATTGGCTCTTAACTACTTCAGCTTCTTAACCCAAAGCTTAACAGCCTCGTGACTGCATGGAATGCCCCCAAAACATAGGTTATATCTCTATAGCTTAAACTGGCTATGGTAAGATCACTCTAACCTTCAAATACAGCGAAGCCTATTAATCCTGAATAAACCACTATCCTTAAGAGTTTTGAGAAGCTACCTCCAAAGCAGCTTCTCAAAACCCTAAGAATAACCTGACAATATCATGTAGATACGTTGTAAAGTTTTTATAGTCTTAAGTACTAAAGTACTTTGGTATTTATTGGAAAAAGTGATTTTGAAATTATTAAGGTGGAGATTCCGAGATGGCTGGCTGAGAAATTTCGTAAGTATGTTGCCGAGAAGTATAGTTTTAGAAAGGGAGTACTTTCAAGAGCTATAGCTGACATGATTGAAAGAGCTCAGTATTAGAGGTGGAACTGGAGCTGTAGATGCTATAGTGAGCTTGGGCTTATCTTCAGACTATAGTTGGGAGGATGAGGATCCTGTTGAAGTTTTTAGAAGACGATACAGCCTATCTAATAGATGCTAACATAATACTTGAAGTTCTCTATAAGAGAAGCTGCTGGGGGAAATCCTATAAGTTATTGAGCATGGTGAAGAAGGCTCTCTGAAGGCATTTATGCTTCATTTTGCTATTCATGGAGTATCAGCTATTCTCAGTAAGCCTAGCTTAGCAGCTAAATTGCTTTCAGAGACCATAACATGGCGTGGCTTAACAATAGCTAACCTATCTCTACATGAAGAGCTTATCGCATGTAAACTTGCAGCTGAAACAAGGCTTGGCTTCGACGATGGATTACATTACTACTTTGCAAAGCACATGGGTATTTCAATCATAAGTTTTGATAAAGACTTCGATAGCCTCGACATTAAAAGATTTGAACCTCACGAAATAATAGTCTAAACCTTCACAATATATTAAGAGTTAATTATTGTGATCAAGAGGTAATTTAAGCTTCTAATTGATCCTATTTAGCCTTAACCATATCCTTGTGATATCGAAGTCTTTGAATGTAGATCTCGATGTGCAAGATATCTATAAAACCTATATAGTCCTATGATTTCCACCTCTCATAATCAGTACTAAAATAGCTGAAACAATGAAAAACTGGAAAACATCAAGCCTTCGAGCTAAGGAATTCGATAGAGTGATTGTTTCAAACACTTAAGGATCGAACAAAATGCTTCTACAACAATTTCCAGACAGGAAGGGATTATTCAAGATCGAATTATTCCTCAAGCTTTTCATTCTCTGGTACAACTGGATAAGGCCACACCAAGCCCTAGAAAACCACCAGCAATAACATAACATCTAAACGTAACAGCATCAAAATAACAAGCAACAAAATTTATATAACTTCTTAAGTTGTCAGGCCCTAAATAATGCCTGTGAACTTAAGCCATCAGCTACATATGATTTTATATTTAAAGTTCACAAAACCCTGAGTAAGAGGGCAAAATTTTTATTTGTTTCTTCTAAGAAAGCTAAATAGCTTAAGTAGTGTTGATGTGAGATGGGGATTCTTCAGTTGAAATTGATTAAGGAGTTATTAGATGGTAATAAGATATTCTATAATGTTTCAGAGCATGAGCCGGTTTATACCTCAGAGCAGGCAGCAAGAGTTAGAGGAGTGGATTTGAAAACTGGTGTGAAGGCTCTTGTGCTTAGAAGGGAAGATGGAGGTTATGTTATGGGGCTGGTTGCTGGTGATAGGAAGATAGATCTTAAAAAGCTGGCAGGAGTTGTTGGAACTAAGAAGTTGCGATTAGCTTCCCCACAAGAGGTGCTGGAGATAACTGGATGTGAAGTCGGCTCAGTACATCCCTTTGGTAATTTGCATGGACTCCCTGTCTACTTGGACAGCTCCATACTGGAGAATGATATGGTAAATTTTAATGCTGGACTACATACAGTTTCTATTCAAATGAAGGCAAAAGACTTGATTAAGGTAATTAAACCAGTAATTGATAGTTTTTCAAGACTTTAAGATGGATTTTGCTCTCTTTCTCTTAATTAGCTTTTATTTGTCTCTAATGGTCATAATGGGGGTTAAGAAATTGGATAAAATGGATATAAAATCCTTCACAAAATCTACAATTAAGGAGGTAAGCCCAATAATAGGCGAAAATAAAGTTGTTACTGAATATACTTTTGAAGGTATAACAATAGATGGGCTAAAAGTAATCTATAAAGGTTGAGAGTTTAAATCAAGAAGATGTACAGGAGTATTACGATGTTTAGATATAGTTAAGCAGGTGACAGGGGATGGCTAGCTAAGAGAACCTTAAACCCCTTAAAATCAATATAAGAAAAGATTAAAATAGCTAGTTTTTCTTTAGTTCCTTAATTCCTCTAATGCTTTATTCAATTGTTCACTATAGCTCTCAAACTCCTCCTTAGCCTATTCGATTCCTGCTGTCAACTCTTTTCTCAATTCTTTCAAAACCTCTTCGGCTAGGGTTTTCTTAAACATGAAAAATGGATGTAGAGCGTTAATCGTACACTTTATTGATGCATAGGAATTTCCGTTTTCAGTAACTTGTCTTTTTCCCTAATGGCTGTTGCCATAATTGCTAGAATAGCTAGCATAACTAGCTATATGAGAGAGATGATCAAGGTCTTAAAAGACGATTGGCCAGCTCCTCGTCTACCCAGTAGATTGAATGAGATTAAATGAGAACATAGTTTTGTGATACTAGAGTGAATATTTACCATATGCCTTGTCCTATTATTTGTCATAACTTTATTAAATAGATCATCATCAACGATTATGAAATTTGAAGCTGCGAAATTATTTCATTGTTTTCATTAATTGCTTTAATCGTTCCAGATATATGATTGAGCCTAAAACTGTTTCTCTACTGGACTAGCGGTTAAAAAGACTGACCCTTAAAAATACTAATTTAGACAGATATAGAGAGCAATATTACTTTAATTGAAAGTGATAAATCTTCTAGGTCATAAAGGACCTTGTAAGCTAGTACAGCCTTTGCCTCGACTATTCTTTCAGCCGTATTCTTGCCCTCATTAATAAAACTAATTAGCACGATTATTTCACTGAAATAGTTAAAGCTTTCATTTCTTCTGGCCTAGCGGAATACTATAATGAAAAAGGCATATTTCAAAACGCACTTTACGGATTCATCTTTGGAATTATAGGATTCACAATTGCCATATTTATATTTGTAATATTCTTTACAATGTTTTCTACACGAATTATGTGGAGAGCAGTAAGGATACCAACTGAATTTACAGGCATTACTTTAATTGCAGGCCTAATTCTTAGCTTGGTTATACTTGTTATATTTCTCATTTTACAGGCTGTATTCTATAAAAAATCATTTACCCTTCTTGCTGAAAAATAGAAACATGGGGGTTTAAGGGTTCTCTACCTATAGCTGGTCATGTGAACTTTAGATGTAGAAGACATGTATAGTTGATGACTTAAGTTCACAAAGCTCTATAGCTAGTATTAACAACGTAAAGGATGGTTAATCATTAATCCATCATCAATAATAATCTTCCCCTAACGGCCTAAAAGAAACAAAAATCTAATAACTTCTACTCAAAACCATTAACTCATAAAACTCCATAAAAGCAGTAAAAAACTTAAATACTTTGAAAATATCTCTTAGTTAGTGAATGCCGTTGTAGTAGTGTTTGTTTGGCTTATGGTGGTTCTTTATGGCTAATTTAGTATTGAGAAAAGATTTGGGAAAGTTTCTTTATTGTTCCAGTTTGCTTGAGGAAAGAGTTGCAAAAGCTTATGAGCATACCGCTAAATTAGTTGAGGATAAGCTTATTGGCTGTCTCTTAGGTTTTATTGCTAGTGACTCCCTAAAGCATGCTGAATGCTTTAAGATGATTTATGAATGGCTATCCTCCAATATGGAGGTTAGTTTTGAAGTGTGTAAAGAGGTTTGGGGTGAAATCTGGAAGACTCTTGTAATGGATGCTGAAAAATTTCTAGGTAAGAGTGCAATAAGTACTGAAGAACTTACTTCATTGATAAACGGGTTAGTGAGGTTTGAAAGCTTTGTTACTGAAGAATACTTGACGGTGCTTCATATAAAATTGGTCGAGTTGATGGTTGATGAAGCTAGAATAAATCTTGACACTTTCAAGACTGTATTTGAATGGATTATTGAAGATGAAAAGAGACATGAGCAAATTCTTAAAATAATCGAGAACATACTGACAAAAAGGGAAAATAAATCAACTTCTCTTTAACTTCCGCTTTTCAACTTTTCATCTATTGCTCTAAAAATTGGATTTAACCCATATTTCTATGGTTTTCCCATAACATCTGTAATGGCTGCAGCATCGCCCTAACTGTGAAAACAGCCAAACGCCTAAATAAGGAAGGGAATTTAATTGCTGCACTCGCTATATTGATTATAGCTGACTGTCTTGTATTCTCCATGCTTGAACTAATATAGTAAAGGTAAAAGCCATCGACATTAGGAGTATATCAAAAGCTGTAATAGCCGAAAAAGCCATAACTTCACTAAATATTTCAGGTGAGTAAATATTAGCCAAGAGAAAATATGCTCCCTAAAGGTTAGAGTATAATACTTAGTGTTGCTTCTGTAATACAGGCTAAGGTAAAAGAATCTTGAAGACCCAGGCATTCATTCCTGTAGGTCTTCACCTCAACATACTGTGAAATTATGCTTGGCAAGTAGTATTTGCAGCCATTACAAGAGCTTGAAAAAGCATTATAACAGAAAAGACTTGCCTAGAAACTGAAACACACAACCTATTATAACGGTTAAGCCAGTAAGTATTAGCAATATTATATGTTATGAATACAAACTAGCTTAATAGTGAAGAAACATCGAGATATGAATTCTAGAATGGTGAAAATTTAAGGAGTCCAATTTTCGAAGGAAGAATATGCCATACTGAAATTTTTAAACTTGAGTTCAACAAGCCTACAGCTCAAAACTCAAGTGAGGATTATGCAAACATTGTTGTGGATGATAGATGGGAATATAGAAAGCGTACTTATGAGATTGAGAATGAAGACCTTAGAAAATTAGATGAATATGAAGGATACTCAATTCATTAAATGATAGCTTAGAGGTTAGCGTGAAGTTAAATATTGGTCAAACCATAAAGGCAATTACTTATATTGCTAGACCAAATATAACTTAAGAAGAGTTTAAACCTACAAGAAATTATCTTAGTTATTTAATGAAAGAATGCTGTCTTATTGAGCCACTCGCAAGTTTCTTAAATGTAAGGACGTAGTGAAGAACATTACCATAGTTCAAAACTAGTATCTTTACACCAATTAATTACTGTCTTTCTGTAAGGATAATCTGGATCAAATAAGAGTTCACCTATTGCTAATAGTTCGTCTTCTTTCAAAACCTGCTTGATTTCAAACAAGCTTTCTTCTTATTAGGAATTTCACCTAATACTGTAATGCTATAAGCCTTAAATCTTGCTTCCAAGCTTTGTGCATGGAGTTTAGAAAGCTTTATGATGATGAGCAGAAGCCTAATAAGTTTTCTCTCCCTCCAAAAGTCAAGATTAATAGACTTAGGATTGATGATAAATATGCAATAAACAGCATCTTATACGTTCTTGTTACCTGTATTAAGACTTATAGCATTACAATTAAGCATCATCATTACTTCTATTCTTTCTGTTAAGAAACACTAAAAGGACAATATTGTTTTAATCATGCTTATGTCTTTGAAGCTTACCATAATAGATTCATTTTTTCAAGGATATGGAAGGCTAGTGAAAAGTAGAAGAGTATTGTCAATGGTATGTGTAGTGTTCTCCAATAATCTTTTATGAATTTGATTTTCACATATCGTCCCAATATCCCGCTTATAACTATTACAGTCATTAGGAGGAAAGCAAAGAAGCTTATGAAATATCCTGGTCTTGGAATCTGTATTTTGTTAATTATGTGAAATGCAACGAACACTATGGAAAGTGTTCCTGCTATGCAGTGGACTAACAGCCAAGTTCTAATACTTTTTGGGAAACCTCTCTTTAAAGCTGAGTAGAAGGCTGAAATTGCAAAGACCAGGAAGCCCGCCCATCCAAAACAGTGAGCAACATCCCTTGGAAAAATTCTATAAGATCCTCTTTGTCTATGTTTAGACTCAGGACCTATATTAAAGGTTATAAGGCTTGCTAAAAGCAGCAGAAATAGAATAAAGCCCATCAAGAACAAAGCTTTACTCAATTTTCTCCCCCTTCAATAGAGAGATGCTTTTTATAAAATTTATGCTCTGTAAACCTAGAATCTCCAGTAATAATTGAACTTCTTAGTAATGAATACTTTGAATAACTACTCTGAAGGTATAAATATTATCTTTGTCCCTTCAAAGCTATTCCATGGATAATCTCCGGAAACCTTAAACTGTAACATATAGCAATACTAATACTGTCAATACTGACTTTGATTCCTAAATCTTTTAGAAAATATTTAGCCCGATCCCCATTAAGACTAGGATTCCTCCCACTACTAGGGAAGTATTTATTTCTTCTCTTAAAAATAGAACTCCCATGAAAGCTGTTAAAACCGGAACGATTAACTGGAATACTCCTCCCTGGAATGCATGAATCTTCTTCATTATCATATGCCAGAGGACATAGCTTAAAGCAGTACTAATCATTCCTAAGAAGAGCGTTAAGGCTAAGCTTGTTAAAGAAATATTCTCCCATAAATTCTTTCCTAGCATAGAATAGGCAAAAGGAGTTACAGCTAGAGGTCCTCCTCCAAATAATAGGAAACCATTGTAAGTGTAGGTAAAGGAGGATTTAAATTTTCGACCATGAACTGAATATGCTCCCAAAGATGCTCCTGTAAGAGCCATTAGAAAAACTCCTAGTAGAGTAATTGACTTTAAGCCACTGGAAGTAACTTCCTAAAACTCCTATTAACCCAAGTATCTGCCCAAAAACCATGTATGTTTTTAATTGAGAATTAAAAACTCTTTAAATTCAAATTTCTTCCTTCTTAATTTCTCCCCTCCTATCATAAATATTACTACATCACTCTCTAAAATTTCTATTGCTAGATAATTATTAAAGATAGTAATTATGAGGATCTATCATACAATAACATTGAATATGTAACTTACTTGACAAAGTAATTCATTAATGAGGTTAAACTATTGTGATGGAGACAAGTTCTTATTGATAGTGTATCAAGGCTTTCCAACCTTTTTAAGAACTTGAACCATCATCATTACTTTTCAGTGAGCATAGTAGGGTAAAATACTCATTGTTTAGTAGAGAACTAAAGTATTCTCAACCAGTAACATCAAATCCAGTAGACTACTAGATGATAGGAGGACGCTTAAGTGCTAAAATCTATTCATAATATACTACACTAAAAAGATGATGTTAAGTTGTCCCCGTCCAGCTGTTCTAGGATAAAATTTAAATGATTGTTTTAACCTAGTTCTTGAGGATGATTTATGTCTGGGAAAATAATGGTTATAGGTTTAGGAGAACTTGGATTCCATATACTTCAAATTCTTGCCCGTACACCAGGAGTAAGCGAAATAGTAGCAGCAGATATAAATGAGAGAAATGGTCTCCTAAAAACAAATAATGCTATATATACAGCTGCTCATTTAGACCTATATCCCAACATTAAATTTAGAAGAATAAATCTATTCGATATAGAGGGAACAGCAGAAATATTAAAAGAGGAGGAACCTGTCATAGTATGTAATGCTACAACACTTCAGTCATGGTGGGTTTTCCATCTACTTCCAGATGAAGTATTTAGAAGACTTAACTTTGAGGGAGGTATTGGACCACAAACACCATTCCACTTAACATTAACATATAAGTTAATGCAAGCCATTAAGAAGGCTGGAATAGATACTCATGTAGTGAACTGCTCATACTCTGATGCTGTAAATGCAATGCTAGGAAAAGTAGGCTTAGCACCTACAGTTGGAGGGGGGAATTTTGACCTGTTAATTCCAGGAATAAAACAGTTTGTAAGTAGAGAGCTAGAGGTACCTATGCGTAGCGTTACGGTTTTCATGATTGCACATCATGGACTACTTACCAGTCATATGAATGCCCCATTCTGGCTAAAGATCCTCGTATACGATAAGGATGTTTCAAGCAAATTCCCACCAGGTAAAGTGAGAGAGGTACTTCGTCCATTTGTACAAACACTTATGGGTGGGGGAGCACAGTGGGTAATGCCTCCAAATGAAGATATAGCTGCATCCTTCACAAAAAACATACTGGGAATTTATTTTAATACTAGAGAGCTACATCATGCACCTGGACCATTAGGACTGCCTGGAGGATATCCAATTCGTTTAAGTGCTAAAGGTGTAGAGGTAATATTGCCGGAAGAATTAACTTTAGATGAGGCAATCAAAGTAAATGAGGAATGTAGTCGATATGATGGAATAGAGAGAATAAAGGATGATGGAACCATTGTTTTCACAGAGAAAGCAGTTAAAACCTATAGAGAGATTTTAGGATATGAATGTAAAGAGCTTAAAGTTAGTGAAAGTGAAGAGAGGGCTAGAGAATTAAGTAAACTTTTCAAGAAGCTTGCTGAAAAATACGGAGTTAAAATTCCTGTATAAATTAATTTAAGTTCTCTATAGTGCACTCTTATATTTTCTCTTGTCATATTATGATGTTAGTCTTAAAGTATTTAATTGTTAGAGTATGTTAAACTAAGACTTTAAATTGGCAAACCTAGTAAATATATAGTATTTAAGATTCTGAAGGTGTATTTAGAGATTTAGGAAATAGGGTAGTTAATAAAGGGCTGGGAAACCGTAGATAATGAGTAGTTAGTGATTTGCGTGATCTAGTATTTGAATTTGTCTAATCTATTTAACATTGAACTCATCTGAAAACCCTCAGCAATATTATTATGCATGCTATTTGTATGAATCCTAGGAATGTTGATGCGAGCTTCTCGTATCTTATGGTTATTCTTCTGAATGCTTTTATCCATGCGAAGAATCTTTCAACAGCGCTCCTCATGCTCTTATATGCCTTCCCATCGAGCCTGTATGGTCTTCCATGCTTGGGCTTACGCCTCGGGTTGACATCTATGTTTGCTTTTACTCCTCTACGCTTGAGGTATTCTCTAATCTCTCTAGCGTCGTATGCTGAGTCTCTGTAACCTCTTTAGGTCTACTCCTAGGCCTACCATGCTTAACCCTCACATCTTCAAGGAGCTTTATGAAGTGTTTTGAGTCATGCTCATCGCCAGGTCCTGCTTGAACGCTTAAAGGTAGGGCTTCACGTGATACAACAGCATGTATCTTTGTACCCTTAATATGCTTATATCCATCATATCCAACTATCTCCCCCTTTCCCAGCCTTTATAGTGGTGCTGTCAACGGCAACCCTATCTAGGCTTACCCATAGAATATCCCTTATCTATTAATGCTTTGAAAACATTAGCCCATACACCTTTAATACTCCAACGCTTAAACCTATCCCAAGCAGTCTTATATGAGCCATACTTAATTGGTACATCCATCCAACGGCAACCAGTAACAAGAACATATAGGATTCCGTTAACAATAATCCTATCGTTAATCCTAGGCCTACCAGTCCTAGCCCTAGGAGGAAGCAAAAACCTAATAAGCTCCCACTCACTATCAGTAAGCTCCCTAAACTCCATAACAAAACCTTACTCAGAAACATTTAAATAGTTTTCAGATGAGTTCATTTCCATAAAGAAATTGGTTAAGTCTCTATATTCCTCTTCACTCATTATTTTTCTCCTCTCAAAGATGTCAAGGGTTAAATCGATTTTTCTAAGGAATTCATGAAGCTCCTTACCAATTTGATATGTACCAAACAGCATATACGCAGCATAAGTAGGGCCTCTATCTCGGTTTTTAAGCTTCTTAATCCTCTTTTTGTTCTTTCAATGTAGCTGCTTGTAAAATCATCAATTTCCTCATTATGAAAAAGCAGCTCTAATGAGCAGAAAGCATAGGTAAAACTTTCTTCACCATAAGATATTATGAAATTGCTGAATGTATTCAAACTCTATCTTCATATCTACCGTATAATTTCTTTAGTATTTAAATACATATGCTTCTAATAGGATACTATTACTGATTTATTGATATGATGAATACTTGCTTATATTCTCATTAACTTCTAATTAAATTTAGAATCTAAACTTCTAAAGCAAATATACCAATAGCCTTATACTAATAGTGAATATGTAATTCTTCATCATTTTAATTCTACAGCTTAACTTAAACTTTCTAAGAATAGGATCTGGTAACTTAACTGATTGTTTATGTTTATTGTTTAGTAATCTTTAAAGAATTTCTATGTGGTAAAGATTCTAGAATTTTGTGCTGAGCTAAATTTCAATTGATAGATTTCTCTCCAAATTGTTTAACGCTAGGAATTTTATCTTACCATTAATAATCTCCCTCCCGAGGAGAACCTCATCTGTTATGAATTCCGGCTCTACAGGTATGTATACTTTCACTTCTCCAATCGATACTTCTCTTAAACCATTATAGAGAGATGCTTCTGCCATATAGACTTCAAACTCTAATACTCCATAAATCGGGTTCTCAAAGAATACCCAAACAATGAACGTATTATAATTGGATGAAACCATACATCACTAATAATTAAACATCATGTAGGAAGTGAAAAATTAAAGATATGGATAAATGAAATCTTAGCAAGCGATATGATAAAAATAATATAAGCATCTAGAGTTAACAGGACAGCTTCATTGAGAGTAATTATAGATTTATCTCTTAATACTTATTGTGCCTCGTCACAACTAAACTTTGGATCTACAAACTGTTTCTTTCTAACACAAAACATTTTACCATAGTAATCAGCTCCAAACATACATTCGCTACATTTCAAAGCTTTCACCTCCATGTTTCATTATGGCTTACCTCTAAAGCACCTACCGTATTTAAATTTTTCTATTTTGGCTTGCGCCTTGTGAACTTTAGCTTTATTTTGGAGTTTACCTTATTTATGGTGTTAGTATGGTTAAAGTTATTAGGTTTGTAGGGAGAGGTCTTCATTTATTCTAGTTGTTTATGTTGCTTATATGTTTTCGTTCATTTAGGATGGCTTCTGATATTTTAAGCTTTATTATTGTAGGAATTATGTATCTATATTATGGGTTTATCTTAAGCTTCTATTGAGTTTGATGGAAGGGATGTTAGGATTATGGTTGATGATGTTGCTATAGTAATCTAAAATAGAATTATGTACATTGCTTGGGTCATTGCTAGGGAAGATTCTTTATATATGAAATTGTGCTATTACAAATACATTTGCATTTCTATCATTTTTAGAGGATAGACTATTTATGGCTTTAGGTGATTGGAGTCTAATAAAGCAGTCGTATAGTTAGGATAGAAATAGACTATTCAATAATTATATACCATTATGAAGGAGAAGTGTAATGACGAGCATGTATCCATGTTCATGAAGTTAATAGTATAGCTAAACGAGCATGGATTAATAAAGGATAAAGCTAAGAATTCTAGAAAACAAAATACTCAAATAGAGGTAATCAAGCATGCTTAAGTTCACAAGGCGTTTTTACATTTAGAAATCTTTATAAGCTTTGTGATTAAGGTTGCTTAATGACTTTAGAATCAAATAGAACTTTAGGCGGTATAGGTGCAATATTGATTGCTATTGGTTCTTTGGTTCCATTTTCAGGTTACATTGGTATTCTTAGTTTTATCGGTATAATACTTGTATTGGTAGCTATGAAGGGTCTAGCGGAATACTATAATGAAAAAGGCATATTTCAAAACGCACTTTACGGATTCATCTTTGGAATTATAGGATTCACAATTGCCATATTTATATTTGTAATATTCTTTACAATGTTTTCTACACGAATTATGTGGAGAGCAGTAAGGATACCAACTGAATTTACAGGCATTACTTTAATTGCAGGCCTAATTCTTAGCTTGGTTATACTTGTTATATTTCTCATTTTACAGGCTGTATTCTATAAAAAATCATTTACCCTTCTTGCTGAAAAATCTGGAGAGAAAATGTTTAATACTGCTGGAATGATAATGCTAATAGGCGCCGTTTTGACAATAATAGTCATAGGAGTAATTTTACTACTCATTGCTTGGATTCTAGCTGCTGTTGCATTTCTCTCCATTAAGACCCCAGCGCCAACACTACCTCCACCACCATCTCCAGCATAACATTTCAGTGCTATATTTTACCAAATTAAATAGCTTAAAATCGATTAATTTAAAATATAAAAATGGAAACATCAAGACTTAATATACTAATATCTAGTTTACTTTACTGGTAAGTATTGATAAGGCTACTGTTAATAGCGCAACTATTGATGCTGGAAGGAAGAGCTAGTCAAATATGATGGATATAAGAATATTAAGAACGCAAATACATGTAGTCATGTCTTATAAAACTTCATCATTAAGCATTCAAGTAATACCTGAAATAAACACGACTCCAACACTTCGTATCCTCCTAGAAGATTTAAAGGTTAAGCATAGTAAGCTTAAGAACGAGTTCATGAAGTTACGTAGACTTAACATTATGATACTAAAGAGGTAAATCCTACATTAAACATAAATAATAAAGCAGACATGAATGTCAACTCAAGGAATATACTTAAGCCTAATGTGAAAGACTCTATAGGTTTAATATGTATGTCAAGGAATATAATAGAATGAGAAACACTATTGAAAGATTTTCATATAGATGAAGAATAATAGTAAGATGAAGAAACTCATATCAACATTCTAAGCAATTATACAAATAGCATAACAGTATACTGAATTTTTGCAACGAGTTCTTGGTAAAATACTGTAAGGTGGAAGCATTTTATTATTGGATGATTTCCTTAAGTTCTGTAAATCTGATTATAAGTATGGGTTATCTTCATATGTAGGATGAGTTTTATTTAGTATTGTAAAATTGCTTTACCTACCTGAATATAGAGTCTAGAAGCATCATTATAATGAAGCCAGATATAAAACCAAATGTTGCTTCCCGACCAAATCCTTTCCTATGGCTTTCAGGTACCATTTCATCAGCAACAATGAATAGCATTGCCCCAGCAGCAAACGCTAAGCCCCATGGAAGGAAATAATGTGAAATTGAAACAAGTATTAATCCCAGTAATCCTCCTAATGGTTCAACAAGTCCAGTTAAAGTTGCATAGCCAATAGCTCTAAAAACACTATATTTCTCCCTTAGAAGTGGTAGTGCGACTGCTAAGCCCTCCGGCATATTCTGTAATCCTATTGCTGTAGCAATAACCAATCCAGCTGCAATATCACCAGTGTCAAAGCTTACACCTACAGCTAATCCCTCTGGAAAATTATGAATTGTTATGGCAACTATCATCAGCCAGACACGTGGTAATTTCGATGAGGGCTCTTCAGCTCCTGCTACTGGATGAAAATGTGGAACAAAACAATCTATGAAGTGAATTACTAATGCACCAATTCCAAGACTTATAGCAGATACTAATGGGCCACCTAATTCAATAGCTGGTACAAGAAGACTAAAAGCTGTTGCAGCCAACATAACTCCTGCAGCAAAACCAAGTAATATATCAAGCACGCTATCCGAAACTTTTCTCACTAAGATTACTGGTAAAGCGCCTACACCAGTAGCTAATCCAGCTAAAATACTTGCCATAAAGCCAATACAGAGCAATTCCATTAGTACCCCTCATTTAGTCACTAATAGATTTATAAGGGTTATGGAGAATCCTGTAAGGCGTTTGATAGTGTTAATGATGTTGTTTTGAGTTTTTGAATTGGTTACGCTATACTGTTAATCGTGTTGTTGTTCTTGGTGCTATTAACGATAATGAGAAATATAAGGATGTTGTTGAGCGGAGTCATAAATGGAAGAAAAATTATGTTAGAAGGGTTAAGCATGTGTTTTTGATAGTGTTACGTTTTATAGTGAGAGGGGTTATGATTTTGTTCATGTTGTTTTGACTTGTCCTCATGTTTTTGGTATCGATTATTATATGAAGCAGTTAAAGAAAGGTTGGAAGTTGTTACATTGATTTATTGGTTAAGTATCATGGTAAGTTTAGTATGTTACTGTTTTAGAACCCCATAAAGATGGTTATTCTGAAGAATACTAGATAGCATTTGGAATTGAAGTCCAACTCTGAAATGATTTTTGAGGTAAGGAATGGAGAGTAATATTCAAAGCGAAAAAGAAGTTTGTATAGGAATTTTGCAATGTTTCAAAAATTTAAAGAAAATAGATGTAAAAGCCTCTTGAAGTAAATAGAGGAGGAATACGATATATCTTAATGCTAATGTCTTCGTTATCATGTAACTTATAATGAAGCTACTGAAAAAGCTTGGAAATAAGATATTGTGACTTATTTTGAATTAAGGTTTTATCTTTTATACTGTTGTGATGATTTATTAGTTACATCTTATCTCTTGGTTTAGCTATGATCTCTCTGATAATCATATCAAATATTCTTGTTGAGTTTGCTGGTTTAATAACTATAGCTGTATCAGCTCCTTTACTAGTTCCAGCTATACTTATTATGTCTCTATCTATTGGTATTAAGCCTGCATCAGCAGCCATCGCTGCAATTTCAACAGCAACCTTCATTCCTTCACCGAAAAACCTTAAGGTCTGTGCCATTATTTCTACTGGATATACTGTATTAAACTTATTTCTTATAGCTCTTTCAACATTCGCAAAAACATGTGTTCCAGTAAATATTCTACCAACATTTGTCTCCATTACTTTACGGTTTTCCTCACTTAGCTCCTGTTTTCCCGGCTCTTTAAAGCCAGTATGGTGAGTTACAATAATTAAGTTAAATCCTTTAAAAATCTTTGAAGCCTTAACACCAGTCTCACCTATAACAGATGCAACAACAACATCCTTTATCCCCAGTTCCTCAGCTCTTCTCCTTGCTAAGGCTAAAACAGTCTCAGTATTATTTTCACCTGGACTACTAAAATAAACTATAGTTTTCTCAATCATGCTCATAAACGCACCAATCTAAAATTATAAGTATTTATTAAAACTTTCTCGTCTACATCATCATGTAAACTTAAATACACTTCACTACTTTGAGAAATTCTTTCAAATTCTAATCTTAATCGTCTACTAATTATATCCTAGTACTTCTCATTTCTATATTTATGACTTAATGATTATTGGAACTTAATGATTATTGGAATAATTATATTAATATAATTAGAGGTAGGTAAAGCCTAAGCATACAGGATGTAGGTAGGAGATTTAAGGAAAATTGAAGAACATAATAGACTTAGCGTAAAGCTTATTAAGTAGTCTTCATCCTTAAATAAGGAGGTTTCTTAAATTTGAGTTCAGGAGAAGTTGAGGTAGTTCGAACTACTGCTTGGTCTGCTGGACCTGGATGTCATGGCGGTTGTGGTGTGCTTGCTTATGTTAAGGATGGGAAATTGATAAAGATTGAGGGCGATCCGGATCATCCATGGAATCAAGGACGTTTATGTCCAAGATGCTTAGCGTTAACACAGTATGTTTATCATCCTGATCGTTTAAAGTATCCTTTGAAAAGAGTTGGTGAGCGCGGTGAGGGTAAGTGGCAGAGGATTTCTTGGGATGAAGCCTTCGACATTATAGAGAGGAAGCTTAACGATATTAAGGAGAGGTACGGCCCGGAAAGTGTTGTATTTCTTCAAGGTACAGGTAGGGATGTTATAGAGTGGCTTTATCTTCTCGCATGGAGTTATGGAAGTCCAAATAGAGTTTTTGGTCTTAGCGGTGTTGCCTGTTATACCCCCCGTCTATTAGTGACTTGGGCTACACATGGAGACTACTGTGTATTAGATGCAGCTCAATGGCTACCTAAACGTTACGATGATCCGGACTATGCCGTTCCAAAATGTATTATAGTTTGGGGTCAAAACCTTCCAGCAACATGTCCAGATGGTTTTTTCGGGCATTGGATTGTTGACCTCATGAAGAGAGGGTCACAGCTAATTGTAATTGATCCTAGGTTTACCTGGCTGGCTTCAAGAGCTAAAATCTGGCTTCAAATTAGACCTGGAACTGATGGTGCTTTAGCTTTAGGCTTTCTAAATGTAATAATAAATGAAAACCTATATAATAGGGAATTTGTGGAGAAGTGGACTAATGCCCCCTTTCTAGTTAGAATTGATACAGCTAAACTTTTAAGGGAGTGTGAAGTTATTGAAGGTGGATCTAAAGATAACTTTATTGTTTGGGATAGTTCTTCAAATGAGCCTAAGTCATGGAATACTACTAAAATGGAATATTCATCTCCAAACGTTAAACCATTCTTGAGCGGTCTCTTTAAAGTTAGGTTAATTGATGGAAAACTCGTTGAATGTAAAACTGTATGGACAATGCTTAAGGAACGTGTTAATGAGTATACACCGGAGAAAGTTGCTGAAATTACATGGGTACCAAAGCAGAAAATCGTAGAGGCAGCTCGTTTCTATGCTGAAAGTAAGCCCTCAGCAATACATTGGGGAAATCCAGTTGAAGCAGTTACAGCAGCTACTCCAACTATACAGGCTATTACTCATTTATGGTGTATAACCGGTAATCTCGACATACCTGGAGGAAACGTGATAGCTAGAGACGCATTTAATATATCAGGATATAGTACAACTGCAGGCATAATAGCGCCGCCGCTTGAAGCTGATAAAAAGAGAATAGGCACCTCAAAGTATGGGCCAATTAGAGATTTTCGAAGATCAGCTCATCCCGACACAGTCTTAGAACAGATCTTTACTGAAAAACCATACCCAATAAAAGCCATGTGGATACAAGCTTCTAATCCTATTGCCTGTATAGGTCTTGATCCTAAAAAGTGGTATGATGCTCTTAAAAAGCTAGACTTTGTGGTTGTAGTTGATTTATTTATGACCCCAACAGCTATGCTGGCTGATCTAGTTCTTCCTGCAGCTACTTTCCTTGAGAAATATAGTTTTAGAGCTTGGTGGATTCCTCTTCAAGCCATAAAAAAGGTAATTAGTGTTGAAGAGTGTAAGTCAGATATTGAAATTAACTTTGAACTAGCTAAAAGATTTAATCCTAAACTTCCCTGGAGTAATATTAAGGAAATGTTTAACGATATTCTTAAGCCGTCAGGCATGACCTATGATGAGCTATGCGAAAAGATCTGGGTATTCCCCCCTAAGGGGCATTCCAGTCTTCCCTATAGAAGGTATGAAAAAGGATTACTACGGCAAGATGGAAAAAAAGGTTTCTCAACACCATCAGGTAAGATTGAGCTTTACTCATCACTATTTGAACAGTGGGGAATAGATCCGCTTCCATACTATGAAGAACCACCATTCAGCCCAATTAGTACCCCTGATCTTTACGAGAAATATCCACTAATTCTAACTACAGGAAGAAGATCTTCTGTATACTTCCATTCAGAGCATAGAATGATTCCATGGTTAAGAGAAGTAGAACCCGATCCATTAATTGAAATCCATCCTGAAACAGCTAAACAACTAGGTGTAAAGGATGGAGATATTGTATGGGTTGAAAACTGGCTTGGTAGATGTAAACGTAAAGCTAAGGTTACTCCTATAGTGCATCCAAAAGTGGTTATGGTAACTCATGGATGGTGGTTTCCTGAGAGGTCAGGTCCTGAACCATCACTATTTGGCGTATGGGAGGTAAACATTAACCAACTCATACCCATGGGGTATACTGGTAAATCAGGTCATGGATCCCCCTTTAAAAACATGCTGTGTAAGGTCTATAAGGCAGAGTAGGTGAATGAAATGTCTGAATATGGTTTGTTAATCGACTATGAATATTGTACTGGATGTCATGCATGTGAAGTTGCCTGTAAGCAGGAGCATAAACTACCTGCTGGAAAATGGGGAGGAATAAAGGTAATAGAGATAATTCAAGAACTTCCAGGAAATAAGCTATACATTACCTATCTTCCATTCCCTACAGAGCTATGTGTCTTATGTATTCCCCGCATCAAGAAGGGGCTTCCACCAGTATGTGTGAAGCACTGTATGGCTAGGTGTATGAAGTTTGGACGTATAGAAGAGCTCTCCAAGGAAATGCTTAAGAAACGGAGAATGGTGCTGTGGACGCCGTGAAAGCTAAAATAGCAACCACCTAACAAGACCAATATTTTAAAGCTTAGAAGTCTCCTAAACCTTTCCTAGGTTTTCACTTTAGCTTCCCTTATTAAAATATTTATTAGTTAATATCTCGTTAAAGTGAAAGATCTATGTTAAAGAAAATAGTTGATAGCTAATGCGGAGTCTTCAGGGTTAAGAGAATATTGTAAAAGTTGTCTTAGAACTAAGAGATGGAGTGGTGTTGTTTAATGGTTATTGATACTGTATTCACTTCTATATGTTTAAACTTCTATGTGTTTAAACTATTTTAACTACTGTTGCTCCAAGGGTTGAGGAATTTAATAAAGTTTTGTTGAAAACAGGAAGGTAAAGAATTTAAGAAAACGTTCACAAACAGATATTAATGAGTTAAGGGAAGTATGGAGGAATAAGAGTCTTGGATTATTGCTAAGGAAATCACTTCTTATATTTCAACTTTAAGTGAAGATGATAAAATAGTTCTAGAAATTGGCTAGAAATGCTATTATTAAGAATTGAATGAAGGACCCTATTAGAAGTGTTAAAGGTGTTGGCTTAACTACTTTCCAACATCTAAGGATGATGGATGGTATAAATACCGTAATGTCTGGTAAAATCGTTAAGAGAGTGATAAAGAGATTTTAATTAAATCTATGCTTTGTGGCTTAATTCTG
The DNA here is from genome assembly GCA_038845975.1 of Methanomethylicia archaeon. Classification (GTDB taxonomy): domain Archaea; phylum Thermoproteota; class Methanomethylicia; order CALHIW01; family CALHIW01; genus CALHIW01. The sequence goes on from JAWBQF010000005.1 coordinate 29,154, forward strand.
AAATTTGCAAATTCAAGTTTACATAAAGTACGAAAAGCTTAATAGGCATTCCTATAACCATAGTATTTAATGATATAGATTACGAGAAATGAATATTAAGCCACAAAGCTAAATCTAGCTTAAAACCAGTAAACGATGGTATTCAGTTTATTAAGAAAGCTGAAGAGATTGCTTTATTTTGTGGTTATAGACCTAAGAGTTTTGCTGAATGACTTGGCTTATTCAGCTTAAAGGAAAATTATAGAATGAGAAAGTTAATAATATTTCAAGCAAAATTTAAATATGTTATAGATTAGTATAGAGACTGTTATGGAGGAGTTGATTGAGAAAGCAGCAAGGGATTTAGTTAAATCAGATTATGCTATTGCTCTAACTGGAGCTGGAGTTTCTACTGAGTCAGGAATTCCTGATTTTCGAGGGCCATCAGGAATCTGGACTAGAAATCCTGAAGCAGAGAGAAAAGCTTACCAGACATATTATAAGTTCTTAGCAAATCCAAAGAAGTACTGGGAGGAAAGATTAAGTACCCCATCTCTACTTGGTGATTTAGCGAAAATGAAGCCGAATCCCAGCCACTATGCTCTAGCCGAATTAGAGAAAATAGGAATTATAAAATGTGTAATTACTCAAAATATTGATAATCTCCATCAAAAAGCAGGAAGTAGAAATGTTATAGAATATCATGGAAATGCCTTTAAGTTAAGATGTCTAAATTGTGGAGGTAGATTTAACTCTGAGGAATTTGATTTAGAGAAGCTGAGAATAGAGGGAAATCTTCCACCTATATGTCCGATTTGTGGTGGAATATTAAAGTCTGATGTAGTTCATTTTATGGAGCCTATTCCTAAAGATGTAGTTAAACAATCACTAGAGGAGGTTTCTAAATGTGATTTGATGCTTATTTGCGGGACTTCAGCAGTAGTATATCCATTTGCTGAACTACCAAGAATAGCTAAGCGAAGAATAATTAGAAAAGAAGATAAACTAGTCTCTGTAATCATAATTGAGGTAAATGCTGAACCTACTCCCCTAACTGAAGAAGGAATTTCAGACTACTTAATTCAAGGAAAAACAGGTCAAATTCTACCGAAAATCGTTGAAGAAGTTAAAAATCTTAAAAATAAGATTTAAAGTCATAGAGAAAGAATTTATAATCACTCCAATAAGAAAGGAATGTAAATTTGCATTATCCACTACTTCATAATTATATAAAGCTAAGTTTAAGTTACTTCCTTAATAGTCTGCATAAGTTTTGTTAGGTTTAACTATGAGACTTGTTAAGCTATATTAACCTCTATTAAATCACATAGGATTAAGCCATAACTTTAAATTCTTTATTATAAACTCAACTAAATCCATAAACGTAGACAATAAAACTTAAGCCAATCATTCTTTAAATCATAGTGGGATATCTTATAATCCTAATAATACAAAGCTGGAAAACTGAAACAATCTAGACAACATGCTTCTTCACCCCATTATCCCTATACAAAGGATATTAATCTTCAGAAGAATTAAACTATAGTATTATAAGATAGATGTGAAGAAATACATCTAATATATCAGAAGCACCTACGTATGTGAGAAGTATTTAGATAACTAACCACTTAAACAATAAATTATACATAAGAATAGAAGTCATTATGTGAGATTATGAATCGCTAATGACCTAACCTAATAGTCCTAAGAGTTACGTAGTTGGTTAAGTTGTTTTGTGTTGTTTATTGATGGTTGGGTTAGTAATTCTTGTAGGTGTAGTGACTTGGGTTATGTAGGCTTACTGATACTATGGAACTTATTAGGTATAGTTAAATCATCATCTATCTATATTGATGCAGGCATAACCTCTAATAACCATAATATTATTCAATGATATGCCTACTATTGGTAAGACTGTATGGTAAAGGTAGAGTGAATACTGATTTATCGTCAGATTAATATTCTCCTTTTATTCTCAATGATACAATCTTGATACGTCGTCAGCTTTAGGAGTGAACTAGCTAATACCAATTACTAACAAGCTCAATATGAATTTTAAGAGGGACTTGAAAATATAAGATAATTTATAGAGAAATATCATTAAGGCTTAACAATACTGTGAAGTAGAGAAAACTTAAATTAAAAAGGCTAAATCATATATAGACTACATAATCCTATACTAGTATTCATAAGGCTAAAGCTAAACAAAATTAAAATAGAAATAGGTTAGTACCAGAAAACCATAATAATACGGCACAATCAAACCTTAAAACAAAACCAATAATACTTCCATCAATATCGACTGCATGCTCTCTAAATCTGCTAAAATATATAAGATGGAATATAGTAAGGTGTACTGTGCATCTATTATGAGATCTAGAGAGAGACTTTTAACAGCGTTAAGACATGAGGAGGCAGATAGAGTTCCAATAGATTTAGGGTCTACTGACGTTACTGGAGTAAATTGTTTAGTATATAGAGAGCTTAGAAGATTTTTAGGTTTACCTGATAGACCTATTAGACCATTGATTACTAGCGGTTCAGATCCATCGCTTTTCACATTTTACAATATGGTTGCTGAAGTAGAGAAGGAAGTTTTAGATATGTTACATGTTGATGTCATCTCAATCAATAGAACTTTAGAACCTACATTAGGTGTTAGAAAACTTTCTAAAGCATTCATTAATAATGAATGGCAAATTACTGAAGTAGAGTTTAAGCAATGGTATTGGAGGGAATGGGACTTAACTATAGAGATACCAGAGTACATAGACATAATTGAAGATAGGGATCGCTATACAGCTAAGCTAGGAGCTCGGGAGCATGCTGTAGCTCCTAGAAGAAGCTTCTACTTTGATTCAAGACGTTTTAGTACACCCCTAAAAAATGTTAAAGGTATTGCTGAAGTTAAAAACTTTAATTGGGATTCCTATAAAATTTCAGATTTAGTCCTTGAAGATCTTAGGAAGAGAGCTGAATACCTATATAAAAATACAGATTATGGACTAGTATACTTTAGAGTGGGAAGTATACATGCTTGGCCTCAGGATTTAAGAGGTTGGCCTCAATGGTTATCTGATTTAAGGCTAAGAAGAGCTTTAGCTGAAGCTATACTGGATCACGTTATGGATGTTGTCACATATAATACTAGGAAAATTGTTGATACTATAGGAAACTATGTACAGGTAATAGGCTTAGCTGATGATCTTGGAACTGAGGAAAGCCCCCAAATATCAGTTCAAATGTTTAAGGATATTTATAAGCATAGATATGAAATAATCTTTACATATATAAAGAGGTACAGTAAATCATATACGTTTCTTCATAGTGATGGAGCTATATATCCATTTATTAAGGAGTTTATTGATATAGGGTTGGATATATTGAATCCTATTCAGATATCTGCTAGAGGTATGGATCCTGAAAAGCTTAAGAAGGAATTTGGAGAGCAATTAGCGTTTTGGGGTGGTGGTGCAGATACACAGCGTGTACTACCATTTGTAGAACCGGAGGGAATTACAGATCATGTCGAGAAACTCGTAAGAATATTTGCTCCTAAAGGGGGATATGTATTTGCTCCCATACATAATATCCAGCCAAGTACACCACCAGAAAATATAGTAGCGATGTTTAACACAGCATATAAGCATGGAAAATACTCAATAAATAAGTAAGTTAATCGGTGTTATAAATGAGTCTTCTAAATCTTATAAGAGATTCCATAGCTAATCTTGATATGGATTCAACTCTGAAGTATGTTAGTGAGGCCTTAAAGCATAGTATTTCAATTATGGATATTGTTAACAGCCTATCTAATGGCATGAGGCTTATCGGCGAGAAGTATGAGAAGAGTGAGTATTTTATTGCTGAACTTACTGTAGCTGTAGAAATATTCAATGAAGCTATAAGTATTTTAAAGCCAAAGATTTTAGAGAAGGGTGAAATTAAGCATATTGGAAAGATTGTTATAGGAACTGTTGAAGGTGATCTTCATGATGTGGGGAAGAATCTTGTTAAAACCATACTGGAAGTAAATGGATTTGAAGTTATAGATTTAGGAGTAGATGTATCACCAGAAAGATTTGCAGAGGCAGTAAAACAATATAAGCCAGATATTGTTGGTATAAGTACTTTACTAACATCAACAATGGTAAACATAGAGAGGGTAATAGAGACATTAGAAAGTAATGGCTTAAGAAGTAAGGTTAAAATTATTATTGGTGGAGCACCAGTAACACAGCAATTTACAGAGAGTATTAGAGCTGATGCTTATGGAGAAAATGCATTCAAAGCTGTTGAAGTATGTAAGAAGCTAGTAGGAAATAGTTAGGTATTATAGGTTTCAATAACTGCAGTACCGGTAATCTATAAGTTTCTAACTACATATCTTTATGTTTCTAATTATGTTAATATTCTCTATAAATTGCATTTACTATAAAAGTAGATCTTTAAAGCTCGTTTTATTATTCATTTAACAACCTTGGTTACTGAACGTCATATATTGAAGCCTAGACTTAATGATATGTAGTTTAGATTTGTTCCTACATGCATTATACTGTTACATTAAGAAAAATAATCAGTATATTTATGGTTAAAACGATAGCTACTTATGTTTTCAATTATAAGCATATTGAAATAATAGAGACCATTATTGGAAGACTTAGAATTGAGATGTTAGAGTACTGGTTACTATAGGCATTTGTAAGCTAATTGTACTTCAATATTTTAAAATGTATTCCATGTTAAATAAGCTCTTCTGGAATACATTTAGGATTATAGCTAACTCTAGGCTTTAAGCCTGCTTTTCTCAGTCTCTCCATAACATGTGGATATTCAAAAACATACTCCTCCTCAAACTCCCTATCTAGTACTTCATCTATCTCTATTAGTTCTCTTTTTAGCTGTCTTATATTTTCCTTACTGCTAAAGCTTAACATTACTGCTGGATGACACTCAACACCATAATTTAAAAGATTTCTTAACGCATTAATCTGGTAGTTAAAAGATTCTGGATATGCCCCTGTTAGTTTTGTAAATTCTTCTTCTGTACATCCCTTTATGGAAACCCTAACATGAATATTTTCAAATCTAGATAAATCCCTAGCATAAGATTTATCATAACCTATAAGTATACCATTAGTTTCAAGAATGAAAATATATCTATTATACTGATCATTTAGCTCCAGTACCCTTAATAAATGTTCTCTACCTATTGTCGGCTCATTACCACTAATTCTAATATATTTATAACCCTTCCTACTTGCAATTTGATCTAGCTTTAAGAATACTTCTTCTGGACTATAGAATTTACCTATTTTATCCGGATGGTCTCTAGGAGCTCCACTCCAGCAGAAAACACATCTAAGATTACATCCAACACAGTCAGCAGCCGCACATCCACCATACCATTTACCACCACGAGCAACACGATAATACTTCCTAAACAAACCATTAACAGTTAATTTCCTCATAGTATCAGACAACTTAATAGGATCATACAATCTAAAACACCGCCAACTACTATCTAACTTACAATTAAATCCCTTTATTCCTTTCGCTTATGTAATTACTAACTATATAAAATGCATGAACAGAAAATAAAGCTATTTTTAACATAGAACCCTTTTGAAACTCTTAGGGATTTGTTTAGTCAAATTAGACAATGAGGTTTCAGATGAACTTATACTCTAATAACTGCGTATCTGCCAAAATTTTAAAATACTATATTCTTCCGTATTTTTTGCTAGCTAAATCATTGTTAAAACAATGAAAATATTATGGTAATCAATATTGTACTCGATACTGCTAGGACTATGTATCTGTAAACGGTAGGTATATCTGCTCCATAATGACTTGTAGATAATATAAGACATGAATGTCCTGGACTAAGCATAACCCCCATATAGCCTCCTAGAAATGCCCATAGTAATCCTTTACCTGAGAGGAAGGGGAGGAGAGGAGGAAAGACTAAAGCTACATATGTAAACTCTGCACCTGTAGCTAAGCCAATTATGAAGGGGATGAGGAATAATGCTAGCCACCAAACCGATTCTAGAATGCTTGTTAAAGAATGCATTATACCACTCTCCTTAATATACTGACTAAACACTAGAGATTCTATTACTAGAATGATGATTGTCGGATTTAATGCATATTTAACTGATTTCAAACAGCTTCTTAATTTAGGTTTATAAATAATTAATGATATAGTTAAAATCATAATTAATGAAAAAACTATACTTACCCTTAAGAGGATTACAAATATAGAGATAAGTATAAATATCCATAGATGTATTAGCCCTCTTAAATCATGTTTAATATTGCGGTCTCCTTTAAGTTTAGGTATAGCTATTACTAGTCCAGCTATTACTGAAGCAAGAGCAGAAGGCCAGGTTATGGAAACTATCTCTATCGGTGTTTTATTAAGTATTCCTGAAGCCAATATTATGCCCTGATATAGAGGCCATACTGGAGCCCATATATGGCGAAACCAATAGTTAATAAAAGCTTCTTCTTGAGGCCTTAACTTCATTTTATCATAAAGCGTCTTTGTCATAACAGCTGATACATAAGCTCCCCCAGGCATAGGAAGTAAGCCTATTACTGCAGGTATAGCTACAGCTGCAGATCTATAGCCAAACGTACTTAAACCATCAACAATCCTATCAGTAACCCCTAATTCTCCAAGTAGAGATGCAAGAAACATAGCTAGTATGAGAGCAGATAAAACCTCAATCATTGTAGGGTTAAATGCTATAACTGTTGCTTTAATCATATTTAAGCCTACAGCCACTACACCGTAAAATACTGTTCCAACCCCTAAAGCAACAGCGACATTTACATGTTTAAAAACCATAATAACCACTATTAGTATTGAAATTAACAATAATACCTCCAACATAGCAGTTTTCTCAACCCAACCTTATTTAAGCATTACTACTAGATAAGTGGGCATGACAACTTAAAATTATATGTTTTCGCTTAACTTATCTCATGTTTAGTATTTGGGAAGAGCAAGATCCTATTAAGCTCAAGTTTTAGGCTTAGCTTTATGTTTAGATGTTAGTCTTAGGCTGGAGTTTTATTTGAGGCAGATTCGAAGACTCTTTGAAGTGGATTAGGAAGCTGAGGAGAAAATTAGTATTATCCCCAAACTAGGAGCTTAAGCTTTAGATGAGACATACAAAGGTTAATGGATTAGAGTATTTAGTATACGTAACTATAGATATTAATAGGAAAGAGGTTTTATCAATGAATTCCTCAAGGAATATGCTTACATCTAAGTACTCCATAATGTTTAAAGTACTATGATGATAAGCTAAAATTCATTATCGATAATCTGTCATAGCTTACAAACACCTAAGACTTAAACCTTACATTATTAAATCCCTTCAATAATAGAAGCCTATAGATTCTATTACTTTCCCTCAAACAAGAACTAAGATACCTTCAATCCCATAGCAAGAGTGAAAGATTCAGAAAAATCCATATTCATATTCTATTACAATCATTTGAGAAGATGATGTTAAGTTGTCACGTCTAGATAGGTTTTGTAAACCTAGGCTTTTTCTAGAGGTTCTCCTTAACTATAGCATAGATTATGGCAAGAATTATTAGATTTATTTAGAGAGATAAAATGTGGAGAATAATAGTCCTAGTCAAACTAAGAATGAGAGCTTATTCAACATATGGGGAATAAGGACCAATATATTGTTAAATCCCAGAATAATTAAAAACACTTTAAGTGTAAAGAATTAACTCCCCTCTATAGGAACATATAAACATGAAATACTTCCCATAACTTAAATGAAGTAGACTATAATATACAGAAAATTAGCGTTAATCATCATTCAACATTACTATTCATAATGATACATATATGTTTTAAACAATTTAATCACTATGATATATTAATCTACATTATTAAGCTCAGGATAGTTATGAAATCCTAACTCTTCGCCCCATGATATCTGATAGTCAAAGTAATTCATATAAATATTAGCCTCTACTATCTTTTTCAATCCCTTTCTTAAATGCTCTAATACTACTGGTTTTGAAATTTTTAACATTTGTGAGAAATTATTTAGACTTTCTCTACGTGGCCAATCTAGAAGTCCATTATAATACGATAAAAGCATTATTTCTTTCTCTTTTGAGGTTAGAATTTCACTTTTCCCAAAGTGTGCTAAAAGCTCACATGGACTAATAGTACCTATTTTTAGCTTTTTAATTAAAGCCACCATTTTAATACTTGATTCAAGATCTTTAATAATCATCTTTGAGGGTATGATTAATAGCCAGTATTCAAATCCATTGTAAATATATTCTCTCTGCATTATAATAGGATACTCATAAAGTAAAGAATCAATACTTTCTCTATACTTCATCTTAATAATAGATAGAATTAAGTTCTTATGTTTGTTTAAAGGAATAATCCTAAGAACACATTTTCCACCATCGCTTCTTCTAAATTCCTTTAAGAAGCTAAATATTCCCCTTCTACTACTTGCCTTAATCAACACTATTTTCTCTAATTGTTCCGTATATATACATATTCTAGTCGTAACAACATCTACTTGTAGATTATAATCCTTAAAATACTCAGTTAAAGTTGTCCAACAATGGTAATGCCTTAAAATCATATAAACCTTGTAAAAACTGTCTATTTGCACATAATTCAATCTCTTACTATCTTAAATATTTTTCCCTAATATATTTTGAATAAAAAATATTAAGATTAATATCCAAATAATACCGGATATATATGTCTTCGAATAGAAGAAGTTTCCTAAAGCTTTTAGGTCTAAGTACTGCTAGTTTTACGATTGGTAATGTTCTAGGTAATATTGTTCCAATGCTTACATCTTCACCTAAAGAACTGGAGGAGGAGAATCCCAAGTCCTCTACGAAGGAAGCTATGGTGACCGCTGTTGTCTATAGGAAAGTTATTGATTTAACACATTGGCTCTACCATGACTGTCCATGTTGGGCTACTTTACCTAGCATGAAAATAGATCAAACATACTGGGCAGCTAGAGATGCATTTACCTTACATGAGATTAAATTCCATACTCATATAGGTACTCACTACGACTTTCCTGCTCACTTCATACCTGAAGGGAAAACTCAAACCGACTTTCCAAATCCTGAAAGCTTTATGGGGGAAGCTGTTGTATTAAACTTCCAATTCATGAAACCTGGAGAAGAAATAGCAGCTTCAGATCTTAAGAAGTATGCAGAACATATAAAGGAGGGCTCTATAGTACTTCTAGATACCGGATGGAGTAAGAAGAGAGGTAAAAACTCAGACTATCTATATTTCTTCCCAGCCTTAAGCGTTGATGGAGCACAATATTTAGCAGACCGTAAAATAAAAATGGTTGGAACCGAAGGTTTAAGCATAGCCCCTTGGACCTCAACAGTCACTATGCAGGGACCTGTTGGTAGAAGTAGTCCAATAGCAGTTCATAGAGCCCTATTGGAAAAAGACATCTTAATAGTAGAGGAATTAAACAATCTTGAAGCTGTTAGAGAAGGGAAAGATGTTGGTAAATGCTTTTTTATAGCTCTTCCTCTAAAGATAAAGGATATAGAGGGATGTCCAGCTAGAGCTATAGCCCTCCTAACATAAACATTTTTTATTAGGTTACAATATGAGCAGCTCTTCTACTAGTAGGAGGGAGTTTATTAAGCTTGCTACTACAGTGCTTGGAGGTGCTATCGTCGGCGGGCTTATAGGTGGATATACTGGTGCATATTCTGCTCCAAAGCCTCCACTAGAGGTTGGTTTTAATCCACCATATAGACCTGTAAAGATTCCAACACCTCCACCTACTCCTCCTGGAGCACGTACTCTAGTTGCTATTTCGAAGTTTAATGAGAATACTCCTGAAGCATTTGAAGCTGCAGTTAAAAACTTAATAAATACTTTGGGAAGAGATAAGTTCAACAAGTTAGTTAGTGGTAGAACAGTACTTCTAAAGGTAAATTGGGTTGATCCATTTTTAGTTTCTTGGTCTGAGGATCCTCCAAATGCTAAAGTAGGAAGATTAGCAGCTCATACACCCCCATACTTAATAGTTGCCGTAGCTAAAGCTGTACGTGATGCTGGTGCTAGAAGAGTTATTATTGGGGAGAGTTCAGCTTTCTCTACTTTTTCATCTGCATATGAGGTACTGTATCTACGTGGTAAGGAATATATGGAATTACCTAAGGAAGTTGAAGAGTTGAAGTTTGTTGAACTAGCTGACTTTAACAATCAGAAGCAATATCTTGTAGATGTGCCGAACCCCTATGCTATGTATAAGGTAGTTATGCCTACTGCAATCAGAGAAGCAGATGTTATAATAAGTCTTTCAAGACTGAAAACACATAGAATGGCTAGGATTACAGCAGGTTTAAAGAATTTAAGTGTAGGTGGAATACCTAGTAGTGCAACATCACCTGCTGCAGCTAATGCTGGAGACTGGAAGAAGTGGCAAGAATTTGAGAAGAAGTTTAACGATGCATCATATAAGGATAAGAAGACAATTGGATCCGACTTCGTAAAAACTAGGCTACATGGAGCAAGTAGTTACTACTTCCCTAAGCTAGCTGGATCAGCTTTACCAACAATCTCAAAGAATGGGTTTATAAATGCTGTTATGCCTCCTGAGTATGCTATGTATCAAGGTGCAGAAATAGCCGATTGTCTTGAAGTATTTGGAGGAATACAACTATCTATTATAGCGGCGGAATATGGTTTAGAAGGGGAAGCACCAGTATTTCAGCAAAAATCGTTTCCAGTAGATATGAAGGAAAGACTTGGAAGCTATATGCTTATAGGTAGTTTTGACCCTGTTGCTTGCGATGTTGTAGGTGCAAGAATAATAGGTTGGGGTCCTCAGGAAATCATGTCATGGCCAGGAATACCTGGGCTTCACTTCTGCTCAATGAAAGGATTGGGAGTAATGGATCCCGCTCAAATAGAGGTACGAGGACTAAAAGAAACTCCAATACCTGCATCCTCAGTAGATATGCCAAGCGCTATGTTCCTAAGGTCACCATGGGATACTGTATGGTGGTCTGACTGGTGGCTACCAGATCTTAAAAAATACGGAGAACCACGTATTCTATCAGGGCTTGAAGCATAACTAATACCTTAATAATAAATTAATCTTTTTATACCCATAACCCCATTTTTCTTATTCTAAATAAATTAATGATGTGTTAATTATGGCTTAAGCATGAAGCTTAAAAACTATAAGTTAGGATTAAGCTAGTCTGAATGACTATTAATTCTTTTCCTTGTTTTTATGAGTGTTGAGCTAATGAGTGCAATTATACTACTTATTAGTAGAAATAAATACATGAATCTATATGCCTGTATTGGGTATATACCCTCATGTTTAAAGCTATCTAATATATATCCAGTTATAGGCTGATATAATGCTGCACTTATAAATGGAAGCATATTATATACCCCACTTATAGTACCGTAAATTCTTGATGGATAATTCTCCCTGATGATTGTAAAGCTAATAGGTATCGCACTAATAGATGCCCCTGTAAGTGCTGATGTGAGATAGAGTTCAAACAATGAAAGGCTATCCGTTCTTGACGTTAATAGAGTCCATGAAGTAATATTTAAAATAGTTGCGAAAACTATAACTTTCTTCCTATCATGTAGGATTCTATCTGAAATTAATCCGAAGAGAGGAGCGCATATTAACCCGCTAATAGGTGCTAGCATTACAATTCCACTTGCTGATGCCTTATCTAGACCGTAGACCTGCATAATGTATGGAATACCCCATATGCCCTGGTAAACCATAGATGAACTATAGTTAAAAATCATCCAGAAGTTAAGGAGGAGAAAGCTTTTATCTCTTATGACATGTTTTATATCTGCTAAACTCATCAATGCCTTCTTTTCATCTTTTCTACTTCTTGCTGGTCTAGCTATGAGCCAACATATAAGTGTTGGGATAATCATGATAATAGCTATTAGTATAAGTGCTGTTCTCCATCCAAGAAGTAAAACCATATATGCGAACGGTATTGTTGCAGCTATTGCTCCTAAGTAGCCACTTGAAGCTAAAGCCCCACTTACACTTGCATAGTTTTCCTCTTTAATCCATTCTGAAAACAGTTTTAATCCTGAAACCCAAGGTGCACCAACACCTATACCGATTAGAATTCTTCCCATCATTGCCATATAGATATTGGTAGATAATGCAAATATAATTACTCCTATAATAGATAATGTAGAAAATAGAAACATTGTTTTTCCAGGTCCTATAGTATCATTAAGTGTGCCTATAGGTATCTGGATGAAGGCGTAGAAGTAAAAGTACATTGAACTGAGAAGTCCTACAAGTGTAGCTGAAGCAAAAAAGTCATTCATTAAGTTATCAGCGATAACATTCATATTTACCCTATGAAAATGACTAAAAAAATAAAGTGAAGCTGGAATAACTACCAACAATATCTTCCTTACCATAAAATTGAAACCAGCTTAATGTTTATTTATACTTTACGTTAATATTCATGAATATTCTCAAGATAACCTCCCTTGGTTTCTTCTGCTACATAATGTTTCCATTAGCTAGCTAGTATAGTGTAATTATACTTTTATCTAAGTGAAATAATATTTCCCATAATTATACATTTAGGTTTTAATTACTGTTTTATATAGGCTAGGTTTACTGGTTTAATTTCTACTAGCATTTCTCCATTATGGTGGAAGAATACTATATTGTTTAGCCATTTCTTACTATTTTCCCTTGGATAGTCTTCTCTATAGTGTGCCCCTCGGCTTTCTGTTCTTATTAAGGCAGCTTTAGCTACAATTCTCCCTACAGTAATGAGATTAATGGTTTCCAGTAGTTCACCCAATTCTCTATATGTTTTTTCTTCACTTGCTATGTAGAGGTTTTGAATCTGTTTACTTATTCTATCTAGTTCGTTTAATGCTTTTATAAGTTCACTTCCTTTTCTAGTAACTCCTACATAATTATTCATAATGTTTTGCACTTCTATTCTAATTAATCTGTAGTCCATTCCCTCCTCTCTTTTATAGAAGCTGGAAATCCTACTTATTTCTGATTCAACTTGTTCCATAGGTATTTCAGGAGGGGCTCTAGATATGGCTCTTTTAGCTGCTGATGTACCTGCTATTTTTCCAAATACTAGAGTATCAGTTAATGCATTACCTGCAAGTCTATTTGCACCATGAATTCCAGCTGTAACTTCCCCACATGCAAATAGACCATTAAGACTTGTCTTAGCATATTCATCAATTCTAATACCTCCCATAAAGTGATGAGCGCCTGGAGCCCACTCGATTGGCTGCCATTTAGGATCTATACCCGCAGCTCTACATGCCTGCATGAAGGATTCAAAACGTTCTAATTCCTTTTCAGGAACGCCTGATAAATCATTATAGACTCCGCCATGACTTGTCCCTCTTCCCTCCTTTATTTCCTTATATGTGTATATAGCTATTAAATCACGTGTAACGTTTTCACATCTAACTGGATCGTATTTCTTCATGTATCGTTCACAGAGAACATTATAAAATCTACCACCACTACTCACCATTCCATCTGCTGGTGGAGGCTGCCCCCTAAGTATTGAAGGATATACTATACATGCTCTAAACTGTATAAACTCCATATCAGTTAATTCAGCCCCTGCTTGGTACGCTATAGCATAGCCATCTCCAGTGATGCCTGGAGGATTAGTTGTAATTGGATACAGCCATCCGGCACCACCAGTAGCTAGTATCGTTGATTTTGCTCTTACAGTTAGAATATTCCCAGTTTTAAGATTTAATCCTACTACTCCTACTACTTCTCTACCAATAGTTAATAAACGTGTAGCCATTACATGATCTATCACTTCAATATCTAGTTCACGTACTCTCTTAACCAACCCCTCTATCCAGCCTCCAGCATAGGGTTTACTGGAAACTATTGCTCGTGGCTGGCTATATCCCCCAAAAGCAAACAACCTATATTTCCCATCTTCTTTTTCAAAATATGTTCCAAACTCTTCAAGCTCTTTAGCAGCCTCTACTGATTTCTCAATCATTATCTTTACTAGAACCTGATTATTTATGAAACGTCCTCCAACCACAGTATCTCTCAATTGGCTTTCAAAGCTTTGCAGATCAAAAGCTACCTGCATAGCTCCCATAGCATAAGAACTACATCCAGATGGGAAGCCTCCCTTACATACTATAACAGCCTTCACATTATATCTTTGAGTTTCAATAGCTGCTCTAAGACCAGCCCCTCCAGAACCAACTATTAATACATCAGTATCAATAATCTCCAAGCATCTCCCCCATACTTAAGATCAACATGTAAATCGTATTCGAAGCTTTACAGCTAGTTTTATTTAAGTTTTACTATAAAGTACTGGGATACTGTTACTTTTAGATTTTTGAGGTGCTTTAGGAAGCCATCTCTTGGAGAGAGAAAACACTTAGTGGATGTGGGACACCATTTAGATATCCGCAGTCATCTGTTGCTATTAGAGAGAAAGTTCCATATCTAACTGCTGTTATTTCAACTGAAACTTTAGTGGAGGGTGGAAAACGTAAAAGTCCTTATCTATTTAGTATGCTGGTAATGATTGATGTACTGGCAAGAAACATGATGGATCTACTTAAAGACAACATAGATAAGGGTGTTTTACCGAAGCCCCTTAAAATAGCTAATATCTGGGAGAATACTCCTCATGGCTTAGATTGGCGCCGTGGTATTTATGAGAAGGTACTTGAATACCCTGGTTATTTTGAGGTAGTAGTAGATGAACCAGTTGAAGTAGGAGCAACAGAGTTTAAGCCATTACTTCTTAAGATGGAGGCTGCAGGAGCAAATGCACTTATGGTGGATATTCGCCTTACTGAAATGATGAGCATGCATCGTCAATTAGTAGAAATGGGAATATATGGTAAGTATCCTGTAATAACCTATGGAGCTCGAGGAGGTGAAAAAACCTTTAGAGATGAGTTTAAGGATAAATCCAATTATGTTATATGGGGTACATTCTTCTCAGATAGATTACCCTATCCCCAGATAAAGAGCTTTATTGAGAAATGGAAAAAGATTAGTGATCTCCCTGTTGAATGGTATGCAGCTGTTGGATATGAAAATGCAAGAATAATGTTTAAGGCAATAGAGGCAGCAGGATCCTTAAATAGAGATAAGATAAGAGATGCTTTACAGAATATTGTGGTTAAAGACGTTATGTTTCCTGGACAGAAAATTAGCTTTGATGAGTTCGGAATGGCGCATTATCCTTACCTTATAGTACAGAATGTTCCAGATGGTCAAACAAGAATAATATATCCGCCAGAACTAGCCGAAGCATCTTTTATCCCTATTGGTAAGTAGGTGTAAATATTAGTGGATGGATTATTTCTTTCTCTTTTTTTACATTTTATATTTTTAAGTTCAACCTATGCCTTAATGGCCTATGGAATGGCTCTTATTTGTGGAATTATGAGAATAATAAATGTTTTACATGCTGGATTCATTATGTTTGGCGGTTATTTTGCATATGCCTTATTTATCTATTATGGTATAGATCCATTAATTTCATCAATTATTCTAATTCCAGTAGCTTTTATACTTGGTTTTAGTATTCATAGGGCATTACTAGCTCGATTGGCTAAAACCTCCATTCAGATGACGCTTTTACTCTTATTTGCTCTTTGGATAATAGCTCAGAATCTATCATTACTGTTATTTACAGCTGATCCCCGTATGATAGCATCAAGGCTACCATATGCTTTTGAAATAAATTTAGGTGGTGTAAACGTATCTTTTCAGAGAATAGTTCTTCTATGCGCCTTTACTCTAGTATCTTTTCTTACATACATGTTGCTGAATAGAACAATGTTGGGGAAAGCTATTAGAGGTACATCGCAGGATGAGGAAGCAGCATCCTATTGCGGTGTAAATACAGAACTTATAAAGGATGTAGCATTCGGTATTGGTACTGTTTTAGCCTCTATATTTGGAGCTTTAGCAACTATACTATATCCAATTGATCCATTTTTTGGAACTGTTTTTCAGTTTAAAGTTTTTGTAATAACTGTATTGGCTGGAATGGAGAACGTAATAGGTGTATTTATTGCTTCCATGATGATTAGCGCTATTGAAAGTATTGCTGGATTCTATGTGAAGTTCGGCTTACTTGATATTGTTACATATGTAGTGTTTCTAGTAGTTCTTATCATATGGCCTCAAGGCTTATTTAGAAGGTGATTAAATGAAGATCAACTATAAAATACTATTTACTATAACTCTCCTAGTAGTTATGGTAGTAATTCCAGGAATGCCTAGGGCTGATGTAATTGTAAGATATCTTTTATGGGCTTTCCTTATCATAACGTTAAGCTCAGGATGGAATATTATTGGTGGGTACGCTGGTCAGTTTTCTCTTGGTCATTCTGTATTTTACGGTGTTGGAGCATATGTTTTCGTTATGTTTTTCCATAGTTTTAAAATTCACTGGGCTCTATCAATTCTTATAGCTGGTATATTTTCAACTATTACTTCGGTAGCTATAGGTATCCCTACTTTAAGATTGAGAGGAGGCTACTTTGCTGTTGGTACTTTAGCTTTATCTGAGGTTATGAGGGTATGGGCAAATAATGCCCCGGAAGTTTTTAAAGGCGGCGTTACGGGAATAGCTGTTACATTGCCTGAAGGTTGGAGTATCATTCATTCCTATTATCTAATGCTTAACTTAACAGTAATAGCCATAGCTACTAGTTATTTTGTGAAGAATTCTACGTTAGGATTAAAGTTAAGAGCAATTAAAGATGATGAAGACGCAGCGGAGGGTTTAGGTGTTAACGTTTTAACATGTAAAATAGTAGCATTAATGTTAAGCTCCCTTATTGTAGGCTTAGCTGGTGCTACTCAAATTACTTTTACTGCATATGTTAGTCCAGATAGTGTATTTGGTACTAAGCGTAGTTTAGAAATGGTTCTTGCATGTCTACTTGGAGGTTTAGGAACAATATATGGTCCTATAATAGGTGGAGCATTATTTGAACTTCTGGCAAGAATCCTATGGGGGTTTCCGCATTTCCATTTATTAATCTATGGGAGCATAATAGCTGTCCTAATTGTTTTTGAACCTAGAGGGGTTATTGGTATAGCTGATAAGTTAAAGCATATATTAAGATTAAAACAATTCCTAAAGGTGAATAGTATTGCTAGAGGGCGTTAATATTTCTAAGTTTTTCGGTGGGTTAGCAGCACTTAAAAATGTTAGTTTCTCACTGAACAAGAGGGAAATAGTTGGATTAATAGGACCTAATGGTGCAGGCAAAACTACTCTGTTTAACATAATAACTGGTTTTATCCCCCCGTCTTCAGGCACTATACTTTTCAAGGGTAAGAAGCTAAATGGTCTTAAACCCCATAAAATATGTAGATCCGGAATTGCTAGAACTTATCAAATTGTTAAACCTTTCTCTAATTTAACAGTATTGGAGAACGTTACTGTAGGTATAGTTTCTAGAGAGAAGAATAGGGTAAGTTTCAGTAAAGCTAGAAGTGAAGCTTTAGAAATACTTAAGCTTGTAGGATTAGAAAATAAGGAATCTGTATTAGCGAAAAACCTAACATTAATGGATAAGAAGATGCTTGAATTTGCTAGAGCTTTAGCTACTAAGCCTGAAGTTCTACTATTAGATGAAGTATGCGCTGGACTAAATCCAACTGAGATTTATAGAGCTATACAACTCATAAAGAGTCTACGAGAGCATGGTATTACAATTTTTTGGATTGAACACATAATGAGAGCGATCATGACTGTTGCCGATAGAATTATAGTTTTACATCATGGAGAGAAAATAGCGGAAGGCCCCCCTAAAGAGATAGCAAATGATTCTAGAGTAATAGATGCTTATCTAGGTGAAAAATATCTATTAGGATAGCTGATCTAAAATGTTAAAGGTTAATTCCATCAATGTCTTTTACGGGGAGCTTCAAGCTCTATGGAATGTTTCCCTTAGAATAGATGAAAAGGAGAAAGTAGCTATTCTTGGCTCTAATGGAGCTGGTAAAACAACAACGTTGAGAGCTATCCTAGGAGTATTACCTATCAAAAGCGGCTCTATAATGTTTCTAGATAGGGAAATCCATCGTTTACCTACGCATAAAATTGTTGAGCTAGGAATAGCTATTGTTCCTGAGGGGAGGCGGCTCTTCCCTCGCTTAACAGTTCTTGAAAATCTTGAATTAGGAGCCTATAGCCGTAAGGCTAGAGAGAAAATGAGGGATACCTTAGAATGGATATATCAGATCTTCCCTATACTTAAGGAAAGAAGGAATCAAATAGCCGGTACATTAAGTGGTGGAGAACAACAAATGTTAGCTATAGGTAGAGCATTAATGTCAAAACCTAAACTACTTTTAATGGATGAACCAACATTAGGACTTGCACCAAAAATAGCTTTATCCGTTTTTGAAATAGTCAATAAAATAAGTAATGAGGGTGTCACTATATTACTTGTCGAACAGAATGTACGTCATACTCTAGAGATTGTTGATAGAGCCTATATTCTTGAAGGAGGTAAAATTGTAATGGAGGGTGAAAGCAACCAGCTAATAGATAACGAATATGTGAAAAAGTCTTATTTAGGCCTATAACCAAGCTTATATTATTCTAACTAAATGATTAGCTTATATTTCAGTTAGGATAAAATAGTAATACGCTCCACTCTATTAACTCGTTTTTAAAGCGTTTCATCCACTATGTGAAGGCATAGTATTTGTTAGCTTAAGTTAATAAGGCAGCATAATCTATAAGCAGCCTCTAATACTAATATAACTAAAGTCCTTAGTTAAGAAGTGATGTAGTGAATTGCTTAGCTTCAATATAGCTATGTTTCTCATTTTATGTTTATACGTTTACTTAAAATTTAAATGTATTTTTAAACATATATTTATTAGCTTTGCTTAATTAATGGAATGAGACTATGAATCGGGGTTTAAAAATAGCTGTTTTACTTGTAGCTGCAGTAATTATTATTGCAGTTGCTTATACAGTATTCAGCCCTAAAGTCCCACCTACAACACCTACCGGAAAGATTAGAGTAGCTGTAATATATGTTACTCCAATAGAAGAGCCTTGGAATACTGTTATGCATGAAGCTATGAGTTGGGCTGTTAGTAACTTAAATGTAGAGTATGTATATTCTGAAAAGGTAGATACTGCTGACGTAGAGAGAGTTATTAGAGAATATATTGCTGCAGGCTATGACATAATTATTCCCCATAGCTGGGGCTATCATCCAGTAACAATTAAGGTAGCTAAAGAATATAGTAAAGTTGCATTTGCTCAGGGTTCAGGTCCACTAGATTTAGAATATCCGCCAAATATTGTTCTCTACGATTACTGGATTCAAGATGCTTCCTATATAGCTGGGGTAATAGCCGGAAAGATGACTAAGACAAATGTTATTGGTGTTGTTGCAGCTTATCCTGTTCCAGATGTAAATAGGCTTGTTAATGCTTTTGCAGCTGGAGCTAAATCAGTTAATCCAAATGTTAACATTAGGGTAATATATATTGAAAGCTGGTTTGACCCAATAAAGGGGAAGGAAGCCGCTAAAGCTTTAATTGATGAAGGTGCAGATTTCATATATGCTGAAAGATATGGTCCATTCGAAGCTGCTAAGGAGGCAATGCAGAAAGGGAAAACTGTATACTGTTTTGGAAATATTGTTGATCAATCCCAGCTAGCACCTGAGGTAGTATTGGCTAGTGTAGCTTGGGATTTAAAAACATTCGTTAAACACTTAGTTGAGATGAAGAGAAGTGGAGAATGGAAAGGTGGAGTGTATAATTGGGGTATGAAGGAGGGATGGGCGAAGCTTATTTGGAATCAAGCTCTTAAAAGCAAAGTTCCTGGAGATGTAATATCTCTAACAGAGAAAATACAGGATGATATAGTGAATGGAAGGCTGAAAGTACCAATATATGAAGATTGGAATCCTGAGAGATGGAAGTAGCCTTTCCTAATTATGATAGTAGTAGAGTTGAGAAATATAACTAAGATTTATCCAGGAGGAATTGTAGCAAATAATAATGTGAATTTCGATTTAAAAAAGGGAGAAATACATGTACTACTTGGAGAGAATGGTGCTGGTAAGACTACATTGATGAAAATCATGAGTGGATGTTTAACTCCGAACAAAGGCTCAATAATAGTTAATGGTAGAAATGTTTTTTTCAAGTCTTCTATGGATGCTTTAAAGCATGGAATAGGAATGGTTCATCAAAACTTTACTCTCATACCTACAATGACTGCTCTAGAAAATATTAAGCTTGGATTAATGGATAAAAAGATAAAAGTAGATGATTTAGTAAGAGATGTAGAAAACATATTTAGTAAATTATCATTTCCTAGAATTGACCTTAACAGTCCCGTATACATGCTATCTACTGGAGAGAAACAGAAGATAGAAATTACCCGTCTTCTTCTTAGAGGAGTTAAAGTATTGATTCTGGATGAGCCAACATCAATGCTTTGCGGTTTTGAAGCAGATAAGTTTCTTGATTTACTTAGACTTCTTACATTGGAGGGATGTAGTGTAGTTTTTACAACCCATAAAATACGTGAAGCTATGAAAGTTAGTGATAGAATTACGGTTATGAAAAATGGGAGAGTAATTACTACGCTTAAAAGAGAGGATGTTAAAAGCGAGGATGATCTTGTTAAGCTAATGATAGGAGAGAAGATTGAAATGAAAACAGTAAAACATGAAGTTCAGTTTGACGGCACACCTCTATTACTAGTGAGAAACCTCGTAGTAGCTGATGACCAAGGAGTAGTTAAAGTTAAAAATATATCTTTAGAGTTACATAGAGGTGAAATTTTAGGGATTGCTGGTGTTGAAGGTAATGGACAAAAGGAGCTTGTAGAGGCTATAATTGGCTTCAAGAAGCCGCTCTCAGGTGAGCTTATTATTAATGGAGATTTAAGATATATTCCATCTGAAAGGGAGTTAGGAGTAGCTCAGTCACTAAGTGTTTTAGTAAACTCTATTATTAGGTCTCTTAATGATATGGATTTTAAGGGTAAATGGGGAACTATAAATATGAGTGGAGTTAAAAAGTTTTCTGAAGAGATAATATCCTTCATGAATATGAATATACCATCACTTAACATGTTAGTGAAGCATCTATCTGGTGGGAATATTGTTAGGTTGATTGTAGGAAGAGAGATATTAAAGACAAGAGAGATCCTAATAGCAGAACAGCCTACAGCTGGACTTGATGTTAGGTCAGCATATTTGGTTAGGAGAAACCTAATCGAGTTAGCTTCAAGAGGTGTAGGAATACTTTTAGTTTCATCTGATCTAGATGAAATTATGGAGCTTAGTGATAGGATTGCTGTAATTAGGAATGGAGAAATAGTCAAGGTTTTTAGTAGAAATGAAGCAGATCCAAAGCTAATAGGAGCATACATGCTAGAATAGCTATGTCAATTAACTATCTATTACTAACTAGATTCCTCCTCATATTGGTAGTTATAGGATCAGCCTTTATTGTAGGGGGAATAATAATAGCTTTATGTGGGGGAAATGCCTTACTAGCCTTCTACTGGCTTTTTCAGGGAGCATTTACTCCTATGCTAATTCCGGAAACTCTTGTTAGAGCTACTCCACTATTACTTATAAGTGAGGGTTTAGTTGTAGCATTCTCGGCAAGAATGTGGAATATAGGCGCTGAAGGTCAGTTCTATATGGGGGGAATTAGTGCTGCAATTTTCTGTATAATTTTTAAGTATTTCACTATTCCTATGCAGCCTATAGCTTTACTCCTTGCTGGATTAAGTGGAGCTTTATGGGCTTTAGCTCCATCGATACTTAAGGTACGTTATGGAATTAATGAAATAATAACAACTCTCATGCTAAACTATATAGCTATGTATTTCGTTAGTTACCTACTTCAAGGTCCATTTAGGGATCCAGTATCCATGTTTCCTGAAACGGAGAGTATACCACTACATCTACAGATTCCTGTAGTAGTTGGTGGAACCAGACTACATTTAGGAGTTGTTTTCTCTTTTTTTGTTATTGTTCCTGTAACGTATTATTTTCTTGAAAGGACGAATTATGGGTTAAGGATTAAAATACTTGGATCAAGTTCTAGAGTAGCTCAATACTCTAAAATTCATTGTGATAAGGTAATGATTCAATCAATGCTTATTAGTGGCTTTTTAGCTGGCCTAGCTGGGGGAATAGAGGTATTAGCTGTACAACATAAAATGAGACTTGAGCTTTCCCCTTCATATTGCCAGTATGGCTATACAGGTATAGCTGTAGCTTTACTTAGCTATTTGAATCCCATATTGACTATGTTCATATCAATATTTATCGGTGGATTGATTAATGGTAGTATGACAATGCATAGAATGGCTTCAATACCTGTAGGTATGGCTAATATAATTCAATCCCTAATTATTGTTTTTATATTGATAGGATACTATGTTGAAGATAAGTTGTCTTGGAGGATTCTGGAGAGGTTGAGGAGGAAATGAATGATGTAGTATTTGGACTAATATATTCAAGTATTTCTCTAGCTACACCAATACTATTGGTTAGTATTATTGAACTTATTGTTGAGAAGGGGGGTGTATTGAATTTAAGCATTGAGGGCTCAATGCTTATAGGTGCCTTCTCCGCATTTATGGTAGCCTACTATACTGATAATTTAATATATGCATCTATTACTGCGGCTTTTTCCGGCTTACTTCTATGTTTACTTTTCGCTTTTTTAACGATAGCATTAGCATTAGACCAAATGGTAACAGGGATAGCTCTTAATCTTCTAGCTTTAGGAGTAACATCATATTTATATAGAGCTAGCTTTGGATGGTATGTAAGTCCTATTCCTCCACATATTGAGAAAACCATAGCTACACTTGAAATACCAGTATTGTCGAAGATTCCATTAATAGGAGAACTTCTCTTCAATCATATTCCACATACTTATATAGCGTTTATAATGGTTTTTATTTGTTGGTTTCTTTTTAAGACGGATTTAGGGTTGAAGATTAGAGCTATTGGGGAAGACCCTGAGATTGCTGAAGCCTTAGGGATAAATGTAAATGTTTTAAGATATATTCTCCTATTAGTAGAGGGAGCTATAGCTGGGATTTCAGGATCTCTACTTTCAATAGCTTACTACAATATGTTTCTTGATAATATGACTTCAGGTAGAGGATATGTAGCTATAGCTCTTATAATTCTTGCTAGGTGGAATCCTCTACTATTACTTCCAGCTGTTTACTTCTTTAACTTTGTAGATGTATTGCAGCTTAGAATTCAGGCAAGTGGTTTAGCATGGTTTCCATACCAGTTTTCCTTAATGCTTCCCTACTTATTTACGATACTAGCACTATTTATTATGGGTAGGAGGGTAAGAGGACCATCTTCTCTAGCTAAACCATATAAGAAGCTAAGATAGATCGTAGTTTTCAGGTTTAAAACCTGGAATTCTACTGTATTTATTTATGGAGTCTTTAATAAGCTTATCCTCATCGGGAACATTATTTAGGAATTTTTTCAGAATGGATAGATATGTAGTTTCTAGTTTAGGTAAACTTAAACTGTTTAGCTCTTCTTCTATTATTTCTAGTGACTCCTTGAAGGCTTTAATAACTCTCTCATAATCAGTATCTGTAGAAGTAATGGATTTAGCTATTCTAAATGCGTTTTCAGGGGATAGAATTAGTGCCTGAGGGTCTCTGTAGATATCTGAATTTACCAGTATTTTTTGAAGTGTTTTATTAACATTCATGTCTATAGATTTATTCATTAATTCAGTATCGTATCCTAATGCTTCAAGAATAACAGCTGTTGATTTGCCCCCGAAGAAGTCTTCGAAAACTATTGTTTCATTAGACCAAAGATCACATGTAGCTGCTGATATGTTTCCAAGTAGACTTGAATGCGCATAAGAGGCTGTTTTACCCTCCATTGAGATAGGATACCCTGTTATGATTTTAACTATGGTGTTTTCATATGCGCAGTCCTTTCCAGGTCCCTGAGCCCCCTCCTCATAGCATTTTAGGGTTCTAACAGCACACATAGCTCTAATGGCTGCTGCAAGTATGTGAGATATTCTCCTATCTACTAAACCATTAGCTAAGACCATAGCTGAATTAGCTAGTGCACATGCACTATCACTGGCTGGAATCGCTTTACTACATGTTTTAACTATTTCATGCCATAGGAAGCTAACATCTCTAATTGAGAGGATAGCTATTGAGAAAAGAATACCTCTCAAATCATTTCTTATTAGTGAATATGAAAATACCTCCTGTCCTCCTCTTGACTCTACTGATATTAAATCAGCACCATTAGTAGATACAGACTTAATTGTTTCTATCATCATTTTTAAGTATTCTCCACATCTTAAGCCTATATTGAATCTTCTAATATCTGCTATGGTTATACGTAGAGCTGATTTTAATCCGTATTCAGAATAGTATTTTGATAGAATTTCCTTTTGGGATTTAACTATTTCCCCACTTAAATCCGGATTCATTGTTAAGGGTTCTGTAAGCTCAGTATCTAGTTGAACATTTCTAAAACCTAGATTTAGTGCTCTATGCACAATGGATAATGCTATCTTTTCATATTCATCTACTAGAAGTTCAGGCTTATTTTCAAATCCAGGCTTTAAAATATACTTAACTTCAGGTACTACTTTTCCATCCCCTACTGAAAGTTCAAAGCCGTATTTAAGTGGTTTTTTAGCTATTCCAAAGCATACCTCCTCAGCATTACTGTATGCTAGATTCTTGAAGAAAACTACTCCCATCTTGGAAGACCTAGATCCTCAAGCTCTTTCCAAATTTTTTCGTATATTTCAAGCCATTCCCTTGAGGGCCGAAGAGTTTTTAAATCAGTACATTCAGGAAAGCTTTTACCTTTAGGAGGATCTTTAAGTTTAGATTCATATTTAGGTAGTAGTGCTTTAACGATTTCATTAACATCTGAAAGCTTTAAGTTCTTAGCTGATGATTTAAGTACTTCAGCGAAGAACTTGTTTTCTAGAGCGCTTCCATAATTCTTGTATCTGCATGCAGTAGGTCTAGTACCTATTTCTATAGCTATGCCTGAAACAGATTCCACCATGGATATAGTTGCAGTTTCGTAGAGAAGCATTTCTGTACATGGCCCGCTAACTTGGCTTGTTATTCCTAAATTCATTATCTTGTTATTTCTTGATCTTGCTTGGACACTTATACTTGTAGCCCACAAAGCTTCCCTACCAGTATTACCAAAGTATCTAGCATCAAGAATTGTACTTTCAATTAATGTCGGAAGCATTGAAGCTGCTTGGAGAATTTGAGCAGCAATAGACCCTATAGCAGCTCCTTCAGGGGATCCGAAGTATCCTCCAATACATAGCATGTGACCCGCTTCTAAAGGTGATCCCACTAGATGGTTTACAGCTACCCTATGAAATATTTGATATGGTAGGGTTATAGGTTCAGGTATTAATGCTATACCTATTGTTCTATCAGGTTCAAACCCTCCCCATAGGAATCCTCCGAAGTATCCATATTCTGTTGGTGCTCCCTCCACTCCATGCAGAGGCATTCCAGGCCTCCCTACTCTAGTTAGAGCCTCCTTAACATATCTAGCCTCATACATTCCCATTATTGTTTCATAGGGAGTTCTAGCTCTAATTTCACGTCCATTTATTGTGTCTAAGGTAGGTGCAAGAATAATATCTATTACCTTATACTGCGCAATTGCCATGCAGAGTGGAATAAAGTACTCCTCTGAGATCGCCATACCCAGAGATGATCCTTCAGCAACAGGAGGATTTCTATCTTCAGGTTTTCTACTTCTAATTGTAACACTATCCTTACCATAGCCTAAAGTTATTTCTGAGGGAGTGTTTTGAAGAGCTTCTCTTATTTCCTCTTCAGTAAACATGATTCTTCTACCTGTATCTGGGCAGAACATTCCAATCCTTAAGGCCAACTCGTATCCAGCCTTATAGAATTCATCAGCAAGTTTTAAATCAGTATTTACTGGATTACTAGGATTAAATGTTTTCTCTAATCCATGCTCCTTCAGTATCTGTCTAGTAATCTGTGGAACTAGCTTAAACTCGAATTCCCGCTTAGTAGTAATGGGTCCGGTAAGAGTTTTATCCAGTATATTAAATAGAAGATCCATAAAGATCCTCTAGCGCCACTCTCCAATTATAATGGGTTTCTCTACTTTACTTCCCCTTTCCATAAGGATGTTGCATAGTTCAACAGCTCTTTCAGCATCTTTAGCCCATCCATCAGCACCTATTTCTTTAGCCCATTCAGGACTAACAGCAGCCCCTCCAA
This sequence comes from Methanomethylicia archaeon, assembly GCA_038845975.1. Lineage (GTDB taxonomy): Archaea > Thermoproteota > Methanomethylicia > CALHIW01 > CALHIW01 > CALHIW01. The sequence continues at coordinate 55,512 of JAWBQF010000005.1, forward strand.
CTATAATGTAAAACTTACTTCTAATATTCTCATCTATTAATCTCTGAATTACATCTCTCATATAGAACATAGATGGAGTTAGAAGACATGAAATACCTATAATGTCTGCAGATTCGGTTTTAGCTACTTCAACAAATTTGGTTGGATGAACATCATTACCTAAATCTATAATTTGATAACCATTAGCACTTAGCATGGCTGAAACTATGTTTTTCCCAATATCATGAATATCACCATAAATTGTTCCTATAACTATCTTTCCCTTAAAAACTTGTGTTCCACCCTTAGGAAGTAGAATCTTTAAAGCCTCTTGAGCAGCTTCTCCAGCTAAAACAAGTTCTGGTAGAAAGATTTCAAGTCTTTCATATTTTTCCCCTAAGATATCCATTGCTGGCTTAATAGCTTCATCTATTATCTTAACTACTGAAACTTCAGATTCACTTAGCATTAATGCTGCATTCTTAGCAGCTTCAGAATCCCCATTTAAAATAGCTTCCTTAAGAAGGTTCAGGTTTTTATCAATAATCTCCTTATCTCTACACATGGTAATCAAATAGTATATAGGGGGTTGCTTAAGTTTTTTACTCATGTTTAAGTATGTCTCCTATTAGTTATGAATTTATTAATCTAAGCATAAATTTTAGTTGTATGGCTTTGTTAAATTAAGCTTGTTTCATCATCTTTTTTAATAATTAAATGATCAGTAATAACCGTTAGCATCTTTAATATTTGAGGATGCAAAATTATGTGTGAGTAATGTATTAGATTATCCTACTCTCAATGAAATACATATTCATTTATATTCATCAACATAACTCTCCTAATTAATAGATCGATGATAACTTCAAAATCTATAAACCCACATACTCATAACGTAATCAATATCCAAACTCTACCTACACACCTAAATTAATAGAATAAATATGAGTACACAGAACCCCATAAACTACTAAGAACACATAGAAAACCCTATAAACTCTAGATAGTATACAGCCAATGACTTAAGTTAACAAAGCCTCCTTATATTAGGATAGTTAAGCATTATTGTTAAGCCTAATCACTTCTACTTTAAAATCGATACCTCATCCTAAGGGTATTCTACTTAAGTTAACAGAACATATAAGCAAGCTCTGCAAAATTTAAATGTAAGATACATGTATAGCTGATGGCTTAAGTTCACAACACCTATAAGCAACCCATAACATTTATGAAGATGCTACATTAATAGCGCAATGAATAAAGAATAATCCTAGAGCTAAAGTTAACGGAAAAGCTGTATGCTCTATATACAATATTCACAAGTTATAATTAGTCTCGCAATGTTAAAGTTACGAAATAACATTGCCAGGAAATATGTAACATATTAATGAGAGAAATACTAAATCTACTTAGAAACTCATCTCTTAATCTCCTATGATAATCCTGAAATTTGGATAGTAGTGGAAGAATTGTTAAAGATTTAATGGAGAAGAAGGATAGAGTATATCTATACAGCTTAAACATAAATATCTTCTTTATTTACTGTGAACCATTCTATAATTGCTTACCATCCATAACATCATCAATAATAGATATTCAGTAGGCTTCTAATGTTTAAGCTAAGTTTATTGTAGTGTTGTCTTATATATTTATTGGATACTTGTTTATAAGGCTAAGGGCTTGTATTTTCTTGAAATGGAAAGAGGTTTTCTAAATAAATTAGGACCTAATAGGAGGTGTAGCAGTAATATTAAGTCTAGCATATGTCATATGGAGCGATATCTTTAAGATTTGGAGTTAGTAAGGAAGGCATATCTGGATGAATTGGACATGTAGGAAGCATGATGTAGTATTCATTATAATAAGATTAGAACTAATAGAAACAAGAATAAGCAAGGATATAGAGATCATAGTTGAGCAGTCCTAAAACAAGCAATATAGCTTTTTCCTCATTTAATCATGTTAACTCCATAAGTATAGAGTTAGATTAATATGTGTAGTAGTAAAAGTTTATATTGGTTAAGATAATATTATGTGGTGGTAACGTGGTTGAGAAGTGGAAGAGTGAAGCTTATGAGCGTTTAGGACGTGAATGGATAAAGGGGGTTGTAACTGGTTTAAATGAGGTTGATGAAGAGATAGCTAGGAAAATTCTGAAAGAATGCGGTGAAGCCTGCGCTAAAATTTGGCTTGACTCCTACGGTTATGATCCGGCATCCTACGATTTAAATTCTTGGATAAGACTTATTCAACAATTAGAGCCTGATGTTCGAAGTATTAATATAGTGGGGAACATTATTACTTATGAGCTTAAACCTAAGGAATGCATATGCCCACTAGTTTCAGGAAACATAGTTAAGTTGACTTCTAAGCTATGTTCAGCATGTGCTGTTAACTTCTTCGAGTACATATTCAGGAAAGTTACTAAGAAGCCTGTTAGAGCTAGGATTATAGAGAGCTTTGCAACTGGAGCTGATAAATGTGTTTTCCAAATACAGATATAGTAACTTTAAAATAGTATTTTATACGACTCTATATTTAAACTTCTATAAGTTAAGAGTAAATTGGGATTTTAGTTAATATCTTTACCTAATTTTTTAACCTTGTAAAAATTATTGTTTGGATGGTTTAGGATATCTTGAAGCACCATATCTTTCTTGTGCTATGCGGTATAATGGTATATTGTGCTCTTCTGGGAAACGGTTTCCGCCTTTTATCATTAATACAATTTGTTTTCCAAGTTCTCTAGCTGCTTTCATTCCCCTTTCATCGTTTACTATGCTTCCCTTCTCGTAGGCTAATCCTTCAACAGATTCAGCACATATCATGTGGTTACTGATAAAGTACCTGTTAAAGAAGTTTAATGTTTCAACAGCTCCAGTTCTACCGGCTACAGCGATTGCTGCAGCAACCTTATTTGAAAGTTTAAGATTTGGAAAGGTAAGTGCATATGTTCGGTCTATGAAGATTTTTGCTTGTGCACACATTTGCCAGAAGTATACAGGTGTACCGAATATTATACCATCTGCTTCAAGAAGCTTTTTATACATGATCTGCATATCATCGTTTATGCGGCACTCACCCGTTTTATGACATGATCCACATCCATCGCAAGGATTAATTTTATAGTCTCTAGTTGTAATAAGCTCAGCTTCAGCACCTGCTTCTCTAGCTCCTTCAAGTGCTTCACGAACAATTATTTCAGTATTCCCGTTTTTCCTAGGACTGAAAACTATGCCTAAAACCTTCAACTTATCCCCCTAAATATAAGGAAACAACATCTTAAATACTTATTGATTAAAATAAGTTGGTAATGTTTAGATAAGTAATGTGAATTTAAGCTTCTATATAGAGTTAATGAATTATTAGATACTTAAGAGGAAACCATATTATTTTATAATAAGCTAAGCGTAAAGATTATATTAAGAAGTAATCATAGTCCTCATTAAGTCCTCAACCTGAGACTCTATTTAGTTATTAGCTGTAAATATTTAAGCCTAATCTTAGCTGTTAATTACTTCTACTAGAAGGAGTTGCGTAGTAGTTGGGGGTATGTGGGTACTAGGATTTAAACTTATTAAAAGCATGAATTAGCATTAATGAGTATTTAGGAGTGATTATCATTGTTAAGCTAGGAGGAAATAGTATATGGAAATGAATTACATTAACTTATACGATTTAAGGTTAAGAACATATTGGGAGATACGTCTAAATTCATTCTAGAGACTGTTGACAATTAGAATTCTTGACTGATGGAAACTGAGATTTAAAGAATAAGTAGTCCTCTATCCTAAGTCTCTTAAACTATATCAGCTCCTTAAGCAAAAAACAGTTAAAATACTTAATTGAACACTATCAACAATTTAGTTAAAGTTAAATTCGTTAAAGTTTAGAATATATGTGTATTTATGAAGGCAGTTGTGTTTAAAGGTCCTAGAAAGATGGATGTTGAGAATATACCTAATCCATCTTCATCTAAAGGAGAAGTTCTTGTTAGGTTTAGAGCTGGTAGTATTTGTGGTACGGATTTACATTTTTATCGTGGTGAGTGGAATGTCTTAAGGATTGGACAGGTTATTGGCCATGATGCTTGTGGGGAGCTGCTTGATACTAGAGTAAGAGTTGTTATGGTTCCAGTAATTTATTGTGGTTTATGCTGGTATTGTTCTCAAGGTTTACCTCATTTATGTGAAAATGGAGGAATTAAAGGTTTTGATTATGATGGTTTCTTCTCAGAGTATGTTGTAGTACCTGAAAGAAATCTTCTTCCAATTCCTGAGGGTGTAAGTGATGATGAAGCTGCAGTTCTTGAACCTGTTGCTCTTGCAATTCATACTTTAGATATGCTTAATCCTAGAGTTCATGAGTGGGTAACTATAATTGGTCAAGGTCCAATAGGTATATTAATGACTCAAATAGCAAAGCTTAAAGGATGTAGAGTTATTGCAATTGATATGCTTGACTATAGATTAAAGCTTTCAGAAAAATTTGGCGCTGACTTCTGCATTAATGCTCAGAATGAGAATTCAGCTAGTAGAGTTATGGAGATTACTGGAAGGGGATCGGATATAGTGATTGAGGCTGCGGGAACTAGGCAGGCTGTTGAGCAAACTCCACTCCTAACTAGAAAAGCTGGAAAGATTGCTTTAGTGGGAGGGTTTGATGGCTATCTAGATTTAGGAGTTGTTGGGGAGATTAAGCTATTTACTAGCCACATTTCCCCCATAGAGTATCCTCTAGCTTTAAGGCTTATAGCTGAAGGAAGGGTAGATGTTAAAAGCTTAGTAACTCATAGATTTAGGCTAACTGAATTCAAGCAGGCAATAGAAACAGCAAATAATCTATCGGAGAAGCCGGTAAAAGTTATTATTACAGCATACTAGAAGTAGTTAACCCAGTATTTTAGATATTGAATCCTCAGTCTTTATCATTAATATCTTTGCCATAATTTTTTCAATAGCTTTAACTGCAGGTGAATCCCCGGATATTTTAGTTATGGGTAACCCTCTTAAATCATGTATTAAAATATTTTGATCTTCTGGAATGCAACCTATCAGTTCAAGTTCTATTTTTTCAATTTCATCCCTAATATAGTTTAGACTGTTTTTAGGTATTCTATTAGCTACAATGTAGAATCTTCTAATTTTAGTATCTAGCTCAATGGATAAATCTCTTATACGTTTAGCTGTTAGAATTCCCCTTATACTTGGATCGGTAACAATAAGCATTACGTTAACGTCTCTAGTTGTTCTTCTACTTAAATGTTCAAGACCTGCTTCAGTATCCATGATGACGTAGTCATAGTTTCTAGAAAGCTTATCAATGATTTTCCTAAGAACATGGTTAATGTAACAATAACATCCAGGCCCCTCAGGTCTACCCATAGGTAGGAGGTCAAATCCATCCCCCTCAGCGATAACCTCGCTATATATAAGATATTCGAAATAGTCTTCTCTCGAGCTTGTTAATTCACCTATTTTTAGAAGCTCCTCTCTAACCTCACCTAGCGTCTTTTTAATTTCAATACCTAAAGCCTCATTAAGATTTGTATTTGGATCAGCATCAACGGCAAGTACTGATCCTAATTTGTTTCTATTAAGATAATCTATGATTAAAGCTGAAACTGTTGTTTTACCTGATCCCCCCTTACCGCTTACCGCAATCGTAAACGTCATAGATTATGCTCAGCCAAGTAGTATATAAATATTTGTTACATTATGGTAATCTTATCTAGCATATATAGCTTGGCCGAATTGTCTTTCTAAAGCTATAAATACCCATATATGAATATCCCAACTCTAGTAGGATGCTTAAAGTTAGGTTTCCAATATTTATTAGCTTAACAGTCTTCACTCCTCTTGCACTAAGATAGTCCTCAACATATTTTAGAAAGTTTTTTAATACTTCTATACCACTACTGGATTTATCATAGATCATTACTGTTAAAGTGGCTTCATCCTCCCTTATATGTGTGTAAGCTACTCCATACTCAACCTGTCTTTGAAAGGTGTCTGAAGGAACTAGCTCAACAATAACTTTTCTATCATTAACTGTAGAGATTTTAACGTTGAACTTCTCGCTTTCTATGGATTTAGTAATTCTAAAGGTAATATTGTTATCTATGCTATTTATAATGATTTTAAATCTTCCCAAGCCTGGAACATCAATTTCGCAGCCTAACATAGTAAATAACATATAGTTTAGCTATTTATGTGTTAAAATCCATAGTTTCTTCACCATAGCGTCTCCTTCATTCTTAATCTCTTCCCATAATTTCTCTATGTCCTCACTATATATTCCCCTATTGATTAATTCACCGTATTTACCTAGGAAAATCAGTAGTTTACCAATAATGCTGCTTCTTTTAATCTTTAAGGTTTCTGATTGGACATCTACTTCTTCAATAAGAGCTGAAGAAATGGTTTTCCTCATACCTAAAACATTCTTTAATATTATAGTTTCTCCATCAACCTTAGCATAAACAACATCATCATATACCTTTTCAACTTCCCCATTCCCAATGAAAACTTTAAATTCACACATTTTCTCTCATTCTATTAGATTGTAAATTATTTAAGAGTTTCGCCTACATCATTATGATTAATGGAGCTCCATACCATGTATTGGTTTAGAGTTGCTTTCATTTTACTAGTTATTCAATTTTTTATCTTGTAGTATATATTATTGGTAAACCTAGTATTTGAGCGGTTAATGCTACGATTAATGGTATAAACAAATTATCCTCAATACTGCATACTTCTGTTAATGTTGCAATTAGCGAAGTTATAAATGAAGCTAATAGATCCACTCCTAAAACTATTAATATAATGTAGTACACTATAAATCCAGCAATAGATCCCTCAATAGATCTATTCATAAACGGTATTAAATGCTTCCCATATTTTTTACCTATAACTGTCGACATGGAGTCTACGGTCATAAGTGCTAATATACCGTAAAAAACATGGTCTCCAAATAGAAAATATGAAATTGTTGTACCAAGTACGCCATAGGTTAAACCTATATATCCCCCAATCTTCTCATATCTTCGTTCAATTCTAGATAGCTGTACATCAATTAAGTCTTCAATTCTCCTAATAACATCATCAACATCATCTAGAATCTGCAATATAGGCTTCCCTAATGGTATAATTCTAAGAATCTCATCAAATAATGCTTTCCTACCTGTTCTCATAGCCTTCTTAATATCTGTTCTTAACAATGGTTTCTTAAGCTGTAAAACATTTAATGTTAAAACCGTTATGCTTAGTATTGAGTAAAGCATTGAAGCGTTAATGTATACCATAGCCTGAAACTTCTCTCCTAGAATATAAGGTGAAATAAGAATTACTGAAAGCAATACATGGATGAGTTTCCTTAACGCTACCGGGATGAAATTCTTATTTGCATCCTCCACTCTATCTACCGTAGCTGTTATAGTAATGCAGCTATATAACTCTAAGCTATTTAGCATCAACTCCACCTGCTCTTGGCATTGGATGTATTAAAATGAATTCTGGGAAAGCTACTTGTTTATCTTTAGCTACACTTGAAATTTTGAATAAACACAGATTCAGATTCTCGAATATGTTAATTAACGTAAAGTTGACAACACTAATTGAAGCTGCATTACTTTACAGCATTGCAAAAAGAGTTGTAGGTGCATTTCTTTCCATAACTCTCATAAGAATCAGATATGGTATTGGAGAAGAGAAATTTAAAGGATTTGTAAATGTGCTAAGAGTGGTTGAAGAGAGAGTCTTTAAAGCTGCTGGCAACAAAGTTCTGGTTCTTGAAACAAGTGTTAATGATATTAGTGGAGAAACTATTAGTTATGTAATCACTAAGTTGTTTAAAGAAGGAGCCATAGATGTTTTCATTATTTAGGCTATTGGAAAAAGGAATCAACCAGTATAATATCTGTAGTATTTGACTATGAAAATCATGAAACCCCCGAAAACTTTAATTGAGGAAAAAGGACTGTTAGAAATCAGGATTTATGAAGTGCAAAGACTTGTTGCTGAAAGAAAAAAGAGTATAGATGTGGATAAGACGGAAAGTATCAGCTCACAATTAAAATCAAGAATTAGCAATAAAATCATTAATGTGAAGCCTAAATATGAAGATCTTAAAATTCCACTAGGAGTTGTTTTATGTAAGGTAGGAAGCATATTGGAATGAAGCTTAGCGTTGAGAATGTATTTATCTAGTGGAAACTTAGTATGATTAAATAGACATTTATGTAGCGTCCTAATCTGGCAGACTTCACATGAACTGGTTAAATCCGCTCATAAACTCGTGCTGAAGCAAACAGAGGAGAAAATATAGGCTTTTTAGTGAATTCAAAAACATAGTAAAAAGAATTTTTATTGTCTGAACAGTTATTTTCTCATTACTTTACCAAACTCTACTTGAAAACCATGTTTAATAATGAATAGTATTGATGGATTTTAAGAAGAAGTTTCTTGTAGTTTAGTTATCTTTCTGTTGCTCTACTAGTTTCTATCCTTTTTCACTATGTTTCTAATTTTCTAATGTAATGCTTATTAGCTTTAGATTTTCGGTTTAGTACATTTACTGTGCTAGTTTGAACTTTCAGGATGTCCCCAGTAGGCAAACCAAGGATGACTATCGAATCCCTCATAAATCTTCTCTTATCCTTGCTTTTTCATAATAGTTTAAATGTCTTTGATATATTTATCCATTGTTTACTGTTCACGTAGCAATCTAGAATAGATTTAAATATTGAATACTAATACTTATATGTGAAAACATGAAGATAGTAATAAGTAAACAGCCGTTGATAGGTAGTAAATTTATAATTTCATTAGTTAAAGATAAGGAGATAATTAAGGAAACTAAAGAAATAATTTTATTATTGTGAGAGAGTGAAAAATTCATGGCTATCAGAGAGTTAAAACCTGGCATTTACTATGTGGGCGTGATAGACTGGGATAGAAGACTGTTTGATGAGCTTATCCCGCTACCGAATGGTACGAGTTATAATGCCTACCTAGTGAAAGGTAGCGAGAAGGTTGCTATCATAGACACTGTTGATCCAGTAAAGAAGCAAGAACTCATAGAAAACCTTCAAAGGCTTGGAGTTGAAAGAATAGATTATGTTGTTGCTAACCATGCAGAGCAAGATCATTCCGGAGCTATACCCTCCGTATTAGAGTTGTATCCTGAAGCTAAGGTTGTAACCAATATGAGATGTAGAGATATGCTTATAGATTTACTTCAAGTTCCAAGTGATAAATTCATAACGGTAAGTGATGGGGATACCCTACCACTAGGTGGTAAAACTCTTGAATTCATCCTTGCTCCATGGGTTCACTGGCCTGAAACCATGTTCACCTATCTAAGAGAATACAGTATCCTATTTACATGTGATTTCCTCGGTTCTCATTTAGCAACAAGCGATTTGTTTGTAGTGGATGAGACAAAGGTGTATGAAGCTGCTAAACGATATTATGCGGAGATCATGATGCCCTTTAGAGCAATGATCAAGAAGAATTTAGAAAAAATAAAGAATTTAAAGATTGAAATAGTTGCTCCAAGTCATGGTCCAGTTTATAGTAGGCCTGAATTCATTTTAAATGCCTATAGGGAATGGATTTCTGATAATGTAAGGAATGAAGTAGTTATACCGTATATTTCAATGCATGGTAGTACAGGTAGAATGATAAGCTACTTTGTGAATGCATTAATTGAAAGAGGAATAACTGTAAAGCCATTTAATCTATCTAAAACAGATATTGGAGAGCTTGCAATAGCTCTTGTAGATGCTGCTACTATTGTGATTGCATCTCCTACTGTTTTAGCTGGTCCACATCCAAGTGTTCTATACGTAGTCTATCTTACTAATATTTTAAAACCAAAACTGAAATATGCATCTGTAATTGGTTCTTATGGATGGGGAGGGAGAATGCTGGAGCAAATTACTGGATTACTAGCTAGTCTACAGGTGGAACTTCTTAAGCCAGTTATCATTAAGGGATATCCAAGAATAGAGGATTTAAAGGAGCTGGATAGACTAGCAGATGATATTCTTAGAAAGCATAGAGAGCTAGGCATCACTACTAGTAATATAGCTTTTAGATAGTTTATGGGGATAATTGAAACATTAACTAGAAATCTATTATACCATGTAAGTCAAAGAGTAAAGGAATTTAAAACTCTTGGTAAAAATGGAAGTGTAATCTTTGATTTTAATCCATTTATAGATTTAAGAATATATTCTACTTTAAAGCTTGAACTTGCATTCTGCATATCCGTAGCAAATAGTAAGGCATTAAATGGATTGCTTTTCCAGAACTCTATAATGGAGTGGGATTTAGAGAATAGAGAAATTGTTAGGAAAACTCTGGAAAACTCTAGAATTAGATTTTATAATAGGAAGACCGAGTACATTATCAAATCTATTCAAAAATTTAATCTAATCAATAATATTCTAGATAAGAATACCTATACAGTAAGAGAATGGCTAGTAGAGAATGTGAAGGGTTTAGGATATAAGGAGGCAAGCCATTTTTTAAGGAATATTGGAAGGGATGATGTAGCAATTATAGATAGACATGTTTTAAGATATCTTCATAAAAATAATTATATAGATAAAATACCTGGAAATCTATCAAGGAAAACTTATCTTGAAATAGAAAAAATACTAGAAGATATTGCTGATGAAAATGATTTAAATCTAGCTGAGCTTGATCTATATATATGGTATTATGAAACGGGTAAAATATTAAAATAGCTTACATAATTTGATTTACTATGTTTCTTACTGCTCTTCTCATATCCTCTGCTTCGTAGACAGCTCTTCCAACTATTATATGCCAACTGTTACCTAATATTTCTACTATGTTAGTTATTACTCCGCCTTGAACTATAATTCCTGGTAAGTAAAAGGTTAACTCTTTAACTATGGGTTTAAGAAGCTTCTTATAGTATTTAATTCTCTCAATTTTATTCCCTGGAATAATGAAGTTATCTACTCCAAGTTTCGCTGCAAGTAAATATATTTCATCTATGGCATCATCATCAATATATCCCCCCTCACTTCTCCTATACTTAGGATGTGTCATTTCACCACCAATTATTACACTTAATCCTACATCTTTACAGGCATTAATCCATGCTTCCTGTGTTACTGGTCCCGACTGAGGGAAACCAATTAAAGCATTTACACCCGATTCTTTAACAGCTACTACAAATTTCTTGCCTAAATCCGGTATATCTGTCATTGCTTTCTGATGATCGTAAATTATCGGTAAATCCGTAAATTCCCGAATTATCTGAACTATGGATGGTAAACCGTAACGTAAAGCTAATATGGAGCCGACCTTATATCCTCCCAATCTCTCTACATCATGTGTTTGTTCAACTAGTTTTCTAAGTTTTTCCTTGCTTTCAACATCACAAGCAATAATAATACTTCTATCATACTTTACTATTCCACCCATAGATTTCAGCTCAAATCCACTACTTATACTAGTTTATAAAGATTCATTTTCATAGAGATTGCTTCTACATGTTCTTCTAAAAATCACAATTGGGTAGTGTTTAAGTTTCTCCAACATCTCCCACGTTACTGAGCTTAGATTAACATTAAACTGTGCTGCAGTATCCCATATTGTTCCCCCTCTACTTCTTCTAAGTTTATGTGAGGTTCCTGAAATATGTAGTATTTCATCAATATCTAGATCTACATTACATATACCTACAGGTGTAGCTCTCTCCCTAAGCTTAAATACCCTGCCAATAATGAATGTAATAAAACCTCCAAAATGTTTTAATCCCCTAACATTTAGATGTCTAGGTGCTAAGTGAATATTCCTCCATGAGAAGGTTACATCACCATCCACAATTATAACTCCAACTCTAACTCCTAGTTTCTCTCTGATTGCCTCATGTATTGATTTAGCTATTTTATTAGCATTCCTTAAGGGAAGTGCTACAAGCGTGTAGGGAAGATTACTTGCATCAATTCCCCCTTCAGAGTAGTGACGTAGTGTTTGAAGTACCCCTACGATTCTGAATACTAGTTCTTTATGTTTAGCTCCATAATCTAATGGGTAGTTTCTAAGTCTTATTAGATTTTCATGTTTAAGCTTACAGAGCGGTCCTAGAATATATCCCCAAATAATTCTCATCCATACTTTAGCTAGAAACTTTGAGAAGCTTGATGGTTTAATCTTAGACTCATCTATAAGATATCCGAGAGCCGTAGATATTGCCTTTTCTGAAATAGTAATTATATCATTATCTCTAATTCTACCTTTCAAAGCCTTAACAATTTCGTTTATGAAATCTGTTCCTGGATACCAGAAGCATGTTCTGATTTTTAATACTTTATATTTCATACTGATTAACACTTCCATATTAGTTACAGTTTAGTATTCATCTTATCTACGTATCCCTAATTTTACTATTACTAACTAAATTTTAAATTTGCCAACTCTATAACCCGTTAATCCTGAATATTTAGCGTAATATATTTTCTACGAGCTAGTATAATTCCATCACTAATAGTTTTCCCATATAGATCTTAATATAGACATCATGATGATTCTTAATGTCTACATAAGTTTAGATTGTGTAAGCTTACATTTAGTTATTAAATGGCTTAACTGATTGATTTAACGATAAATCTCCTAATACCTTAAGATGCTAAACTCTTTAGGTAATGTTGTATTGAAAAGCCTAACATATAAATATTCAAAGCTTGGAAAGTTTAAATATTTAATTTAAGAGTCTATGAAAGTTAAGGCTACATACTGGTTTTAATTGGTTTGAAGTATTACTAGTCTAGCAAAGGTTTTAATAGATCTCTGTAATTAAATATTTGGTGTTGTATGATGGCGGATGAGGAAACTATGAAGGTAATGTTTCCTAATCTATATAGGGAGGTTAAAGCTAAGAGAAGATGTATTAGAATAGATGCTGTTAGAACGAGTATAGATGAGGCGGAAGCTATAGCTTCAGATCCATATAAGCTTGATGTTATATACTTTCTACGTAAAAGCAGGAATGTTAAGGAGGCTGAAGAGGTTATAGCCTTCTATGAGAGAATAGGTGAAATAAATGCTGAGTATGCTAATTCTTTAAGAAAGCAGTTACACGAGAAGGGTTTAAGAAGCTTCCAAACACTTCTGTAATGAGCTGTTTAAAGAGAAGATTGATTAGAGCTTATCTTGTGAATTTAGATATGTACTTGATGGTTTAGGATAATAATGTACTAAGGATTAGGTAATGGAAATACTTATCTAATTAACTTAGAATCCAGCTGTCTGGCTTAATATAGTCTAATCCTCTAGCTTCAAATGTACCTACAGTTACCCTAAAGTACTTTTGTTTATAGTATAGGTCTTCAACTTCCTCTAGCTTACCCTGTACAGTTATTGTTTCTCCAGCTGAAGCTAAGTCACAATATAGTCCTTCATAGCTAACAACTTCACGAATTTCTGAAATCCATTTTCCCTCTAGGAAACGTACGTTTTTAACTATGTATTTACATGGTAGGAATATGGAGTCTCTATCATCAACAACTTGGCAGCGTATTCTTACTATACCTTTAGGAGTATATCGAAATCTACCATATTCCTCCTCATCAATGTTAACTGGATGTATTGAAAACTGTCTACCTTGGAATACTGCTCTATTCCACTTCGTACTGTAGAGTTTTATAGCTTCATCAATTTTTAGTGGATGTATTTTAACTATTTCCTCAGCCCATTGCTTAAGCATGTTCCCCTTAGGCCTATGGAATCCGTAAGCTTCCTCCTCTAGAAGCCTTCTTACAGTCTCCCTAATCTTAACTGAGTTTTCCCTTCCATATGTTACTAGATCAATATCTGAGTATTGTTGGTTATGTATTTTAAGAAGTATTGAGCCTGTTATACCTATGTTTTCCATACTTACATTACTTTCACTACTAATAATTTTAACAAGTCTTAATGCATGTTCTTCAAGAGGATCCTTAACCTCACTAATGATTTCCCTTAGTCTTACTTCAGGTAGAAAGTGCTTAACTATTTTCTCACGTGGTACAGCTGTAAATTCTATATTCATGTATGGATCAAGATAAATGTAGTTACTACATCTAGATTTAAGGTATTCCTGAACCTGTAAGACACCTAGAGCACTATAGTTTGGTAATATTCTACTGAACGTTTTCCCATTTCTACTCCATTTGGTTCTTACAGCTTCATTTCTAAGACCTGGAATATATTTTAAATAGGCTATAACTCTATCTGGTGGATGAGTATTACCTATAACGCAGAATACTGCTCCATCAATATCTTCAATGAAATCCTTATCTCTAAATTTCCTACCCATTTTCACACCATTAATGTTTAGTCCATGTTATTCCCGCAAGCATATCTAGTAGATATTTCCCCTCTTTAATTATTCCTAAACTACCATTACTACATTTTCTTTCTGTAAATCTATCTATTCCATCGTTGCTAATATTGTTTCCGCATATTAATAGTGGAACAGGATCATCTGTATGTGTTTTTACAGTACATGGCGTTGCATGGTCTGCTGTTATACATATTATATAATCTTCAAGTTTTAAACTACCTATAAGAGGCTCTATGAAGTATTTATCTATAGCTTCAATTACCTCCTTTTTCTGTTGAGCATTTCCATCATGTCCGGGCTCATCAGGTCCCTTAATATGTATATAAAAGGCATCATAGTCATTAATTAGTTCAAAAAGCTTTCTTAGCCGAACCCTCATATCATCCTCTAGTCTTCCTGATGGTGGAGGTATGTTTACAATATCCATTCCAGCTACTCTAGCTATACCTACTTCAACAGGCATTTCCGCAAAGCATATAAATCGCTTACCATACCTTTCTGTTAAGCTTTTAACTTTAGGTATTTTATTACCAGCATCTCTTGAAAGTATTATGTTGGCTTCTAATAGTTTTCTTCTGGCTCTATCTCTATTTATTGGATGTTTTTTAAGTAGATTATGAGATTTTAATGTAAACTCATTAACTAACTCAGCACTTCTTAAAGCCTCTAAGCTACTATCCAATGGCTTACATTTATTAACAATCATCTCTTTACTAGTTTCCACTACACCAATACCCTCAACTCTAGTATAAGCCGGATCAGTATTGCTAATTTTATCTGAAAGCCTACCTTCTAGACTACTAATTACTAGTACCCCTCTATGACCTATTGTAGCTTTAAATATGAATTTAGCAGGGTATGATTCGAGCTTAACCCCCCTATTTATATCTTCAGCAAGCTTTATAGCTTCACTAGTAGTTAGGCTTCTACTAACTCTTCTATCAATAACTCTCCAATCCTCATCAATAGTTGCGAAGTTGCATCGAAGAGCTAAATCATATTCATCACGTACTAGTAATCCAGCTCCTAAAGCTTCAATCGGTCCTCTACCAGTATATATTTTAAACGGGTCATAGCCTAGAATTGAAAATACAGCAACATCACTTTCAGGCGCTATTCCCTTAGAAACCGTATACATTAATCCAAGTCTTCCTCTTCTAGCTAGATAATCTAATCCCGGTGTTATAGCTGCTTCAAGAGGTGTCATACCGTTAAGATCTGGATTCTCCCTATCTCCAACACCATCCAGTATTATAAGAAGTAGTTTCATAATTCGTTAAATCATAACTACTTAAATACTTTTCAGCGTAGTATTGGCTTCTCTAACCTATTGTAGATCTATTGTTAATACGGCATGAGCTAAATAAGATAAATATGGGTTAGTATGGTATTTCTTCTATCCATGGATATAGAGTTTTAAGTTTTTTTATGGCTTCTTCAACGGCTTCTCTTGGATATTCATATGGTGGTAGCCTATTTTCTAGGTAGTCTTCAAATGCTTTCATATCAAAGTATCCGTGACCACAAAGTAGGAATAGTATGGTTTTCCTCTCTCCTGTTTCTTTGCATTTTAATGCCTCATCTATTACTGCTCTAATTGCATGTGCTGGCTCTGGTGCTGGAACTATACCTTCTGTCTGTGTAAATAATGTTGCTGCCTTAAATACCTCAACTTGATTGTAGGCAACAGTCTTAACTATTCTCTCCCTAGCTAATAGACATAGTGTTGGAGCCATACCGTGATATCTAAGTCCTCCAGCATGTATTGGTGGTGGAATATAGTCGTGACCTAATGTATACATTTTTAGTAGAGGTGTTATACGTGCACAGTCTCCATGATCATACATGTAGACTCCTCTTGTTACGCTCGGACAGGCTGTCGGCTCAACAGCTATAAACTCAGTATCCTTTGTAGTTTCACCTCTAGCCTTATCATAGTAGAAAGGCCAGAAAAGCCCTGAAAAGCTACTACCACCTCCTATACATCCTACAACTACATCTGGATATTCATTAACAAGTTTTAACTGCTCTTTAGCTTCTATACCTATAACTGTTTGGTGTAGAAGTACATGGTTTAATACACTTCCTAATGAATATTTTGTATCTTCATTGGTGAGAGCATCCTCAACAGCTTCACTTATCGCTATACCTAAGCTTCCAGGATTGTCAGGATCCCTTTCTAATATGCTTCTACCAAACTTAGTTTTACTACTTGGACTTGGAAAAACTTCTGCTCCCCATAGCTGCATGAGGGTTTTACGGTATGGTTTCTGATAGTAGCTTGCCTTAACCATGTATACTGTACATTTGAGACCAAACATCATACAGCCGTAAGCTAGTGCTGAACCCCATTGTCCAGCGCCTGTTTCTGTTGCTAGACGTTTAGTTCCTTCCTTCATATTGTAGTATGCTTGAGCTATAGCAGTATTTGGTTTATGGCTTCCTGGAGGACTTACACCCTCATATTTATAATATATCTTAGCAGGTGTGTTTAAGGCTTTTTCAAGCTTGATAGCTCTATAAATTGGTGTAGGTCTATAGGTGCGATATACTTCACGTACTTCTTCAGGTATTGGTATAAATCTTTCATTACTTACTTCCTGTCTTATAAGCTCCTTTGCAAATATACGTTCTAAGGCTTTAAGGTCTATGGGTTTTCTTGTTGATGGATCTATAGGTGGAGGTAGTGGTTTCGGAAGGTCTGGAAGAATATTGTACCAATATTTCGGTATAAAATCCTCATTTAAAAGTATTTTCCTATTGTTTACTACCATTGGTGCATGTATTCACCAAGCATATCTTAACCATATATATTTAAAGATATTGTGTACAAATTTGAGGAATCTAGGTAAAGGACATGAACTTATGGGCGTGGTAACTTAAGCCCATCTTCTAGGTGGTTGTAGTATAGCATGAATAGGTTCAGCATTTCTTTCTTATCGTTTGAAATATGGTTATTTCAAACGATAAGTAGAGTTACGAATTCACATTTATCCCCCTAAACTTACATGTCTACCTAACCACGCATCTTAAAAATCTTATAAACCTCAAATAATATTCTATCTCCTTAAACATCTAATATGGAAGGTTAGCCAGAATCTTAAACTAACAGAACCTTTGCTTTGTGGCTTAATTCTGAAATTCGAAAATTCAAGTTTACATAAAGTACGAAAAAGCTTAATAAGCATTCCTATAACCATAGTATTTAATGATATAGATTACGAGAAATGAATATTAAGCCACAAAGCTGAACCTTATTTCTCTTAAAACCTCAATATCTTAATCAAGCTTACAATACTAACATTAAAACGATAAGCAACAAAATTATGTAACTTACTAAGTTATTATATCCGGAACTATTAGCGAAAAATTCATTAATACATAGTATAATATTATGTTGGGGTTTTTACTTGTCTATTCCAAGTAGAATTATTGAAGCATATAGGAAACAGAGATATCATTTCATAGGTCAGCTAGCTGTATTGAAACCTTGTCATTGGACTCGTAAATCAATACTTACTGGAGGTAAAGAGGTATGTTATAAGCAGCGTTTCTATGGTATTCAGTCTCATAGATGTATTCAGATGAGTCCTACAATAGCTTGCAATCTTAGATGTATTTTCTGTTGGCGTGTACAGCCTGAGGATTTAGGTTTAGGATGGAGTGAAGTTAATGTTTTAATTCATGATGATCCTGAGGATATTGTTGAGAATGCAATATTTGAGCAGAGAAGAGTACTTTCAGGATTTAAAGGCAATCCTAAAGCTAATGTGAAAATGGTTGAGGAAGCATTTAATCCAAGACATGCAGCTATAAGTCTTGTAGGTGAGCCGACACTATATCCTATGCTTAGAGAGCTTATTGAAGCATTTAGGAGAAGAGGTTTTACAACATTTATTGTTTCAAACGGTACAAATCCTAAAGCATTATTAAATCTTAGTTCTGAACCAACACAGCTATATATAACTTTAGCTGCTCCTAGTCGTGAAGTATATTTGAAGACTATGAGGCCACTTATTCCTGATGCTTGGGAGCGTCTTAATGAAACTCTTGAGATACTTCACAGCTTTAAATGTCCAAGCGTTCTTAGATTAACTCTTGCAAGAAATGTAAACATGTTGAATCCTGATGGATATGCTAAGCTAATACTTAAGGCTGAGCCGACATATATTGAGCCTAAAGCAGCAATGAGTATAGGATACTTTACTAAAAGACTTACAGTAGATGCTATGCCTAAACATGATGAAATTAAAATGTTTGCTATGGAATTATCAAATTTAACAGGATATAAACTTATTGATGAATCACCTCCATCAAGAGTTGTATTACTTTCAAAGCTAAATAAACCTATTAAGCTTGTTTAATCCATGTTTAGAATCTATAGTTTCATTTTTTCTTCTCTTTTCTAACCTCTTCAATAACTACTCTTATTTTCATAAGCTTGTAAATTATACTATCTAGAAACCTTATATATGCTCCTTTCTGTCCTAGTATTGGTCCTAATCCTTCTTTTTCAATAAATAATGTTAGATTTGAACCTTTAAAATCTATTTCTTCTATGTATTTATGAGTCCATGGTAATGGATGAATTGCAGTTATAATTTCTTTAAAGTTTAATGTTAGCTCTACAGCTCTTATCTTCATACCTGTTTCTTTCTCAATCTTACTTATTCTCTCCCCCTTTTTACCTATTAGTCTTGCTAGATATCCCTCTTTTGCAATTACTAAGGAGTCTACTACCTGTTCAGCTTTTATTTCAAACTTTTTCTTCTCCTCGGTAAGAGTTGTAATTGTTACTATATCTGTATCTGGTGCATGTGTTTTTACTATGTCTAGTACTTTTCTTTCATCAGGTGAAAGTTCTCTCTTCCTCATTCTTGTTTCAATGAGTAGCTTAATACCCTTCCTAGCTCCTGGCCTTACAATATCTTTAATACCTAAATCAATGACTCTAGCTTTCTCCTCCCCTAACAATACTTCTCTAATTAGTGTTGCTCCATCTCCTTCTATTAGAGGGTCTTTTTGAAATATAGGGTCACCAGCAATAATAAGCTTGCTTTTATTACCTATTCTCATAAGGATTTCACATGTACTTTCAGGTGATACGGACTGTGCATCATCGAGGAAGACTATAGAATTATCAAATGTTCTACCACGTAGGTAGTGAGTATCTGCAAACACTATCTTCTCCTCATTAATAAGCTTTTTAACATCACTCCAGCTAATAACGTCTTGAGGAATGATATCCTGTAAATATTCTGCAGCAATTCTATAGTATAACTCACCAATATCAATAGCTGTAAGTTCTCTTCCAGATGTAACATCAACAACTGGTCTACTAATAATAAATCTACCATACGTATTATTGATGACTCCATCTATACCATAGATGCATGTAAGTAGACTTTTACCAGTACCTGTTGGGCCGAATACACCTACAACATCATATTCTCTACTTGTTAAAGCTTCTATAAGCTCTCTCTGTCCATTACTCATCGGTTTAATTTTACCTATTAGGCTAGTCATAGTTAACAATAATAGTGGATATACTTAAGCTTTAAATTAGATATATAGATTCCAGATTATGGAGAGAAGAATTGTTAGTATTGATGATCCTCCACTTATAGGTTCTATAGCGTTTGGACTGATTGATAGAGGTACAAATATAATTCAGGTTAGACCATCAAGTATGTGTATGCTTTCATGTATATTCTGCTCTACAGATGCAGGTCCTAAATCTAATAGTAGGCTTTCTGAATATGTCGTTAACCTTGATGTATTAGTTGAAGAATTTAGAAAGCTTGTTAAATTTAAGGGAGCCTACAAAATTGAAGCCCATATAGATACTGTTGGTGATCCTATTCTTTACCCACGTATTGTTGATCTCATCCAGGAGCTATCTTTAACTAGTGGTGTTGAAGTTGTATCTATTCAGACTCATGGCTATGCTTTAACTGAAAGAATGATCGATGATATGGCTGAAGCAGGATTATCTAGAATAAACCTTTCAATAGATGCTTTAAACCCTAAAACTGCAGTAGTTCTATCAGATACTGAATGGTATAGTATTGATAGGGTTAAAAACATAGCTGAATACATAGTAGGAAACACAGACATTGATCTTCTCATAGCTCCTGTATGGGTTCCTAACTATAACGATGATGAAATACCTGAAATAATTAAGTATGGATTAAAGATAGGTTGTGGTAGAAAATGGCCTCCACTAGGCATTCAGAAGTATGAAGCCCATAAATACGGTAGGAAACCTAAAAACTCTAGATTAATGTCATGGCTTGAGTTTTACTCAAAGCTTAAACAGCTAGAGAAAACATATAATGCTAAGCTTATACTTAAAAAAGAGGATTTCAACATTCATCCAAGAAGAAAAATCAAGTATCCGTTTAGTATTGGTGAGAAATTATATGTTGAGGTTGTAAACTATGGATGGCTAAAAAGTGAAAAATTAGCTGTTGCAAGAAATAGAGTAGTAACAATAGTTAATGCCAACAATATACCGTTAAATGTTGAAGTTAAGGTTGAAATAATTAGGGTTAGAGACAATATTATAATTGCTAAACCTACAGTATAGTTATGGTTAGTGAAGTATTAAGCTACATTGATTTCTAATTTATCATTAAACTGAATGTTTAAAATAAGTAAAGCTTAAATAATTGTGTTTCTAACTCTCAGGGTGGTCATGCTTGATTCTTAATGGTGTTGAAGTTGAGGAAACATTTGCTGAAGCTTTTCCAATGTATGGAACTAGAATTCTGATAACTGCTATAAATGAGAAGTGGGCTCTTACAGCTGGTAGAACAGCTACAGGGTTTGCATCATCCATAATTATGTCTCCCGCTGAAGCCGGTGTTGAGAGGCTTGTTCCTGTAAATGAAACTCCTGATGGTAGACCTGGCTGTCTCATACATATCTATCATCGAACACCCCCAGAGCTTAAAGCACAAGTAATATTTAGGATTGGTCAATGTGTCTTAACATGTGCTACAACAGCTGTTTTCGACGGAATTCCGCAATCTAAGAGAAGGCTTAGCATAGGATCTGCACTTGGAAAGTTTGGTGATGGGTTTGAAGTTAAGGAAACAATTTACGGTAGACCTATGTGGAGGATACCGGTGATGGAGGGTGAATTCCTTCTTGAACATACTATAGGATTTGTTAAGGGAGTTGCTGGAGGAAACTTGCTAATCCTATCAGAAAATCTTAAGTCAGGTCTAACTGCAACAGAGAAGGCTGTTGAAGCTATTGAGAGAAACGTTAAGGATGTATGTCTACCATTTCCAGGAGGTATTGTAAGATCTGGAAGTAAGGTTGGGTCCTTAAAGTATCCTAAGCTTGTAGCTACAACAAATCATCTATTCTGTCCTAATCTGAGAGATAAGATTCAGGGAAGTCTAGTTCCAGCTGGGGTAAATAATGTTTATGAAATTGTAATTAACGGCTTAAATATTGAAGCTGTTAAGAAGGCTATGGGTGTAGCTATTAAAGCAGCTGTTACAGTTAGTGGTGTACGTAAAATAACAGCTGCAAACTATGGAGGTAAGCTTGGACCATACAAGATATTTACTAATGAAGCTATAGACTCTGTTAAGGATGTCAATATTGCATAGGTGTTTAAATGAGTCAAAGCCTTACAGTTACACTTATAACAGGGAGGACACTAGATCAGGGAAGAGGTAGAGAGGAAGGTAAGTTTACAGAGCTTTTCTATAAGTCTACTGCTATAGTTGAACTTGATCCTGAAGACTTCAATAAGCTTAATCCTAAGGGGAATGTAAAAATTAAAACTGATTATGGAGAGATTGTTGTTCAGCCTGTTCAATCATCGATGAGACATCCAGGAATTGTCTTTATACCCATGGGTCCATGGGCAAACATAGTTATTGACCCTAATACTAGAGGATCCGGAATGCCTACATTTAAAGGTGTAAAGGCTACTATTGAAGTAACATCTGAGCCTGTACTTAAACTTGATGAGCTTTTATTAAGATACTATGGTAGGGAGGCTAGAATTCCAATAACTTCTGATCCTCCACTATCTAGTATTGGTGAAAGAGTTGTTGAAGCTGTTCCATGTCCATACTGTGGATGTTTATGTGATGATATTACAGTTACTGTTAGGAATGGTAGAATAGTATCTGTTAAGGGTGGGTGTGCTTTAAGTAATTCTAAATTTTTGCATTACAATGATGGACGTATATTAAGTCCAATGATGAGAGTTAATGGTGAGCTTAAACCTACTAGTTTGGAGGAGGCTGTAAAGAGAGCTGCTGAAATACTTGTAAACTCGAAATATCCTCTACTCTATGGGTGGAGCAATACTTCTATCCAAGCAATAAGAGTAGGTATTGAACTTACAGAGCTTATTGGAGGAGTTATCGATAATACTACTGCAACATGTCATGGCCCAACGGTACAAGGTATACACTATACCGGAACTGTTACTTCAACTCTTGGCCAAATAAGGAATAGAGCTGACTTAATGATTTTTTGGGGATGTAATCCATTAAATGCCCATCCAAAACATGCAACTAGATACAGTGTTACAGCTAAAGGAGTTTATGTAAAGTCTAGGAAAGATAGGAAAATCATAGTTGTAGATGTTAGGGAAACTGCGACATCAAGAATGGCTGATCTATTTATTAAGGTTGAGCCTGGAAAAGATTATGAGCTTATTACAGCTCTTAGAATGGCTCTATATGACTATGATATAGAGCAGGATTTTGTTGCAGGTGTATCTAGAGAGAAAATTTATGAGCTTGCAGATATCATGAGGTCAGCTAAATTCGGTGTATTGTTTTTCGGTCTTGGAGTTACAATGAGTGAGGGTAAGGAGAGAAATATTGAAGAGGTTGAAAAACTCGTTCAAGATCTTAACTCATGGACAAAGTTTGTTCTTCTAGCTATGAGAGGCCACTTCAATGTTACAGGTGCTAATGCTGCATCACTCTGGCTTACAGGATACTCCTACGCTATAGACTTTGGTAGAGGCTTTCCAAGATATAATCCAAGCATAACGTCAGGTACTGAGCTTCTAATTAACGGCGATGTTGATGCAGCTCTTATAGTTGCTTCAGATCCTGTAGCTCACTTTCCAAGGAAGGCTGTAGAAAACATATTAAAAATCCCTGTTATAGTTATTGATCCTAAATGGAGTGTAACAGCTTCCATGGCTGATATTGTAATACCCTGCGCCTATGTTGGGATAGAATGTGAAGGCACAGCTTACAGAATGGATGGTGTACCTTTAAGACTTAGGAAAGTTGTTGATCCCCCAGTAGGTATTATGAGTGATGTTGATGTTTTAAGCATGATTCTTAACGAAGCTAAAAGAATTATTGGAGGATGAGATTATGGATATCCTGATTAAGAATGGTTTCGTATATGATCCCATAAACAATGTTAATGGTGAAATATTAGATATAGCTATTATGAATGGTAAAATAGTAGATCCTAGTGAAATAGATGTTTCAAAAGCCAAGATTATTGATGCCTCCGGTAAAACCGTAATGCCTGGTGGTGTTGATATACATTCACATATAGCTGGACCTAAGGTTAATACTGGTAGGCTGATGAGGCCTGAAGACCATTACATAAGCTTTATGAAGTTTATTCTTGGAGTTCGAAGATCTGGAACTGGTAAGACAACTCCATCAACAGGTGTTATTGGGTATAAGTATGCGAGAATGGGTTGGACAACAGTTATAGAGCCTGCAACTCCTCCTCTTGAAACAAGACATACACATGAGGAGCTTGACGATATACCTATAATCGATAAAGCATGTTTCCCACTACTTGATACAAACTGGTTTGTTATGAAGTATGTTTCTGAGAGAGACTATGAGAAATGTGCAGCCTATATTGCATGGATACTTGAAGCTGTGAAGGGATATGCTATTAAAATAGTTGATCCCGGATGTGCTGAACTTTGGTCTTACGGTAGAGGATACAACATAAATATAGATGATCAAATACCACCATACAATGTTACACCTAGAGAAATTATAAGAACACTATGTAGAGTAAATAAAATTCTTAATCTACCGCATACAATACATGTTCACTGTAACCGACTTGGAATACCTGGAAATTATGAAACTACTCTAGAAACAATGAAGTCTGTGGCAGATATTGGTGATGGTGTAAATATACATGTTACACATTGCCAGTTTAATGCTTATGCAGGTGAATCCTGGCCAACACTAGATTCAGGATCAGAATCTATAGCTAAATATGTTAATAAGCGTGGACATGTAACTCTTGATATTGGGCAGATAATATTTGGAGGTGCAACGACAATGACTGCAGACGCCTCTTTCGAGTTTGCATTATATCATATGTATAGAGGTAAATGGTCATCAAAGGATGTAGAGGCTGAATCAGCATCAGGAATTGTTCCAGTAAAATATAAGAAGAAAAGTTTAGTTAATGCCTTACAATGGTGTATTGGGCTTGAACTTGCATTGCTTATTGAAGATCCATGGAAGGTACTTTTAACAACAGATCATCCTAACGGTGGTCCATTTACGAGGTATCCGTGGGTTATTTCATGGGTAATGAGTAAGAAAGCTCGAGAAGAAATGTTAAAGAATATAAATAAGAAAGCATATAGAAGAGCTATTTTACCAAGTATTGAGAGGGAGTACACATTATACGATGTTGTAGTAATGACTAGAGCAGCACCAGCAAAGCTTACCGGACTGCATAGTAAGGGACATCTTGGAGTTGGAGCTGACGCTGATGTAGCTATCTATAATATAAACCCACGTGAAGTTAATACTTCAAGAGATTATGATAAAATCATTAAAGCTTTTAGGCATGCATACTGTACAATTAAGAACGGTGAGATTGTTGTAATGAACGGTGAAGTAGTAAAGACTATTTATGGGAAAACATTTTATGTTAAGACTGAGGGAATTGATGAGCTGAAGAGTAAAGTAAAGGGTGAGATTATGGAGAAGTTTAAGGAGTGGTATAGTGTAGATATAAGAAGTTATGAAATAGCTGATGATGAACTTAGAAATCCATATTCAGTAGTGGTGAAAGCATCAAGGTGAGCCCTATGGGTGAAGTCATATTAACGCCTAAAGAAGTGTTTAAGGTGCTTATTGATGCAGAAACAATTTCACCAGATAAATTTGCAGGTAAAACTATAGATCAAATAAGGTCTTTAAGGGTTTATGAAGGAGGTAGAAGAAGAACTCTTAGTGAATTGTTTAATGTTGAAGGTGATGTTGGAAATTCTCCTCAAGAAGTAAGCATAATTATCAATGGAGATGTAAGTAAGGTATCAAGAATTGGTGAATTAATGAGTGCAGGTAAAGTATTAATTAATGGGAATGCAGGACATTATTTAGGATTTAGAATGAAAGGTGGAAATATAGAGGTTAAAGGTAATGTAAGAATGTGGCTTGGAGCTGAAATGGTTGGAGGTCAAATAGAAGTCTATGGATCAGCTCAGGACTATGTTGGGGCCTGTTTGATAGGGAAGCGTGGTAAGAAGGGGATGAAGGGTGGAACAATAATAATACATGGTAATGCGGGGTCTGAGATAGGTTTTAGTATGAGTGGTGGAACAATAATAGTTGACGGTAATGTTGGAGCCTTACCTGGAGTAGGAATGATGGGTGGAACAATACTTATTAAAGGTGGATGTCTCGGAAAGGCTGGTGCAAGAATGACTGGTGGAAGAATAGTAATATGTGGGGATGCTGGAGATATACTCCCAAGCTTCTACATCGATGAAGTGAGACCAAGTATAAAAATTGCAGGAGTATCCTATCAAGGGCCATTCTATACCTTCATAGGTGATGTATTAGCAGATGTTAAATGTTTCGGTAGATTAATGGTTAAAAACATACCTGCATTACAGCAAGCATACATAAATAAGATCCTCTCTTAACCTATGTAAACGACTTAGACATCTAATATGTTAACATCTTATTAAAGACCGAAATATTAAAATATTCATTTACCTATTCAGTAGGGGGTTGTTATGGTTTCCATTAATAAGGAAGCTTTAAAAGTTGTTGATCAACTTCTAGCAGATCCTGAATACTTCAATGTTAAGGTTGAGAAGCTACCTTGTGGGGCAACAGTTATTGATACTGGTGTTGAGATTGCAAGCGGCTATCTTGCAGGTTTAAAGCTTATAGAAATTGCTATGGGTGGTCTTGGTACTGCTAATCTTACATTCATGGATTACGGCGGACTAATGTTACCAACAGTTGTTGTTACAACTGATTATCCAGCAATATCACTTCTTGGAAGTCAGCTTGCAGGATGGACTGTAAAGGTAGGTGGGTTCCATGGTTTTGGCTCCGGTCCTGCAAGAGCTCTTGCATTAAAGCCCAAAAAGGTATTTGAAAAGATAGGATATAGAGATCAGTATGATTCAGCAGTTCTTCTTCTTGAAACCGAGATGAAACCAACAAATGATACTGCATTAGAAATAGGTAAGATGTGCGGTGTAAAGCCTGAAAATGTTTATCTTGTTCTTACAACATCAAACACTCTTGCAGGTTCCGTTCAGGTATCTGGTAGGGTAGTTGAAACAGGTCTTTATAGACTTGATTTTCTAGGTTTTAATCCATTAAAAGTTATTTATGCTACAGGTTTTGCACCAGTTATGCCACCGCATCCAGATCCTAATGTATCAGTTTCAAGAGAGGAGGACGCATTAATATATGGTGGTTCATCACAATATATTGTGGATTTTGAAGATGAAGAGAAGCTTAAAGAATTCTTATTGAAGGCTCCTGCAGTAACATGGCCTGACTACGGCAAAACCTCCTATGAAGCACTTAAAGCTGTAGGCTTCGATTGGTCAAAACTTGATCCATCATTTTTTGCAATAGGGTCGGTAACAATAGTTAATAAGAAAACAGGTAAGGTAATGACATCTGGAAAGATCTCTCCAGAAATGATTAGGAAATCATTAACTTAATCCATTTTTATTTTGATATTTTCTATGAATTCTTAGCTTTATCTTTTCATTGATCCATGTTTGTTAGCTATGCTATTAATTCCTAGACATTAATACATGTTCAACCATCACACTCATCCTTCATACATGGTATGTAGTTATCGAATAGTTTAGTTCTATCCTAATATACTGTATGATTCTCTACATTAAATTCTTAACTTCTAAACCATATAATTCATTTTATTATTCAGTATTTTACATGATGCCCTATAGTGATGAGTGTTATTAGTAGACTTTAAAGGAGCATCGAAAGCAGTAACTGATGAAATGATGTTGCATTCTCAGTAATTGGATCCCGCAAGACTGATGTAAATGTATTCACAACATCGCAAACCCATATATAGAATTCTTCTCAACATGGATTAGCAACATAATAATCTTCTTCATAGAGCCTACAATTATAATAATATCATCAACCATAACAATCTTAACATCTCTCCTATCAATAGAAGTTTAGATAAACCATAATATAGATTCGCCATAAATAAAAAGAGTGCTCCAAAATAAAGCTAAAGTTAACAAAGCTAACTGTAAATAGGAAAACTAAATCGTTTTAATAAAATATAGTGATGTTATAGATTTTCTAAAATGTTTATATTTATGCAGTATTGGTTATAAAATATGATTATGTTTCAGCTGATTTAATGTTCTTTCTTCTTTTTTAATCCAGCTAGTTTTATCACTGCCTCCATTCCTTCATTCGATATTGTTGTTGCTTCAATAAATCCTGCCTCAACAGCTGCTTTAAACAGTTTTTCGCCGACTTCACTTCTTAATATTACTGTATTCCATCCATCAGGGCTTCCAGCACCACCTACAGATATATCTGCATACTCATTTGTTACATTTGTACATGTAGAACATGATGAAAGCGCATATTGCGCTACTTCCTTTAACGGTAATCTAAGTAATACTTTACCTTCTGAATATACAAGAAATCTTCCCTTAGTTATATGAAACTTTGAAACTTTACTTAAATCCACTCCTTTACTTGGTAGGTATTCCCTTAATATTCTATCATGAAAGCTTTCAAAACAGAATAGTCCAATAGCTACCTTCACCCGTTTACCCCACCAGTAATAGTTCTTTACTTCAAACTGAGACTTTCTCAACGCTTCAATTCTACATCCCGTCCCTACAAACGCTAGCGATTCCTTACCATAATCTCTTACAGCTTCAGCTAAGCCAAGCATCATTGGTGCTGAAGTATACTTAGTACCTGCAGCTTCAATTAAATCTTTATCACTTACCGCCAGTATAGGAATAGCTTTCCAATACTCCTTAGAGTCTACACCACAAACTACAGCTCCATCTATAACTCCGCTTTTAAGTAGATATGAAAGTAGAGCAGTTACAAATCCTCCATCAGTGCCCCTACTTCTAAATTCTTCATTAATAGCTCTAGCAGTATATACTCCTCTAACTACTCCTATTAATTCATCAAATTTACGTTTACGTCCAAATAAAATCTCTTCATATTTTTCATATGGGAAATCCACTTTAGGACACTGATAATAACATATTTCACATGTTACACAGATACCTGTCATTGTCGGTGTTTCCTCCCTCATTGTTAAAGCCATAACTGGGCAAGCAGCAACACAGTTACCACATCCACAGCATAAACCTTTCTTAACAATATTTGTAAGAAGAGTTCCGAATACCTTAGGGGGTATAGGCTTAGTTAGTGGTTTAAGAGACACAGAGACACCGAACTATATGAGACCAACATTAAATAAGTTTTTCGCTTAAATCTAAGAACTGCATAGCATTTAGCGTTTGGAACGGCTTTGTTAACTTTAGATTTATTTGGGAGTTCTCTCCCTTGTTTATGGTGTGTTTATGGTTAAATTTGTTAAGTTTGTAGGGAGAGGGTTTCATTTACTTTAGTTGTTATGGTGCTTATATATTTCCATTCATCTAGAATGGCTTCAGATATTCTAAGCTTTATCGTTACTAGAAGTATCTATATTATCGTGGTTTATCTTAATCTTCTATTGATTTTGATAGGGGGATGTTAGAATTTATGGTTGATGATACTATTATTAATGTGGGATCTATGAGGAAGATTGTTTATGTTCGTTTGAGCCATTATTGAGGAGGATTCTATATGTATGGGTTTGTGATGTTGTAAACATACTTACATCACTAACATTCCTTAGAAAATTAGAGCTATCTGCGGTTAATATAGTTGTATTAAGTGATGGTGCTCAATACTATAAGCATCATGCAGAATATCAAAATTAAAACATTATATAGTTTAGAAGTTAGGAATCTAATGGAGAGAATAATACAGTATGTTAAGGATAGAGTATTTGATAATTATATACCATGTATGAAGGATAAATGTGATGGTGAACATGTATTAATGCTTATAATCAATAATATACATACTAAGCAAACATGGATTAATAGGAAAATAAAAGCTAAGAATTCATAGAAGATACAATACCAAAATAGAGATGATAAAACATGATTAAGTTAACAAAGCCCACTAATTTACTGGTAAATTTTAAATAGGCGGTGATGTTATTCTATCATTAGTGGATTTAGTGAAGCCGTCGTTATCTCCATAGATATGGAGATTGGCTTGATGAGGATGAGGATGGCTTGTCATCTGCTGAGATTTTGTTAAGGGAGGAGAAAATATAGTAAGATATGCTTTTTATCTCAACAAGCTGCTGAGAAAGCTCTTAAGGCATTATCTATGGTAAAATATGGTAAATATGATGAAATTCATAGTGTATCTGAGCTTTTAGGAAGAATTAACGCTTCAGAAAACCTTATTGAGATGGGTGAGGTTTAGATAGGTATTATATTCCAACAAGGTATCCAAATGCATGGCCATATGGAGCATCATGTAGACATTATAGAAGAGATGATGCTAAGAAGCCCTTAACTATGCAAAGAGGATAATTGAATATGCTAAACCATATTGAGAAGAATTGTAAAGAATAATCCATCAATAACTGATCTGGAAAATGATTTAAAAGTACTTGTTAATGAAATTATAGAGAAACTTAAGCCAAAAGCTATTATTTTAGCCGGCTCCATTGCAAGAGGTAAGTTTATTCGTGATATGAATGATATTGACATGTTTCTAATAGTTGAAAAAATTAATTATAGAACGTTATTGAAAGCTGTTAAAGATGTAAATGTAGAAATAACAATGTACACTTACGATGAAGCTTTAGAGTCTATAAAAAGAGGAAATCAATTTGTAAAAGACGCTATAGAAAATGGAATTTTACTACTTGGTAGGGAGATTTTAGACAGGATTAGGCATAGTAGTGAAATTCATAGTAAGATCTAAGAAGTTGATGATAAACTTAAATCCATCTAAACCTCGTATAGCTCTGGAGAAATATATGTAAAACCTAATATAATTTCACTTATTAGAAACATAGGTTTTACTATTAGTGTCATAACCGTACTTTTACATCTCGTACTCGATTGTTTCTACCTAATAGCTTTTAAAATGAACGTTTATAATTTAGGAAAAGCATAGAGTTATGAAATCCATAATAGTGATGACTAAGAATCATGATTACTTCTATGTTTAAAGCTTCATAGATTCAGATACGTATTTAAAAATCCATGTGAAGTCCACGTTTGCTCCATACTTTTCTTCAGCTTTTTTCCAGATATCAAGTAGATGATTGCTTATAATAGGATTCAGCCTCTCTTTAAGTTCCTCTTCATAGAGCTCTAAATCCTTAACCATTAATCCAAGCTTAAAGCCGTAATCAAAAGTTCCTGGAATTATGCTTTTTGGAAACTTATCCTGAGTTGCACTATTCCTACCGCTACTTACATTAAGAATGTCAATCATTGTATTAATATCTATTCCCTCGCTTAACCCTAGTACTATGCTCTCTGAAGTAGCAACTAAAGCCATCGCTGAAAGCATATTGTTAATGAGTTTCATTGCTTGAGCTGATCCCGGTTTCTCACTAACATAGTAGATGTTTTTACCTATAATGCTTAAAATAGGGAGATATTTCAGATATATGTCTTTACTTCCTGAAACCATGATGGTTAAAGTTCCTTTTTTTGCCCCCTCTACTCCACCACTTACAGGAGCATCCAGCATCTCCTTTCCCTTTTCCCTTAATGCTTTAGAAACCTCTCTAGCTGTTTTTACTCCTGTTGTTGAAAGATCTATGAATGTATCCATTTTCTCACCGTGAATTAACCCATTTACACCTGTTACCACCTCTTTAACCTCCCTAGGTCCGGGAAGACTAGCTAATACGACATTAGCTAGCTGAGCTACCTCCCTAGGGCTGTTTAAACACATAATACCTTTATCATGAAATTCCCTCATAGCCTCCCTTCTAATATCATGAACTACAATCCTAAATCCCGCATCTATAAGTCTCTTTGTCATAGGATTACCCATATTACCTAAACCAATAAATCCTATTATGATTTTCCCGCTATACATGCCATCCCTCCTCCTCCATTTCTCTTATAGCCTCCCGAGCTATTCTAAATCCTTCAACACCTACCGGAACACCAGCATAAATCATTGCCTGCAGTAGTGCTTCCTTTATTTCTTCCTTTGAACATCCATTTCTAATAGCTCCTTTAACGTGTATCCTTAGCTCATTACTTTTTCCCAGAGCAGCTAGCAATGCAACATTTATGAGACTCTTATATTTCCTTGGAATCGCATTTTTATTCCAAATAAGCCCCCAACAGTATTCCGTTATTATTTCTTGAAGTTCCCTATCAAAATCCGTAACGCCTCTCAATATATTCTCCACATAGGTATCCCCTAAAACCTCTTTACGGATCTTTAAGCCATCCTCATATCTTGTCATAAACTCTCCATAACTACTAAAAATTAATACTTAAAAACTTAACTAAACTAAATGGCTTTGTTAACTTAAGCATGTTTTATCATCTCTATTTTGGTATTGTATCTTCTATGAATTCATAACTAACCAGTTCCGCGTCAGATGGGTCTATGTTTAGATGAGTCAAAAATTTGCTCCTGCATATAAGAGCCACCCTTCCTTAAAAGTTCTATAAGGTCCTTGTCAAACCGCCTCACACCCTCAAAGGCTTCTTGGAGGAAGGACTGAGCCCTGTAACGCTTAAGCTCATTATCCAAATTCTCAGCAAGCCTCTTCAGAAGCCTGTTCTCCTCACGGAGCTTCTTCAACTCCTCCTCGGCGTTGCATAAATGCTTAACAAGTTCAGCACGGCTTAAGTAGCCTTCTTCGTCCTCCTCACGTCGGATTAGAATCCTCAACCATCTCCGAACTAGGCAAATACGCATAAACGTCGCGATCCTTAATCGTACGCGTCTTACCCCTGTCAGGCCTCGTCAAACAACTAGAAAGAATAAAGCAAAATCAAGTATTTATAATTTGCTAGTAAATTAATGCGGGGGGTGGGATTTGAACCCACGAAGACCTACGTCAGCGGGTCCTGAACCCGCCGCCTTTGGTCATTAATTGACCTGGCTTGGCGACCCCCGCAGCATGTATTTAATTCTTATAGAATATTTAAATTTAAAGATTTATTAAGTATGCTTTAGAATTGTGTTTATGGGTGTTGTTGCTCTTTTAACAGATTTTGGTGTTGATGATCCTTATGTTGGTGTTATGAAGGGAATTATATTATCAATAAATCCTAATGCAGTGATTGTTGATGTTACACATGGTATAGGTAAGTATCAAGTTATTCAAGGCGCATTGATATTGAAGAGCTGTTATAAGTATTTTCCTAAAGGAACAGTGTTTGTTGTAGTTGTTGATCCTGGTGTGGGCTCAATGAGGAGAGCTATAGCTATCAAGACTAGTAACTATATTTTTATTGGCCCTGATAATGGTATTCTTACTCCTGCAGCGTTTGATGATGGTGTCGTTGATGTTTATGAGGTTGAGAAGTATACTCTACCAGTAGTTTCAAGAACTTTTCATGGTAGAGATGTTTTTGCGCCTGTAGCTGCACGTATATCCATGGGGAAACCAATAGAAGATGTTGGAAGGAGGATTAGTGTTAAAAGTATTGTTAGTATTGAAATTAGTAAGTCTGAAACTCATAATGGAGAAATTATTGGGGAAGTAATTTATATTGATAGTTTCGGTAATGCTGTAACTAATATTCATCCTAATAGTCTTAGATTATTAGGTATTGAGGAAGGAAATTTGGTTAGTGTTGAAATTGATAGGATACGATATGAGATTCCATGGGTTAAAGCATATAGTGATGTTGGAAAGGGTGAGCTACTTATAATTACTAATAGCTTTAACTATATTGAACTATCAGTTAATCAGGGAAATGCTTCAGAAGCTTTAAAATTGAAAGTTGGATCGAAAATCATAGTAAAGCCATGTAGATAACTAAAATTAATAAGCAGTTAAACACTTTCTCTATGCTCAGGATTTACAGTAAGTTAAGAGAAAGTTAGGATTTAATGAATTTAGATAGGCTATTAAACGGTAATATTTAATTGGATTCCTTCTATATTTTAGAGTATGAAGCTCTTGGTTTCATCGGATTTCCATGGTAGAGAGCTTCCAGCAGCATCAATATCAAGAATAGCTATGGAGGAGAATTGTGATGCCATAATTGTTTGTGGTGATCTTGCTGACGGTCCATTCATACCTATAGCTTCCCGTATATTAACTTATCTTACGGAATTTAATATTCCAGTATTCTATGTACCTGGAAACATGGATTCTCCAAGCCTTACATCAAACATCAATGTCCCGAATACGAAATGCTTACATGGAGTACATACTACATTTAATAATTTAGTGTTTGCTGGTATTGGAGGAGCTATAGTAGGTCCATTTAATACACCGTTCGAATTATCCGAAGAGGAATTTAAAAGCCTACTAGAGAAAGCATTTCTCACATTATCAAATAATGTAGTTCTAATTACGCATTGTCCACCTAGAAATACAGCTATTGATAAAACAAGATTTGGAACTCATATTGGAAGTATTGAGTTAAGAAGAATTATAGAGACTAAACAACCTATAGCAAGCTTTAGTGGACATGTACATGAGGCAAGAGGGATTGATAAAATCAATAAGACAGTAATTGTTAACCCTGGTCCAGCGTTTAAAGGCTACTATTCAATAGTAGAGGTTAAAGATAGAGAGGTTAAGGTGGACTTAAGAAAAATATAGCATAATTAAACATTTTAACTTATACTTTACAGCTTAACGTGAATTAGAACAGAATAAGAAAATCTCTAGTGAATATTTAATAAGTTATAAAGCTTCTATTATATACATAAGCTGTTAAAATGCTTGAAGTATTAGTTATTCAACATAGATTGCTGGTCTAAATGGTATTGCTTGTTCAGCTTTATTTTGGGGGTCGTATTTTTCAGCATCATCAGCTCTATAAACTCTTACTTCACAACCAAATTCTTTCTCTAAGAATTTGCATGCTTCACTAAGTATTTTATATTCATCTATTGGGTTTTTAATAACTGCTTCTCTATTAATGGTTGTTAATGCTATATCCATCATTCTATCAACAAGCCTAGAAATATCCTTAACATGCTCTTTAAACACAGAATCCTTTAAAAGTTCTCTAATAATATCACTTTTAGACTTTACGCCTCTACCAATCATTTCAAGAATCTTTAGAAACATTCTCTGCCTCCATTTATGAGTGGTATAATAATATATCTTGCTAGGCTTTACTTTAAGAATTTCAAAGATTTTACCGGTATCTTCAATAACC
This sequence comes from Methanomethylicia archaeon, assembly GCA_038845975.1. Taxonomy (GTDB): domain Archaea; phylum Thermoproteota; class Methanomethylicia; order CALHIW01; family CALHIW01; genus CALHIW01. The sequence goes on from JAWBQF010000005.1 coordinate 90,574, forward strand.
TTCATAATATAGTCTTCAGTAAGCTCAGCTCTGATGTTGATTTTAGATTCGTCAGGCTCAGGCCACCTAGCGAGTGAAACAAAACCTTCCTCACCCATTAAGCTCCACAATTCCTCACATACATGTGGAATAATAGGGGCAAGCATTCTCACTCTAGTATGGAGAACTTGATACAATGTATTTATAATAGCCACCTTTCTCTCCTCATTAGATTCATCCAACATTGCCCGCTTTTTATACCATTGAATATCTTTATCTAGTAAGTAGGCTGCATGGAGAATAGAATCTCGAACCTCAAGAACCTCCATAGCCTTTGAAGCCTCAATAATATGTTTCTGAAGCCTACTTATCATCCATTCATCAATACTTTCAAATTTAGGTTTAATTCTCATACTCTTATAGGCTTCAATAAGCTCAATAGACTCCTTAAAGAATCCATCAATCCATTCACGAATAGATTTAGCAAGTGCTGGACTGAAATCAACATCCTGTAGAAGACCGGCAACACTTAGAATAGCCATTCTCAATACATCTGCGCCATACTCCTTAATAGCATCTCTTAAAGGTATTATATTTCCCATAGATTTACTCATTTTCTGCCCCATCATCAATACACTACCATTAACAACAATTTGACGAGGCCAAAGCTCTCTTGGAAATATTGCTACATGATTAAATATAAAGTATGTTAAGTGATTCCATACTAGATCCCTACCGGAGTGACGGCTATCTAATGGATAATAGTATAGAAACTCATTTCTAATATCCTTAATTAGATTAGAATCCACTCCAACCTCTCTAGCTATACTATCAACATCGCCAATACCTAAGAATACATAGTCGAAAAATTCATCATTAAGCCTATTAGGATCTAGATTGTGGATATTTACGTATTTAGCAATAATGTAGTAAGCCATATATATAGTAGAGTCTGAGAGGGATTCAATAATCCAGTCTGGATCCCACGGTAGCTTCGTCCCTAATCCACTCCTTCTTGCACAAGCTTTCTCCTTAAGCCAGTCAACAACATTAATAAACTCTAATCTTAGAGCTTCAGGGATAATACTCATACTTTCTAGACATTCCTTAACCATAGCCTTCCATTTCTCGTCACTATAATTAATAAACCACTGATCTTTAAACACCTTAACAGTAACTTCAGAGCCACATCTACAGTATATTGGTCTATTTATAAGTTCAAACAATATTTCTGCTTTACCATCCTTAACTAAATCTCTTCTCACCATCTCCTTAGCTTCAGACACTGGCAGATTAGAGTATACACCAGTATTTTCCCTCATAAAACCCTTATGGAATTCACTACTATAAACCTCTACTGTCGCATCTTCAAGCTTAGAGTCTTTCTGATCCTTTATATTAAATCTTTTAACAATGTCTTCAGCAGGAATCTCTGAATAGCCCTCCAGCCTTATAACAGGTATAGGCTTAATAGATTTAATATCATCTACATTTAAATTATACCGTTTAATTAGTTCACTATGTTCCTTCAATTCCTCCAAGGCCACATAATCATATGGAGCATGTGCAGGTACACTCATAACAACACCACTTCCAGCCTTAGGATCAACAAAAAACCCTGGTAGAATGGGGATTCTTAATCCTGTAACAGGATTTAAAACGTACTTACCAATAAGAACCTTACCATTAAACTCCTCTAATACATTAACCTCTTTACCTAAAAGTTTAAACTTTTCAACAACATCCCTACTTATAATCCAAAACTCACCATCAACTCTAGCTTTAACATATATGGATTCAGGATGAATCCATACGTTAGTAACGCCGAAAACGGTTTCAGGTCTAAGAGTAGCTGTAGGTAGATATGATTCGCCATGTATAAACTTTATTAATGTAAACTCTGAAACTTCAGGCTCTACATCACCTCTAGTATCATGCTGGCCTACAGGATTACCACAGCTTGGACACCATCCAACAGGATGAGAACCCTTAGTTATATAGCCAAGTTTATGAAGTCTCCTAAACTGCCACTCAATAAATTTATTATATGCAGGATCAATGGTTGTAAACTCTCTCCTCCAATCTATAGAATAGCCTGCTTCAATCATACCCTGCTTAATTTCATGATGGAAATACCTGGCAATATTGATAGGCTCGGTAAACGTCTCTAAAACTTCAGGTGGAACCCTATAGATATTAATGAAGTCTCTTTTAAGCTCTTCATCTCCACTCTTTAAACGCTTAGCCATAGACAATACAGGTGTACCTGTATAGTGAAATCCTAATGGTAGTAAAACCTCATAGCCTTTCTGCCTCATATACCTAGCATGAACATCAGCTAAAGCATATGTTCTCAAATGACCAATATGCTGTGGAGAATTAGGATACGGATAAGCTACTGTTATAAAATACTTAGGCTTACTAGAATTAGGGTCAGATTCGAAAACTCTAGCTTCAAGCCATCTCTTCTGCTGCCTCTTTTCAATTTCTAATGGATTATATGAGAATTCCAGTCACCTCTAGTTTAGTTTGAATATATTAGGGATTAAAATACTTTTTTGCTAAATATTGAAGACATGACAACTTAAGAAGAAAGCCACAATATGTTAAGTTGTCATGTCTGATATTGAGCTGACCTACCAACTTTAGATGTTTTACATTATTTTTAACTTCTCTTATTAGGATTTTATCTATATCCTTATTTTTCTTTTTACTGTTTGATTGTTAGTGGTACATGATCTTACCAAATTATATGTTATGTATACATTATTCTATTAACGCATTTTAATGGCTTCTATATCTACCGTATGTATTAATCATTTTCCTCATGAAACCTCTGAATGTTTCATATGCTCTTTCAACCATTTAACATCCATCAACTCTATAATGCCTAAACTATTAGCTTAGCTGCATAAATATAGCATTGTAGATGATCAATGGTAACTATTTTGATACAGTACCTCTCCTTAAACCTTAAGAATTAGGTATCAGATTACTATGTGAGAACAATAAATGTATGCATATTATTCTTTTATGCTTACTCTCAATGTAACCAATATCATACAATAATGACTTAGTATTATGCTTACCAACATAACCCCCTAACCAATATAAACAATTCATGAATCCACCTATGTATAGTCTCATAATAATAGCCAAAATCTTACTAGTTCCCACCCAAACTACATCCAGAGAAATGAATTAATAAAGTCTACAAATATAAATGGTATTCTTATCCTCACAAGGAAACCATAACTATTTTAACCCCTCCTATCAAACTCAAATAGCTTAAAGACTTAAACCATTAATATAGATACTTCTAATAACAATAAAACCTAAATATTTGAAGCTATCCTAGATGAACGAAAACATATAAGCACCATAACAACTAAAGTAAATGGAATCCTCTCCTAACAAACTTAATGATCTTAGATATATTAACACCATAAATAAAGGAGAAAAACCCAAATAAAGCTAAAGTTAACAAAGCTATAATAATTCATGAAACTTTTATACTTATTTCTTTACAGAATTATTTGAAACTATATTATTTAAGTTGATGGTTAAGTCTTCCTATGATTCAGGCCTCTTCTAAAATCCTTCAAATAAACTACAAGTATGATACATACTGAAACTAATTATCTGAAATCTAATATATAGAATTCCACAAATCACCATAATCCAACAATAAATATCACCTAATACTTCTAATAGTCTAGATTGAGTTAAAATTCATTATCTTAATCATAATTGTAAAATAACCACTTCATAGTTACAACTATTATAATGGTCTTCTAACAACTTATAAACTGTAACTTTTAATATCTAAAGTAATTCCTTACTCAAGACGAAATCAGGAATTTGTAAAGCAATTCAGGATTTAGATAAAGTTTTATTAAGATGTATTGTTTAAGTAATTAATGATATTAATATTATTGTAAGATTTGATATCTATGTCTAGCTATGACATAGCTGTTAAAGTTGAAAATCTTGTAGTATCTTATGGTTCAATAATGGCTGTTAATGGTCTTACATTTCAAGTTAGGAGCGGAGAGGTTTATGGTTTGCTTGGACCTAATGGAGCCGGTAAGACAAGCACTATTAAAGTACTTGCAGGAGTTCTTGAGCCTACATCTGGATATGTAGAGGTTTTCGGCTATCCTATCTCAAATGAGATAGCTGTAAAGAGCTTGATAGGCTATGTACCTGAAAGCATAGTTTTACTGGATTCTCTTACTCCAAGAGAGTTTTTCGAATTTATAGCTTCTGTAAGAAAACTAAATTCTAAAGTGGTTAATTTAAGACTTAGTCAGTTAGTATCTGCCTTCAATCTTAAGGAATATTTTGATACTCCTATTGCTGCTTTATCTATGGGTACTAAGCAGAAGGTCGCTGTGATAGCTGCGCTCCTTCATGATCCTCCTCTCCTAGTTCTCGATGAACCATTAAATGGTTTAGATGCTCGATCATCAAGAATACTTAAAGAACTTATATTGATTCATACAAGGAAGGGTGGTGCTGTTATTTTATCTACACATATTATGGAAATAGCTGAGAAGCTTTGTACTAGAGTAGGAATTATCAATAGAGGTAAGCTGATAGGGGAAGGAACTATAGATGAGTTGAAGAAGCTGGTGAAGAGTGTAGAAGGATCATTAGAGGATGTATTTCTGAAAGTTACTGAGCAAGAGAATGATTTGAGAGAAATTGTTAAAGCCCTAGAGAGGATTTGAAGTGTTATCTAATCTTTACAGGTTATGGCATATATCAAGTGTAGTATATAAGGAAGTAGCATTCCAGTCGATTTTTGCTTTACATTTAGGCGCCTTATACCCACAGAGAAGTGAATCCAGTATTAGAAAACTAGTTAGTAGTGTTAAGTTGAATACATGGCTTGGAAAGATTTTAACATCGATTTTCATAGCTGGATTCGCTATTGCTACTGTTTTCCTATTATCTAAACAAGTAAATATTTCTAATATAGAGCTTACTGTAGTAAGTATTATTTCAGTTTATCTTGCTGTTATACTTTTCTTCATAGTCTTTATGGGTTTACAGATGACTACATCATTTATATCTACGAAAACCATTGAAATTTTAAAGTCTTTTCCACTAGATAGAAAAGATATTTCATTAATTATGTTTTTCACATTTATTAAGATATTTGATGTTCCACTTATAACTGCACTGTTAGTTTTTCCTTTAGTATATATTTACACTACATGTTCAGTTATTGGCAGTTTAGCTTCCCTATTTTCAATTATTGTTACGGAGGTTTTTGCTTTAGCTTTAGTAATGGCCTTAGCTAGGTTTTTCTATATGAAGATAGCTGTTGGTAGTAGGTCTATATGGAGAAATATTCTAAGAGTCATTTATATGTTAATATGGATCCTACCCACTCTTGGAATTTATATTTTGATGAACTTTGCAAGTGATATAATTAAGATGGTTTTAGCGTCGATGGAAATACCTTTACCATTAATTTTTATACTTGCTGTAACATATCCGTTTGCTTTCGGGTTTCTAATTTTTTATGCTACATTCACCCAAATTGGAAATCCACTTATTCTAGCTTTATCATTAACCAGTATTATTGGATATTGCGTGCTTATAGTTTACGCTATTAGTTGGATGAAGATAATGATAGTGAACACCTCATTTAGTCAGTATTTACATCATGTTAATAATGTAGGGGATTTATCTATTAATGTAAGCTCACCATGGCTTGGATTGGTTAAGAAAGATTTAAGAGTTGCTTCAAGGTCTCCAGCTTATACGAGTGTTTTCATGTTGCCTTCTGTTCAAATGGTTATAATTGTTTTAACGATGTCTAGAGGAGAAATTATAGGATTACTCTACATATTGGGGGTTGTTGTAACAGCATCACTTCTAACTGTTCTTATTCCACCAATGCTTTTCTCAGTTGAGGTTGTTGCCTCAGCTTATACGAGATCGCTTCCGATTAGAAAGAGGACATTAATAGGATCCAAAACTATTTTGACAATTTTTATTTACATGATTTCTCTATTAGTTCTTTTAGCTATGACTTTAATTCTAGGTATAACAAATCCTCTCCTCCTAATCTTGGGGGTTATGCAGATACCTGCAGTTTCAGCTGCTAGTATTATAGAACTACTAATACTTGCACGTAAGCCTTTAGGACAGGCTATTGTAGCAGTTAACTTATATACTAGAATTTCAAATCTTATATTAGTTATCATACCTGGAATCATACTAGTTATTCTTCCAATAATAGTTATAGCTATGGTTTTTATTATTACTCAACAGTTAATCTTGTCAGTACTTCTATTAACTACACTACTGGAATTCATATTGGCTTTACGCTGTCTCTTCTCTATTAAGAATTAAATGTATTAACAGATTTTAAAGTTAGTTTTAAGTATTAAGTTAGCTACTTTAAAGTGGTGGTCAAATGGATAAGGTATTGTTTATAGTGAAAAATAAGTCTGCATGGATAGTTCTAAACAGACCTGAAAAGCTTAATTCACTTGATAGAGAAAGCTGGATTCTTATTCAAGAATATATTAAGAGGGCTAATGATGATTCTAACATTAAGCTAATAGTTCTTACTGGTAGTGGAGAGGTATTCTGTGCCGGTGAGGATTTAAACGATATATTTTCATCATCAACAATCAATGAATCTCTAACCTTATTCTATAAGTATGTATTAGAAACTTTTGAGTTAATACTTAAATCTTCAAAGCCTATTCTTACAGTTGTTAATGGTCCAAGTTACGGTGTTGGGGTGGAGTTGGTACTTATTTCTGATCTAGCTATTGCTGTTGAGAATTCATGCTTTATGCTTTCACAGGGAAGGCTAGGTATTGGTCCAGCAATTGCTTTAGGTATTGGATTAACATCAGTACCCCGTAAGAAACTTTTAGAGATGGTTTTAACAGGTAAACCTATAACTGCTATGGAAGCTATCGAAGCTGGAATTATTAATGCGGTTATGAAGAGAGATGAAGTTGAAGGCTATGTGGAAAGGCTTGTAGAAGATTTATCATTAATTCCAGATTCCCTAGTTAGAGTAATAAAGAGTATTAACAGTAAATATATGGAGCTACTGGATTATAAAACGGTTTTTAGAGAGTTGGCTTTATACATAGTAAACGAAGAAACAAGGAATAGGGTAAAACACTTTCTAGAACGTAAGATCCATAATAAGCCCTAGATACTCTAACTGCTTATATTAATGATTATTTATATGCGTTAACGATTTGCTTAAGTTTACAGGACATTTATGTGCTTAGAAGAGTTTATATTGAGTGAAATACTTAAACTCTATGGATTTCAGCGCTATCCTTAAAGTCATTACTATAAGTGCTTCAGGTGTTCTTGCTCCAGGTCCTTTAACAGCATCCTCTATAGCTTTAGGAGTTAAGAATAGCTGGAAGGCGGGAGTTGGTATTGCATTTGGGCATATGATTGTTGAGTTTCCTCTTGTACTGCTAATAGTCTACGGTATTGGTATATTTTTAACCCAGTCATGGGTAAGAATAATGTTAGGATTAGTAGGCGGGTTGTTCCTAATGTTCTTTGCGATGCTTACATTTAGAGATTCTTTAAATCCCAAGTTATCATATAACTCAAAGAGTGGAGGATGTAAGCCAGCTATAGCTGTAGGTATAGGATTATCAGTACTTAACCCATACTTTATAGCGTGGTGGATTGGTGTAGGTTTACCTCTTATTCTTGAGGTTCTTAAGAATTTAAGTCTTATAGGTTTAATAATGTTTTATATAGCTCATGTATGGCTTGACTATGTATGGTTAACGTTCACATCTTCAATAGGTTCAGTAAGTAGAATAAACATGAAAATATATAAAACAGTCTTACTAATCTTAGCAGTAACGGTTTTATACTTCGGCGTAGAGATGATTATCAAGGTTTTATTTCTAGTTTAAGCCAGTTAAATGGGTCATAAACGGCTTTATCCACACCGCTAACTCTTAACTTCACAGTTGAGCATACGCTCAACCTCAGCTAAGCTCTCTACACGGTGGGATCTACGCCGTTTCCCCTACTAGATATGTCTAAATCTATAAAAATATTGCGTAATTAAGATAAACGAGATAACATTTGCATTAACTTAAGTTGCTATGCTTATTAAGGTCTTAGTAAGCTTAGGTAATGTATCCAGTAATCTTAGGATTTAGGTAAGCTTAAGTCTTAATCTATTGTACATTAAATCCCATTGTGGCTAAGCTGAGCCTAGCGCTATTACAACCATTTTTAAAGCTAATTAATTATGGGCTTGATTCCAATAGTAATAATGTTTTCAATTAAGTTTTTATTTAGCTTCACTATAGCTCTGTTATGAAAGATCAGACTACAGCTATACATGGACACAACTTCTTTGATGAAGAGCTTGGAGTATTTATACCTCCGATATATCAGACAGCCATCTTTGAACAGCCTGGCTATACAAGACGGTCTGATAGAGGTTTAGACCTTAAGTATTCTAGAGAAGAGAATCCCACGGTTAGATGTGTTGAACATGTAGTTACTAAGCTTGAACGTGGTGGGGACACATTATGTTTTTCAAGCGGTATGGCTGCGATATCATGCCTTTTCATATCGATCCTTAAGTCTGGATCTACGGTACTTCTCCCTAAAGAAGCATATGGATCAACAATTCAGCTAGCTCAAGATCTTAATAAATTCAACATAAGAATCATACTTGCAGAGCCCAGTACTGAGAAGTTTATTGACGTGATTGATAAGAATATATCACTGGTATTTATTGAGACAATAACTAATCCTATGTTAAGGGTTTTAGATATACCTGAAGTAGTTAAGAAATGTCGTGATCTTAAGATACCTGTTGCTGTTGATAATACTTTTACAACACCTATACTCTACAAGCCCCTAATAGATGGAGTAAACTATGTAGTACATAGCATGACTAAATATCTTGCAGGACATAATGATGTGGTAGCTGGCTGTATTACTGGATCTAAGGAATTTATAAATGATGCATGGCATTGGAGGCGGAAGCTTGGAACAATAGCTTCACCATTTAATGCATATCTAATCTTAAGGGGATTGAAGACATTGAAGCTTAGAGTTGAGAAGCACTGTGAAAACGCAAGAATCATAGCTGAGTTTTTAAGTAATCACTCCAAGATTAGTAAGGTGTATTATCCGGGTTTACCTGATAACGAGTATCATGATATAGCTAGGAAAATGTTTAATAATCGATATGGTGGTGTTGTGAGCTTTAAGATAAAGGGTGATAGAAGTGAAGTTATTAAGATCATGAAGTCACTTAAAATAATAAAGTCTTCACCTAGTCTAGGTGGTGTAGAGAGTTTACTCACATATCCAATTATAAGCGCAGCTATGGGGATAGATGAAAACATAAGAAGAGACCTTGGAATAACTGAGAATTTACTTAGACTTTCAGTTGGTCTTGAAGATGTGAATGATTTAATAGAAGATCTTGATAAAGCCCTATCTAACATAGATTAATGCTGTATGAGTTATACTCTAATAACAATATATCCTATACTGCATTTAGGATGATTAAACTTCTTATTTCCTACCTATCATCCTGAAGTATTCAATAAATGATTTACACTTCCTTCTCTTTGTTGATAGGGTAAGTGATATAAAATATATGACTACAGCCATTAATCCTATGGTTGCACTTGCTGATATGTTAAGTAAAATCGATAGGATAAGTCCAATTACAGATGACAATATAGCTATTATCATTGAAATTATCTTCATTTTTTCAAGGCTGTGGGCAAATTGATAGGATGCAGCTGCAGGTGCTACAAGTAAAACTTCAGTTAGTATTGATCCGACAACTTTTAAACATATAACTGCTGTTAATGCTATGAGTATTATTATTAGGTAGCTGTAGAATTTAACGTTTAAGCCTAATGCCTCAGCTGCTTCAGGATCAAATGTTGTATATTTAAACTCCTTATAGAAAACATACATGACCGTTAATATGATAATACTGAAAACACTCATAATATATATCTCCCATTCAGACACTCCTAATACATCTCCTATAAGAAATCTCCATGCTGAAACTGTATATGCACTTATAAGTGATATGAATAGAATGGCGAGAGCAGCTGAAAATCCAAATAATACCCCAATTGTTATATCCACTCTCTCTTTATTCTCTTCACTACTATAGGCTAGTAGTAATGCAAATACTATGCTTATAGTGAAGGCTCCAATTATCGGATCAAGTCCTAGAAATATAGCCATAATAGCTCCTGCTAGTGCTGAGTGAGCAATAGCTGCGCCAATAGTTGATAGTCTCCTTAACACTATGTAGACACCAATAACTGATGAAACAATACTCGTAATTATGCATGCTATAAATGCACGTAAAATAAATGGGTGAATTAGAACTTCAAGCATAATCATTGTTTTCACGCATGATGATCTGTACCCATAACATAATGTTTGTCATCAATACGGAGTACTTTAATCTCTCTTAGGAAAGTTTTTACTAACAAGTCCTCTCTTAAAACTTCTTTAGGAGGGCCATAGGCTATTATTGTTTTATTTAGTAACATCACAATATCTATATAATCTAGTACTGGATTTAAGTCATGTGTAACCATTATTGCTGCTACGCCTCTATTTGTAAACTCTTTAATTGTTAATATTATTATTTCCTGTGATGTAGCATCTACACCTGAAAGCGGTTCATCAAGTACTAAAAGCTTAGGGTTTGAAGCTAGCGCACGAGCTATGAGTACACGTTGTTGTTGACCACTAGATAAATGGGAGAAGGGTTCATTTAATAGGTTATGTAAACCTACAGTTTTTATAGCGTTTAATGCCGAATCCATATCAGTTCTTCTAAACCATCTAAACGGTCCAACTAGACTTGTACGTCCCATTAGAACAATATCCTTAACAAGCATAGGCATCGATAAATCTATACGTTCTCTCTGTGGAACATATCCAATAAATTTTCTCACATTAATATTCTTAAATGGATCCAATCCTAAAACTCTAACATAACCCTTTGCGGGTTTGAGAACACCAATTAAAGCTTTAATAAGTGTTGTCTTACCAGCACCATTAGGTCCAATAATACATAGAAATAAAGGATTAGCAACATTAAAGCTTACATTATACAATGCTACTTTACCATTATATGAAATAGTTAAATCATGAACTTCAATAATACTCATTTAGATGCCCTCTGTAACATTAGTATTAATATTAAAATAGATACTATTAGTAAAGCTGTAGATAATGTAAGATATAGACTTTTAAGATTTACTTCTTCCTGGAATGTTTTAACCTTAAGGCTTAATGATGCTGTTAAAGCCCCTGCAATTATTGCAATATTATATTTTATGAATTCAACATAGTCATCATTGCTTGATCTTGGTGATGGGTAAAGATAAGCAATAGGTATACCTGTATCTTCTGAAAGTTGAGCTGCAAGTCTCCCTTCATCTCCCTCCCTCTCAGCTATCGATACAATTATAAGTTTAACATTGAACTTTCTTAATGATTCTCCAACCCTAACAATGTCTACTGGTCCTTGTGTCTTCTCTTCTCCTCTAATTAAAACATCTATGATTGGTAGCTTTAAATACTTCATTAATGGTTCAAAATGGGAAGCTGCTAAAACTATATTGACGTTGTTTATGTTCATTTCAGAAACTATTCCTCTAGCCCAAGTATTTAAATCATCAATTTTCCTTTTAAACTCTCTAGCTTTATCAAAATAGTAATCTATGTTTTTAGGGTCAATCGTAGCTAGTGCTTTCGCAATTACTTCAGCAATTATCTTCATGTTTGGTGGATATAGCCATATGTAGTGTGGATTTTCATTTTCAACTTCTATGCCTGCATCAACCCAGTCATTCCACTCAAGCCTTATTCTTCCTCCTTCACCAAGCATACTGATAAACTCCTCCTTACCAATACATATAAATAGATCACAGCTTCTAACTAGTTCAATATCACTTGGTTTTGGTGAGTATTGGTGCGGATCACTATCTAGGGGAACTATTGCTGTAACATCAACCTTCTCTCCTCCTACTTCACGTGCAATGGATGCTAAAGCCCAAATTGTTGCGGTAACTCTTACTTTATTCTGAGATATGATGCTAATAGTTTCTACCTGTGGGAAAATTATTAAGTTTAAGAGTAGAATGATTATGGCTATTCCAGTCATGAATTCACCTATTCATGTGGATGGGGAATAGGTTTACCACATGGGCAAACACCAGGTTTAGAGAGTAGGAAACATAGCTTTTCAATTGTTTGCTCAGAGAAATTTAATTGAATATTTATTGATTCTTTACAAGCTTCTTTAGGTGCCATTTTTAAATAATCTACTAGAAACTTTTCCAATATTCTATGTCTATGTATAATGTTTTCAGCGATGTTCCTACCTATCTTAGTTAGATAAGCTCCTGCTCTTGGTTCATATACGATTAATCCTTTCTCTTTAAGTCTATGTAGAATACTGATTGATGATGACTGCTTCACACCCATAATTTTAGCTAATTCATCACTATAAACAGCTCTTTGACTATCTATACTTAGATTATATATATGCATGAGATATTGAAATTCTTTACTTGTAAGCTTAATGTTTAAGCTTAGCATAAATTAGGTATATTCAAACTAATATATATTTTTTTGGATTATTCAAATGGCTTTGTTAACTTTAGATTTATTTGGGAGTTCTCTCCCTTATTTATGGTGTTAGTATGGTTAAAGTTGTTAAGTTTGTTAGGTAGAGAACTCCATTTATTCTAGTTGTTTATTGCTTATATATATTTTCGTTCATGTTCTTCTAGAATGGCTTCAGATATTCTAAGCTTCATTATTGTTAGGAGTTATGTATCTATATTATCGTGGTTTATCTTAATCTTCTATTGATTTTGATAGGAG
>JAWBQF010000006.1:0-100702 GCA_038845975.1 Methanomethylicia archaeon
TGGATAGGAATCTCAAATAAAGAGAATTGAAAGCGCATATATTTCTCAAACTCGTCTGGGTTTGTTGGTATTTCTGAATCTCAAATAAAGAGAATTGAAAGTTTGTTGTTTGACATTGCTGAACCCACTTCAATAATTGTTGAATCTCAAATAAAGAGAATTGAAAGACCACCATTTTGCTACCGAAACTGTACCGAAACCTGCATTTGAATCTCAAATAAAGAGAATTGAAAGAATATCACGCCCTCCACAGCTTGTCAACTCCATATCCAAGAGAATCTCAAATAAAGAGAATTGAAAGAGACAATGTCAAGAAGCAAGGTGACTCGGCGTTGAGAATCTCAAATAAAGAGAATTGAAAGGCCCCTCAATGCCTGACTCAGGCAACCCGTCAACACTGTGGAATCTCAAATAAAGAGAATTGAAAGTGGTGTACAGCATAGCTGACTGTCTAACAGTCATTTCTAGAATCTCAAATAAAGAGAATTGAAAGGTTAAAGAGTCGGATACACCTGTCTACGCCACAGTACTGGAATCTCAAATAAAGAGAATTGAAAGGCAAATATGCAATTCCCTGTATACCCGGCAACTGAAGTGCCGAATCTCAAATAAAGAGAATTGAAAGTCTTAAGAGGAGGACAAGGGCTAAGGCGTTAAGACATTTGAATCTCAAATAAAGAGAATTGAAAGACTATAATATATGCTTGATTACCTGACACAAACAATGATGAATCTCAAATAAAGAGAATTGAAAGACAAGTATTGGTTTGAATACCAGAAGGAAACAGGCAAGCTGAATCTCAAATAAAGAGAATTGAAAGTGTAGTATATTAACTCCTCCAAGTTCAGCTTGCTCATTGAATCTCAAATAAAGAGAATTGAAAGGACTCGTCATCCCATTTTCTAACCCATTTATAAAGGCAGGAATCTCAAATAAAGAGAATTGAAAGATAAAAGTTAAGCCTTAAAGTACTAAATTTCTATTTGAGATTCATCATTAACATTTAGAAATACAACTTTTCCCTTAATGTGTGTTGTCAGTATTGATAATCTACCAGCTTTTAAAGCTCATCAATCAAATTCTTTACAGCCGTATTTCTCCCGCTGAAAACAAAACGTCTACCTTTAACATATGATTTACTCATACCAATCTAAGTATTTAAACCTATAAATGTAAAACTTTTTAAGTGTTAATCTATGAATATGTAGAGTGATGTTTATGGTTGATATTTATAGTAAAGAGTTTATGGAGTTTCTCTTCAGCAAGTATATTTCAGGTTTGAGGAGGGTATTTCCATATCCTGTTGAGGCTAAGCTTAAGATGTGGAAGGCTGTTGATGAGGGGAAGCTTCCAGAAATGACGTGGCGTTCAGCATGGTATAGAGCAATATGGCTATACATAGCCTTAACAGCACCTGTAGAAGGACTAGAATGGATACATGAATTTCTTAAAGAGAAGGCTGAGAGGATACGTTTTGAAACCATGATACCGATAATTTTTAGACATAATATTGAAGGGTATTTATCAGCCGCTAGAGATGTAGCTAGCATGAGACTGAAGAGTGGGAAATACAGGGAAGAATGCGGGAAATTCGTTAAGGAAATCGAAGGGGAAGTATGCGGTTTAATAATGGATATCTATAGTAGAGAGTTTATAGAGGCTGTTTTCGATAAGTATATTTCCGATTTAAGAAAGCTTCTTCCACATCCCGTTGAGGCTAAACTTAGTATGTGGAGGGTTGAGGAGAAGCTTCCAGAACCAACATGGAAGTCGGAATGGTATAAGAGAATATGGGTATACATAGCTTTAACAGCACCTATGGAAAGGCTTGAATGGATATATGAATTCCTTAAGAGTAAAGCTTGGAGAATGTGTCTTGAGAAAACAATACCTGTAACTCTTAGATACCATCTTGAAGGATATCTAGCAGCTGCAAGGGATGTAGCTAGCATGAGGCTGGAGAGCGAGGTCTACAGGAGGGAGTGTGAGAAATTCGTTAAGGATATTGAAGAGGAGGTGCTTGGTAAACAGTAAAATTTATATTTTTTCATTGGTCTTGTATTTATGAATGTTCATCTAGTAACGTGTGGTACATCGATTATTGAGAACTATATTAGACGTTTAGATCCCTCAAGTGAGGATCGTAGGATAGCTGAAAGTGATGTGGAGGTTATGAAGAGGGTAATGCCTGCTGATCCGTTTTTCAGGAGGGTTTATAGTCTACTTAGGGAGGATCCTTATGCTATGAGTGCTGAGATTAATGCTATGAGGGGCTTTCTTGAAAATAAGCTTATCAGTAAGGTTTATCTATATCATACGGATACTGGTAAGGGGTTATTTTGCGCTAAACTTATTGAGAAGTATCTTACTGATAATTTAATAGAAACTGAAACGATTAGGGTTGAAGGGTTTGGTGTTGAGGGATTCTTTGAGGATGGTCTTGTAAACCTTCTAGATAAGGTAATGGATAAAGCCTATAGGCTATTAGAAGCCGGATTTAACGTATATTTAAATGCTACAGGAGGATTTAAGCCTGAAAACGCCATACTTACAATAGCTGCATCTCTTCTAGGAATCCAGAACATATACTATATACATGAAAGGTTTAGAAGTCATGTAGATATACCAGTTTTACCGTTAACTCTAAGTCATGAATATTTAAAACCATTAAAACATCTATATGAAGAATGTGGAAAACATGGCTTCGCTTCTCAATTCCAATTCATTGAGAACTATGGGAAAAACATATTTAGTAGTCTTAGAAACAGAAATTTAATCACAATAGAGGATGGAAGGATAAAGCTTAGAAAATGGACATACATAATGTTAAAATACATACTTAAACAATCCACATAGGCTAACAAATCTCGATTACCGTCATATTATGGTTATAGTCTAATAGTTTAGGTTGAGATAGTAGGTTGTTAACTAGGTATATGATTAAAGTCTTCTGCATGTTTTAATTACTTTTCTTAGATTGTCTTCTGCATAGCGGAATCTTAAGTGGGGTTTAATTTCTTTTTTGATTGTTTCATCATCCATGGAGTTAAGTCTGTTTTGAAATTCAGAATCGCTATCAATTCTTATCTCAACAGTATTTCTTTCAAATCCTGAGTGGAATATAAAATTTCTATTGTCAAATCCTCCTCCTTCAATTACTTCATTTAATCTAATCCACTTATTGAAAATTCCTTCATCCTCCTTAATTTTCTTACTGATTCTACTTGGTATTTCATGGCATAGGTCATGGCTTATAGCTATTTCAAGTCTTTTAAATTTTGAAAATAATCTTTCACATAATTCGTTTAATTCATTAAATGATACTTCATGCTTCCTCGATAAATTTAGTAGTGATGCAATAAACCATATAATTGTACATGTAGTGAAGTCCTCCGTAAACTTAACTTTTCTCTCTATAACGTATTCATTACCTACATGCTTTATACATACTTCATTCAGCCAGGTATTAAATGCTTCATCAATTTTCTCTTTAAGAGCCTTTAAATCAGGATACCATCTATATAAGGCTAGAGGAAATCCATTTAAAACAGAGTTTAGAAATACATTTAATTCCTCTACTTCATGATCATTCAAGCTAAACCTCTTAATAACCTCAATAATACCATCATTTTGCTCAAATTGGCTTAGTAGTCTATGTACTCCACCAATCTTCATAGGCTGAAAAGCAAGCAAGGGAGATACTACTCTATCCTCAACTAGATGTATCTCCATTTTATCAGTAACATTCCTCACGTATGGATCTGAATTGAAAACCTTTAACTCAACTGAGGTTGTTAATGCTAAAGCATTCAGCATCTCCCTAATACATCTATACGTTAAAGTAGGCATGAAATTTATGCCGTGGGTAAGATCTAAATATACAGTTAACTCCTCATTACATAGGAAATATTTAAGTAATGCATATAGTGTATAAGCATAGAAATCACTTAAACTACCGGAGAATCTAAAATAGTAATCGTCAAATTTAAATCTTCCAACACCGGGTGCAACAATAAAACTAACATTACAGGCTAAATCACTTCTAGCCTCATCCATTAGGGACTTTAGAAATTCTCTATATCTATACTCTACATTTCTCAACAAATCATTGTATGAGTTAAACCTTTTATTTGCAACTGTATCTAAAACTACTATTAAAGTTAAATCTGGACTTAAAGAGTTAAGTAGGAGTGGAAGAGAGGATCTACTCTTAATGGAGTTATTGCCATAAACATATTCAACAGAACTCCATCCAGGAATCCAGGGATTACCCCAAGTTGCAACGAGAATGGACTTCATTAAAATAAATATAAAGCAAACTTAAAAACTTAACACCACTATGGATTACACTTCAATTAAACTTTATGAGGCTTCAAATTTTAAATTTAACCAATTCTGAAACTGTAGATTTGAATTACTATTATGGTTGAATTCCTCATTGCTTGAAGAATGTAAGTGTTGATGGAGTTTATTGTTTAAGTATTTACTAGTTACTAACTATTTGGTAGATTTGCTATAGTATTGGCTTTAACATTTTTACTTTTCATGCTTAACCTTTCTAACAATACTTTTCAAATCTATAATCCACTTTATTTTTTTATCTTCAGTTACATACATTAAAGGTATTAGGTATAATGATGCAATATCGTAGAAGGCTATTGTAGCAGGCTTTGTAGCGCCTGTACAATCCATTATTAACGGATAGTTCTCAATAATATCCTCAACTATTGATTTAACCCTACTTCTTAAAGCATTAACATCAGATATTTCATCTCCACTACAAAGTATGAAGTTACAGTTCACTACATCTATATTCTCCCATTCACCTAAAGCCTTAGATGTTGTTATTACGTAAGACCTATCATACTCAATACCCTCCATTTTAAGAAGCTTTAATGCTGTTAATGTTTCAGGCTCCTCCCTATTGTTTCTCCTACCAAGTAATCCTAGATATGTATATGGCTTCTTAAGGTTTAAAATAGTGTAAAACACACCTTTATATTTCAGTTTATAGAATCCCCTAAGATCCGAATTTACAATTCCTAGTTTACCTAGTCTATTTAAGTGGTGTTTTAAGGCTCCACCCTTAACCCCGCTAGTTCTCTCAATATTTGAAAAGTTGGTTAAGCCATTAAATCTTAGTAAGGCATCAATAATCTTAATGCTCTTCTCAAACTTTAAAGCCTCCTTAACTTTATGCTCAAACATAAGTAAAACTACATTTATAATATATAAACTTGTAGCTTTACTCCAAGAAAATTTTTTAGATAGTAATAAAAATATTATTGGTATTTATGTCTAGTATTGATGAATTTATGGGAGAGGATATTTTTAACTTAGCTATCAATACCGGTAGTAAAATGACGCCTCGTGTTGATAAGACAACTCTCAGCAATCTTATATCACTATTTCTAGGTAGGCTTGATGCTAAAGCCGCATTGAATGAGTTAATAGTTTATATTGCTAGACAAACCGGTAGGAGGGAGATTCCGAGGGATATTGCTAAACTCCTTCTTTCAGACATTAGACAGATAAGGAGTAAATGTAGAAATGAAGAGGAGCTTAGAGAGGCTATATCTAAGTATCTAGTATTACTGAGATGGGTATATGATAGTGATGTTAGGAATGTTGATAATATTGATAGATTCATGAGTAAGCTTACTGAGTGATATTGATGATATATTTTAACAGTCAACATATAACGTATAGGATTAATGCTGAGCTCATAAATGAGACTCCACTATCTATAGGTGCAGGTAGAGGAGCATTGTTTGGAGGTATTGATAACCCTATAATAAGAATGAATGGTATACCATTCATTCCTGGATCGTCTATTAAGGGAGTGCTTAGAGCTGAAGCTGAAAAATACGCTAATGTTAAGGGATGGCCTGTATGTGATGTTGTATCCAATCCAAACTATGAGATGGATATGAAGGAGAATCTGAAGGATAAATATGAGCCATGTATTGTATGTAGTGTTTTCGGGGGACCAACCGTAGCCTCCAAAATCACAGTCCTAAATGCCACACCAATAGGTGAATATAGAATTGAGACGAGAACATGCGTATCAATATGTAGGATTACTGGTGGTCAGTATCCAGGTAGACTATTCGATATTGAGTACATAACTCCACATAGTAGGTTTGAATGGGGATTAATTATTGAGGGCTACGATATAGTTAATGGAGTTGGAAGAGAAGTTGAACTTATAAATTACTTGATTAAGAAACTTATTAACGATGGGGTTTGGATTGGTGGAAGGAGAAGTGTAGGTCATGGATTGGTTAAGATGAATATCAGGAAGATTTCACGTGAATCAATAGTTAATGGGGAATTGAAATCTGAAGACTGTACAGATAAGTATCTTAAGTTACTAGGTGTAAAGCATTGACTCAATGGTTTGTTCACGACTACTTATATAGAGTACTGAATGTTAAGTTAAGCTTTGAGGCTAAGTCGCCGTTTAGGATTGGAGCTGGAAAATCAACATCCCTAACATCACCTGTAGATCTTCAAGTATTAAGAATAAATATTAATGGAAGAGAGGTACAGTACATACCTGGAAGCAGCTTAAAAGGAGTATTTAGATCTGTGTCTGAATTCATCGCTAAGTCGAATGGTATAAATGCATGTATGGCAGGTAATGAATGTAAAGATAACTATAATAGAAAACTGGACGATGCTCTTAGAAGTAGGAATCTAGATGAGGTTAGGAAGATATTAGCTAGCTACTGCCTAATATGTAAGCTGTATGGTTCAGGTAGCTATGCTTCACATATAATCTTCGGAGATATGTTTCCAGAGGGGGATATAGCTATAGGCGTTAAGACAGGAATAGCAATAGATAGGAGAAGTGGAACTGCTAAGCGTGGTGCTTTATATACTGTTGAATTCATAATGCCTGGAAGCATATTTAAAGGAAACATTACACTTATAAACACTCCTAACTATGCTATTGGATTATTATCCTACGTTATTAAATTAATTAACGATGGAGTTATTAGAATTGGAGGGTTTAAGTCAAGAGGATTTGGTCAATTCTCAGTTAATCCAATGGAAATCAATGGAGAAATTATCCATAACAATAAAGTAATGAAAATATCTGAGGTTGACATCTTCGAGCCGCTTGACGAGTTCGATAGTGAGGTTAATATTGCTGATGTAGGGAGGAACTATGCTAAGCTTCTTGAAAGGTTTAGGATAGCATGGGATAACTATGTCTCAAAGATTAAGCATAGCTAGAAAACCATATACTCCAAGGGATAGAGTAGATAGGGATAGATTCAACATAATATTAGATGTTGAAGCTGAAGTAATATCAAATAGCTACCTATTTACAGGGGCATCCGTACATAAGGTTGAAGTATACGATGTAGTTGGCAGAATGGAAAATGTTATTCAGAGATATTTACGTGGAGAAATAAGCGAGGATGAGATTATAAATATAATCTATAATCAGTATAGAGGAGTTGAAATAAGACCATCGAGGAGAATGCCTAGATACCTGGATAAAATCATAATTCCAGGATCATCCATTAAGGGCGCTATCAGATCTAGAATTGAGTATAAATGCTCCCCATCAATATCGTGCTACTCAGTTGAAAGTAGGGAGTTGCCGCCAAAACAATTCTATAGGAGACATATAGGATATTGGGGTGAAAATGTAGTTGATGCTAGAGGGGCATGTAGTCCAGATAATGTATGTATTGTATGCGATTTATTCGGAGCTCCAGGACTACTCTCAAGAGTATACTTTACAGATATGGTTATGAGTAGTGGAGGAGTAAGCTTCCTAAAGGATTTGGGAGTGGAAGCAGTAAATCCGAACTCAAAATTTAATCTTGAAGTTAACGGTGTAAACTTTAACTTTACAGATCTCGGCCTCATGCTTGCAGGTCTTGAAATATTTACTGGAAGCCGTGTTCCAATATGTGCATACAAGTATAGGTATAATCCTAATCTGGGAGGTGGACACTACATGGATAAATACGTGTTTGGACTTGTAAAATTCTCCATTAACGGGTTTAGGGAAAACATTTCTAGGAAGCTATCAGATCTAAAACTTGAAGACTTAATATCTAGATCTAGAGAGGAATTAACCAATACTCTTGGAGACAATATAGATATACGTAAAGGTGTTATTTAATGGCCGTCTCAGAGGAGGAGCTTCTTAAAATTGTTGGTAGGTATAGTAAGGTATTTATCGTTAAGGATGACATGACCTATGACTTGAAGAATGGAAGCGAAATACGTAGCTCCAGCGATCTTGGGGTTCTCGGATTTGCCCTTACTAATGGTAAGGGAATTAAATGGTTGAGAATTGGTGAGAAAAAATATGTTGAATACCAGATCGATCTAAGTAGGAGCTACATCCATCCATCTTTAGGTAGAAAGGGAATTAGGATAGAGGAGGTGATTTAGTGGATAGAATTGTTAGGGGATACATACTTCCGAAAGCTGGAAATATACATGTTGAGGAGATATCATATATTGAAGGAGAGGAAATGCTTAGAAAATATGAAGAGGTTCTTAGTAACATTATATCAAGCTTTCTGAATACGAGAAAAATAGATAAGATAAGAAGTGGGGAAGAGCTTTACGATCTATTAAACGAGATCGTCGTAACGATTAGATGGACACTATATCTTGACCCAATACCTAAAGTTATACCTTCCCCTGCATTCCTCATAATTTATCTAATTAGAAACAAAAACCTAAAGCTGTTCAGTAAAGACACTATTAGCGGCCTACATGAGACACCGGTAATAGAGGATGCATTGAAAAGATCGGTCGAATACGAGAGACTTAGGGAATACGTAATGGATATTCTACGATATCCCGCAGATACCCGATATGGAGCCAACACATCATCGCTCCTAATACATATGATTACGACATCAGCTATAGCTTCATGTCTTCTTTTAAGCAGATTTAAAGATGTGAAGGACATTCAAAATATGCTTATAATCTTAAGATTGATATCGCTATTTCATGATGTCGGCAAATTCAATATGAGGGAATGGCATAGACATGAGGATAAATCAATGGAATTCATGGATAAAGTATTTAGTGAATATGTTGATGGGGATGCTAAAAAGCTTATAGATGATGCTAAGAAAATTATGAGGGAGAATACAGGCACTATTATGGATATATTTAGGGAGGCTGATAGAATTTCAAGCAATATAGATAGGCTTGTAAGATATATTCCGGACATGTTATCGGAGAAGGTGAAAGCGGAGCTTATAGAATGTGCAGGTAAATATGGTAGATCGGTAGAGGATGCATATAGGGACTGGAAGTTTTGGGATTTCGTAGGATATGAAATGATTAAAAAGCTTACAGAGGATTTCTGTAGGAATGCATCAAGAATAGATAGTAGAAATCCGATAATAAGAGCGGAGGTTGAGTTGAAGGAGGACTGGAAAGAATTAAAGGAGATATTAGTGACGAGATTTGATGTTAGAGGCATTCAAAACTACATTAGGGTTAACGATTTACGGTCAATATGTGGTGCAAGTAGAATAGTTGACTTTACATGTTTAGTATCAATACCATGCTTTATAATCAACAATCTTAAACTCCCAGCTGAATGTATACTATACTTTGGAGGAGGGAGCATTACAGTAGTAACGCCGCCAGATAAGGTTAGTGAATTCAGTAAGCTATGTAGTGAAGCTAAGCGTGAGCTAGGGCTTAACATTATATATGGCTCATCTTACTTCCACTCATCGTTCTCAATAGTAAACTACAATATAGATTGCGAATTGATGAGAAGGAAGATACTTGAGGATGAGGAATTGAATGTGGAGCCAAACATATCCTATATATGTGATTTCTGCGGATCCAGTAGAGTAGAGGTATTGGATGGAAATAGGGAGAAGGTAGGGGACAGCCTAGTATGTAGGGCATGTAGGGTTAAGTATGATGTTGGTGATAGCATATATCTTAACTGGAGGATCAGGAGGGTAAAGAGTTTATTAAGCTTAAATGTTGATTTAGATAAGCTTAAGAAATACGTGATGGAGTATATAGCTGGGGTAAAGTATGAATCCATAGAGAGGGAATATATCGAGAGGTATCCGAACATAGCGTTGATAAGATTTGATGCCAATCTAGCATCCTTAATTATGATGTCATGTACATCCATAAGTGATGCCGTTGAGAGAAGTATTAGGATTGATTATAGCGTTAAGAAGGCTCTCCACGATGTTATCGATTATGTTAGGAACAAATATGCAGAGGAATATTTTAGGCTCATATTAGGTATAATATATGTTGGAGGGGATGATGGCTTTATGCTTTGCCCATCATATATTGCACTACCATTAACAATACATCTAGCTAGGGAATTCAATATTCAGATGGGCGGTAAGGCAACACTATCAATAGGTATTGCTGTAGCTAAACCTAAACATCCAATTCTTGAATTATATAGATCTGCAGGCTACCTACTAGATAAATATGCTAAGGGAAGCGCTAGAGGGGAATCCGTTAAGATAGCTGGAGGCTCTGATCATAAGTTTTATGGCTCGCTTGCATTCTATGTCGCTGATGGTGGGGTAATGACTGAACACGTATTAGACCATGTAATCGATCTTGTAGGTAGTAAGAGGCTGAGCTTGATGTATGATGAGATGGGAAAGATAGGATCCTATATGATTTCAAGTATTCAAGAGGATAACTCGATATTTAGATTGTTAAGCATAGTTTTCGGTGATATAGATATAGAAACGTTCAACTATAGGGGCTTAATGGATATGATTATAAACTCAATAAATGAAAAGCAAAGAAGCGGTGAAAGCGATCTACATAATAGACTTACAGACATAAGAAATGATGCTCTGGATATAGTTAAGAAAACCCTATTTACAGATGATAGTGTTAAGGTTAAGATAATATATGCTAAGAGACAGAGCAAAAGATTAGGACATCGCTATATAGATATTCTTAAGTATTTATTTAGCTTGAAGGAAATGAGGTTTCCACTTCATGATCTTCTTCAAATAGTTAAGATTGTAGGTGGGGGAATTGAATAGCCAGATTAAGATAGAGCTTGAACTGATAGCTGAGAGGAAGCTTAATATCGGAGCTGGAGGAGTAGCGCCCAAGATAAAAGCAGATATGCCTATGATGTCCATTAAGGCATTTAACAATGAGGACTACGTATTCATTCCCGGATCAACCATTAAAGGATTGCTTAGAACGAGCTTAATAAGGATTTCAAGTCTACTCGGATATGAAAACATAACGTATACTGTAAATCCGGAGGATAAAATGGGTGACGATATTGTTGTAAGGCTTTTCGGTAAGCCAAATCAAAACGTTCAAAGTAAGGTTTCGGTGGAAAGCGTAATGATTAAGGAATCAACGGAAACATTAACACATGTTAGGATAGATGATAAGTCAAGAACGGCTATAGAGGGTGGACTATTCTCGATCGAATATTTACCGATAGGAAGTATTATTAGAGCAGTAATTGAGGCTAGGGAGCTGAATATCGAGGAGGCTAGAGCGCTTATGGCAGCTATATTGAATCTAAGATATGAGAGGATAGGTAAATCAGGAATTGTTAACGTTAGGATTAGGGATGCATCTGGAATTGAAAGCTATCTATCAGACCCCATCATTAAGGAGATATATGAGTCCTTAAGGTGATAACGTGAGGATATATAGCTTGGAGTTAACCGTTAATACGCCATTAATAATTACTGGAGCCAAGTACGGTAGGGTTATCGAGCATAGCATTAACTATATTCCAGGATCATCTATTAGAGGATCAATACTTACACTTTTAAAATTCATGAATTCAAAGCTCGTTGATGAGGAAATATCAACTCCGAAAATGATTTTCCATCCAGCATATCCTATAAGCCAAGATGGAAACCAATCCTATCCATCGGATCCATTAACGTTTAAATGTAAGATATGTGGGGAAATAGTTCAACTTCCAGTTAAATCCCCTGAAGACCTGAGGATACCTACTAAATATGGAGAGAACCATATATGTATGTTCAAAAACATAGGGGGCTCCCTAATCTATTGTAGGAATGGGAAGTTAAAGAGCTTAAATCTGAAGCATGCATTCATAGAGGCTGTAGGTATAAATAAGATGTTAAGAAGCTCAGAAACTGGTCTACTATATAGTTATGTTGCTCTTGCTCCAGGAGTAGTGTTTAGAGGGTTGGTTATCGATCCTATAGATAGGCTTGAACAAATGATTAAGGATGTAGGTTTAAGCATGAATAGCTTGAAGCTGAAAATCGGTAGGAGGGTATCTGCTGGGCTTGGACGTGTAGAGGCTAAAATAGCTGAGGATAAAAACTATATTGATAGGAGAATTAAACAGCTATCTAGTACTAACGGTACACTATGTCTGCTAGCTAAGTCACCTGTCTTCAATTTAGACTATGATGAGAAGGATATCTTCCCAACAGTTAAGAGCATTGGGAGTCTACCAGTAAAATACGTATTCAAAACTGGAATAGTTGAGGTCTCAGGCTATAGTATTAAGTCGAATACTCCTAAAGTCATGATTAAAGGATTAAATATTGGGTCGCTAATAGTTCCTGATGCTAGGAATATATGTGTGGAGGACTTGGTGAAGCTGGAGCTTCATGGAGTAGGGCCATTCTCGACTGCAGGATTGAATATTGTTGAGGTGGTTAAGAGGTGATTGATTACAGATTAAATTCAAGATATATAATCAACATGAGGATAAATCCGATAAGCCCAATACATATAGGGGCAGGTGAAGAGGGATTCGTAAAGGGAATAGTATCCATGAAAATCTCAGGAATCACACTACCGATAATTCCGGCTGAAAGCATAAAGGGAATACTAAGAAGTATGGCTACTAGAATAGCTAACAGTATAAGATTTAATAAGGTTATGTATGACTTCAATATAGATGAAATTGTTAAAAGTCATGATAAAGATGTTCATACAGGCTACCTAGAGAAAACACTTAAGGAAAGTAGTGGGGAGGAGTTAAGGAGGAGAATTTGGAAAACCCTAAGTAGTATAGGGTTAAGCGATAAACAGATAAGTAAATTCATAGATGAAGTTGGAAGTAGGGAAGCATTAGAGCTCTCATTATCTCTTCTATGCCCTATCTGTCTACTCTTCGGCTCAAGACATTATGCAGGTAAAATACTGATTACAGATGCCATACCAGTAGATCAAAATGGGGAAATTGCAAAGCCGGAAATAGAGACAAGAACATGCGTCAGCATATCGAGGAGATATAGAGTAGCAGAGCCGGAGAAACTATATACGATACAATACATAACCCCGAGGAACATATCGTTTAAATCTAAGATGATAATCGATAACGTTATGAAGGGAGATACGGAGGCCAAACTATTAGCATACCTACTAAAACATATAAGTGAAAATGAAGTTGTAATAGGTGGGTTGAAAAGTAGAGGTTTTGGATTCGTTAAGATAGATTCTGAAATAATGAAAATGAAGCTTACAAAACCGAAAAACATAAGTGATCTAGGTACAATAATGAGTAACATTAAGGCATTACTAATGAGAGAGGATGCTGTGGAGAAGTTAACAATAAGCCAGATGATAATAGACTTAACTAATTAATCTTTTATGAGCTTTCAGTTAACATTATTTGAACTTGGATTAATAACAAGATTACTAGTGGAAACGCCATTAAGAATCCTAGGCGACCTAGTTAAAGCCACATATTACAAGACAAGCGATTTTGAAGGTTATGTTAAAAAATCACTAGAAAATGTATTGAAATCAATTCAAGTTGTAACACAAACAGTAAATATAGAGGAAGAAATGATACAGAATACAAAAGAGAGAATGAACAGAAGGGAAGAAACAATACAAAACATAGAAGGAGAGAAGGAAAAGATTGCTGATATGATAATTAATGATTGTTTTAAGATTATTAGAGATGATGTTCTTAATGAATTACCAATTGACTTAATAATACTACCTATAAGGTTTAGTGATTGTCTATTCTTAATTATTGATAGATACCTTAAATTACTTACTGGTACTCATGATACTGAATTGATAAAAGTATTGGATAATGTTATTTTCAACATTTCTAGCTACCTAATGAGCCAAATTTACCTAATTATAGATAGGCATGAAAATGGATTTAGTGAAGTAGCTCATTATATAGCTGATAACATTAATAATATTAAATATCTATATAATATTAAACCTAAGCTCCTATTTGACCTACTTGACTTATCTAAACAAAAAGGAAATATTAGAAAGTGTATGGATATGAATGGGAATGAATACTATGTATTTGATGTAAAAAGCTTTGGTGATGATGCTAGACCGATTATAGATGTTCTTAACAATAAGCATCCAATAAAATATTATACTGATGTTTTTGAATGCGACTTCCATAAAGAGCTATATTTAAGTGAGAGGAAATGTAGTAGAGGCGACCTCTTAAAGCATAGGGAGAATGTTTTTCTAATACCCTACTCTCTACTTGAAGTAGATATTGGGAGAATATTGGAGGCTCTTGTTTATTTAAGGCTAAGAAGCAATATTAGAGCTAATAAATTACTGATTACACATAACGTTTTACTTAATAATATAGAGTATGACATATTAAGCTTTCAACTTACCTATACTGGATCGTATAGAGATGTATTGGATATTGAGATAGATGCTATTAATGTATTTGAATGTAAGAAAACAGTTGAAGAGAAAGATATGCGTGAATTCGATCAAGATATGAAGATGCTAGAGAAACACGTGTATGGCGTAAAAATCAACCCGTATATTATTTGCATTGAGAGTGAAGTTGCTGAAAAGGATAACATTATATTACTTGAAGATTGGGAGAAGCTTGATAGGCTTTAGCTTTTTTAATGTAAATTATTAATTCAAAAATGAGTTCTTGATGAATTAACAGATGATGTAATGAAAGAATCTAATCTACTTTCTACTATATGTTAAGCATGCTAATAAAGGGGATGGAAGGCTTTATTGGGGGATGGAAAAGTAGAGGCTATGGATATGTAGTGTTTAAGTGTAATAAGATATCTATTCATGATGTGAGTGAAATGTTAAAAGGCTTACTACCATTAGAATACGAGGAAGGTAAGGCTTTAGAATTTGTTAGCAAAACAATAGTTGAACTTGGAGGGGGATAGCTTTGAGCTATCGCTTTGGAAAACTAGTATTACTATATAAATTAACCTTAAACATAGTAGCTAAAGGTCCAGTTAGAATAGGAGCAGGTAAGTGTGATAGAACACCATAGAAATAGATCTGCTAGTAGTGAGGGATGCCAATGGTAATCCCATTATACCTGGGGCAGGTCTTAAAGGCTTCTTTAAGGCAAACTTTAGTAGAGCAATTAAGGGTTTAGGAGTGGCTAATTATGAGCAGTATACTTGGAGTTTCAGCTGTTAAATCAAGTAGTGATTCTGAATATGCATCATCAGTATTTTTCACTGATGCTATGATTAATGTTAAAGCAATAGATAAACCAATAACACTTGTAAGGAAACATATTCAAAATAAATCCTAAAGCAAGAGGAGTTATGCATGGTTCATTTAATGTAGAGTATATAGCTGAAGGAATAGTGTTGTACTACTTGAAAGACTGGGGTTAATGGAATTTGATAATCCATGCTATTGATATGGATTGTTTCTTGAATTGATTATGTAGATTAATAGTAAGTTTTAGATGTTGGTTATGCGTCGTATTACACGTGGATTAAGGCTTTGCCCTAAATGTGAATCCGTAATGATGCCATGTGTAGGTGGGATTTACTGTGTAAGATGTGGTTACAGTGAGAGAGTGAATGTAGCTTCTAGAGGATTTGTAGGGAGAAATTTAGATTTAGATGAGGTTGAGAGGTTAATTGTTAATGAAAGGAGGGAGACGGTTAGAGATTTGAGATCTCTAAGGGCTAGGGTTGTTGATGTTTCCCATGGTATTGCTGTTTTGGAGGTTAGGTCTATAGGTGTTTTTCAGCCAGGTGATCCTGTAGGTATTATTGCTCATGGACTTCGTTTTCTCGGTACGGTATTGGATGCTAGTATAGGTCAACTAACAATAATTTTAGCGGGAAATCCAAATATAGGTGAGGGTAGAATTGTTAGAGTGTTTAATTATGAGCCTTTAATTAGTTATGATCTTCAATTATCGTTAATCAATTACTTAAAATCCTTACCCTCTGAAATACCTATATCCATAAGTAATCAAGAGGCTTTCAACATAGTTCTTAATATGGTGGATTTTCCTGATCTTAAGTATTCTAAGCTTCATGATTGTAGGGATGTTAGGGATGGTTTTAGGCTTGATAGCTCTCAGGTAAAAGCTGTTGAGGCTGCATTAGCGTTGGAAGATAATGAGTTGCTGCTAATTATTGGTCCTCCGGGAACTGGTAAGACTAGGGTTATTGCTAAGATAGCCTATGAATTAGCCAGTAAGGGTGAGAAAATTCTAATCTCATCGCATACTAATAGAGCTGTTGATAATGCTATTGAGCTACTACCTATAGAGATTACGCTAAGAGTCGGTAGACCGGAGAAAATACTTGAAAACGTTAAACCCTACTTGTTAAGCTATAGGGCTAGAGAGAAGCTTGGAGAAAAGCTGAGAAGTATTGAAAACGAAATTAGAAATAGTCTAGAATTAATTAGGAAGTATATGATGGGTTTGGGAGGCGAAGCATATAAGGAGAATATTAGGGAATGTAAGCATAGATTAAAGATTCTCATTGAAGATAGGAATAATATGGTTAGGATGCAGGCTGAAAAACTAGTTTATGAAGCGAAAATTATTGGCTCAACTCTAGTTAAGTCTCAGCTTCCACCGCTTCATAATATAGATTTTGATACTGTTATTATTGATGAGGCAAGCCAAGCATCAGTAATGCTTGCTCTACTAGGGATGATTAAGGGTAGGAAGTGGATAGTTGTTGGAGACCATAAACAGCTACTACCAATATTTAAATCCGCTAGAAACTATGAGTTAAATGAGAGGTTAAGTGTATTTGTTAATTTATTGAGAAAGTATGAGGGGAGGAGTTTATGGCTTCAATGGCATTATAGAAGCAATAGAGATATTATAGGTTTTCCTGCAGAATATGTTTACAATGGTAGGATAAAGCCAGTAGATAAATGTATAGGGAAGATATTGAAGGGGCTTAGTAGAAGACCTAGTATAGATGTTTTAAACCCTGAAAAACCAGTAGTCTTCATACATGTTGATGGCAGTGAGGAAGTTGAGGGTAGATCAAGATTTAACGTTAAGGAGATTGAAGCTACAGTAAGTATTACTCATGAATTAATCGATTGTGGAATTAATTCTGGAAGTATTGGTATAATATCACCCTATAGAGCTCAGAAAGCTAGAATCGCTGAAAAGCTAGGGAGTGAAAAGGAGATTGTTAGGAAACTGGAAAGCATGGGAGAATCGATTGAGATAGATACTGTGGATTCATTTCAGGGAAGAGAGAAAGATGTAGTAATATTTACAGTTACGGCGACAAATATTGATGGGTTAAGATTTGTATCGAATGAAAATAGGCTTAACGTAGCGTTTACAAGACCAAAATATAAGCTTATAGTTATAGGTAATGGAAGATCAATATATAGATATGCAGGGGAAACATTACTCTACAGGTTTCTAGAATACACTTATAAGCTGAAAGCTATATGGAGTTACGAAGATGGGAAATGGATGAGTAAATAATTATGTAAATCCACTAAATGAATCTAATATTGAACTCATCTGAAAACCTTTTTTTATGAGTAGGATTCCAATATATGTTTCAGCTATAATACTACTTGCACTATTTAAAGTATATGCTTACGCATATCCATACATTAACATCAATCATGTTCTTTCTATTTTGATTTACTATCCATTTCACCGCATTATTCCATCACACGTATAGTATTGCTTTTCACCTTCATAATTGAGAAGGGCATAATTAACAAAACTAAAATCTTCTAAACACCATTTTAACAAGTAGATATAGTATTATCGCTAAAACTACAAACGATAATACTTTGCTATTTAAAACAATATTTGTAATACTTTCATTTTTATATAGTAAAACATCGTAGAATTCAGCATTTCCATAGCAATTTACTCCTTCAACATAGAACTGTACAGTTTCCAATCTTTCGCTTTTCAATCCATAATGTCTTAAAGCCCTTTCAATATAGTTGCTAACATTTACATCTAGCTCAACCCATTCATTCATTACGTTTCTAATAACATACTGTGCATGATAATCAGGATCAATACTTGGATTATACCAATAGTTTTCATTTGATAAATCGCTAGCATATAGGAATAAGTCTACTGCTAAATAGTTGTTTGGAAGCTTAACGTATAATGCTATTCCAACATGTACTATATTTCCTGAAGCATTATGGATTATGTATTTAGCTTTTAAATATAGATTCTCAATATCGCTTCCCAATAATGGTGGTGCCTTCGTGAAATATGTTAAATAGCCTTGCTGGGAAACATTCCCAACCCAGTAGTTATTAGTATTATTAAGCGTAAGTGTAATTGGAAGCTCAGCATAACCGTAAAATGATGATGGATAACCGCCATGATTCCAACTCCATAACCCCCATCTTTCCCCAGTTATAAAAACCATATTTTGATTCGAAAACGCATAAAGCAGTACAGCTAAAACAAGTATTCCAATAAATAAGTATTCCCGCATAAGAAATAAGAATTTTATTTTTTATAAAGCTTACTTTACCTTACTTAATACTTTCAGTAAACCCCTACAACTAGCAATATTATTTTGCTGGAGATATTGCATTAATAGTACTTAGTGAATACTGGTGTTAATAGCTGCTTGATTTTATCAAGTACTGCTTGCAGTTCTTGGTCATCGCATAGCCATAGATACTTCACTTGACTTCAACTGTCTTAGCCCCACCAGCTACGCTGAATTCCGCATATTTACTCCAGTAATATGGAATCTTAAATAGGGAGATATTGAAAGAGTAATGTTACCAATGCTTGTACTAGTAAGTAACAATACGGAATCTCAAATAAGAGAGTTGAGAGCTAATACTCGTGGCTGTAGGGACTATGTACATGTATAAGGTTTTTCAATGCTGAATGAGGTTTCTGTTGGAGGTGAATTGACGTTATTATTGGAGTAATACTGTTCCTAATAGCTATGATGATACGTGCTGTTTTCCATGGTTAGGTTTCTTCATAGTTGCGGAATAGTTTAAAATCTTTTGTATATTTAGGATTGTGGTTTTATGGTGGATATTTATAGTAGGGATTTTATAGAGTTTCTCTTCAGCAAGTATATTTCAGGTTTGAGGAGGGTATTTCCATATCCTGTTGAGGCTAAGCTTGAAATGTGGAAGATGTTTAAATGTATGTGAAGTTATGGCTGAGGAAATTGATTACAGGGAGTTTATGAATAGTGTTTAGAGGGTATTGTTGATTAAACATGTATTATGAATTAAAGGCGTATGGGGTAGATTTTTACCTGGGAACTAAGGCTATGAGTGCAGGTACTGTTTAAGCTGTAACTGTGGAGTTGGCTACTTTACCATTCTAAGAGCCTACATCAATTCCTCTTGCTTTAATTGAGATTTTCTTAAGAAATATAACCTAGATCATTCCATAGATAATAACCATTTCCATAGCGGGGTAAATCTTATTTTTCCCTCATTTACTCTGATTTCATCTTCATAATCCCATGTTATTATAAGTAGGTTTTTACATTTTAATTGCTCGCTAGCTTTAATTAGAGCTTTAATTTCTCTTTTCTCTACCTCATCTCTACTGGAAGCGTAAGTTACTTGAATTAACTGTTTAATCTTTAATCCTTCTTTTACTACAAAATCTACTTCTCTCTGCTGATAATCTTTCCAGTAGTAAATTTCTAATAGAGGATTTTCGTTTTGTCTTCTCTTCAATTCCAGGAATGTAGTGTTCTCCATTAATCTCCCTTTTTCCTCCCTAGCTAGGAGGGAAGCTAAACCACTATCACATAAGTAAACCTTCTTTAAAGATAGGAATTCTCTTCTTAGGGATGGTTCAAATTTAGATAGGTAGAAGCAGAAGAATGCATCCTCGAAAAGTTGTGAGTATGAGTAGAGAGTTTTCCTACTTACCTTTACCCCTTTTTCCTTAAGAATCTCGTAATTTCTGTTAATGGAGAATTCTTTACTGAAGGATGAAAGTATAGATGTCATCAAATACCTTATTACAAAGATATTTCTTACTCCAAATCTTTCCACTATATCTCTAAAAGCAACTAAATCCATATATTCTTTAAAGAACTTTTTAGGGTCAACCTCGTTTAAAACTATATCTGGGAATCCTCCTTTCAATAGGTGTAGAGATAATAAGTTTTTAAGCTTACTCTCCTCTGAAGTTGTTAAAAACTTATCTATTTTTAAACCCCTTAATCTAACAACTTCACTAAATGAAAGGGGAAGAATTAAGAAGGAAATACATCTTCCTCTTAGCTGAGTAGCAATCTCCTTTGATAAAAGCTTTGAGGAAGAGCCTGTAATAAAGATATTGTATTTCTTTTTCTCAAACAATGTATAAACTATTTTTTCCCAATTGTTGAATGCTTGAACTTCATCGAAAAATAAGAAGTTAGGCTCATTCCCGTAAATTTCTTGATGATAAAAAACTGAATTAAGAATTTCCTCCCTACTTAAACTTGTTATTCCCTCATCCTCGAAATTTATAAATAGGAAATCCCTATCTTGTAGCCCCTTCTTATTTTTTATCAAGTCATATATGGAATATGTTTTTCCAGCTCTCCTCGGACCTATAACGGAAACTATAAAGTTCCTGTTTATTTGGAAGTTTACTGCCCTCTCTTTTACGGTTAACAATCCTATATCGCTTTTTTTATCAATCAAGTATCTTTTTAAATCCATGATAATATATGGAGAAACATTCTATTTAAAGTTTACCCTTATATGAGTAAACTCTTAAGAGAAAAATTCCCAGAAACTCTTTCACCATTCCACCATATTTAACAGTTTTAAGAGTTCTCAAGCACTACTTCCTTAGATAAGCTAAAGAATCTGAAGGAAGACAGTAAACAAATAAGGGAGATACTCCCAAATTACACTCTTATCCACTGGTTTCAGCGTAGAGTTTTATATTCTCTGTTATGCAGGAAAGATTGTGGTTGCTGGAAGAATTTTTCATAGTTGAAATTGTTCAGTCCCCAGCAGTTTCTAAGCTAAACAACATTTAGTAGTTACCTATTTTATGAAGCTAAGTTCCACATGAAATGTTTAAACACCCATAAAAGTCGAGATGAGAAATTATTCTACTGTCTGAGTTCCGATAACAGTTATTTACCTGAGTGATGCTTTTCAATGAGCCTAGATGATATAATGGCCTGCAACATACAATATATATTACTTGAAAATTTTGAAGTAAATGAAATTGATGTTTAACATGTGAGGTGGAAAGCGCCGGAAACACGTTTACCAGACTTTAAAAGCTTGTTAAATGTCTTATATGCTTCTCTTGTCGGTTGGATAACTAGCTTAACTCCATGTGCTTTTAAGGTGTTTTCAACTTCCGGCATAACTTCAACGAAGCCATAGTAGCCTGTTCCAATCACAAGCACTTCAGGAAGAGGTTTACAGTTAAAGACTTCTTTTAAATCCTCAACATAGATTTTATGCCCCTCCCTCCTCCACCATCCATCAATAACTTTTTCAGGGAAAACTATAACATCACTTGTATATTTCCTCCCCCCTACAACCATTACGCCAAAATCATAAGAATCTATCATATCCTTCACCAAATCCATTTAGGAATTCGAAGAATTTAAACGCTTAGCCTCTGCTAAACATGAATCCCAGTAATAATTTTACAATTCCAGTAGGTAAATATGAAACCTAATATTAGTGATCTTTTACGTCCTTAGCAAGATTTCATGGTTGAAATTATGATTCTAATTTATGATATACACATATAACTCGTTAGAAAGCAATTTTGAGTAGGATAAACCATAATTGTTATAGAATATTCTTCTTAAGCAATATTTATAAGATTCTTTACATATAATTGTTAGGGTATGGTTATAGTAGAGGTTCAAGATGTTTTAGTTTAACTAAGGAATTCATGTAGGGATTTAGAATTGTAGATTTGGGGATGAGTTTTTGGGTTTGGTATTGTTGGTAGTTGGCCTCGTGGTGAGGCTGATGTGGATATTGATGTTGACGTCTTTATCATGTTTAATACTTTGAAAGGAATTGATGTAAGGACGGAAGCATACTCTATTATTGCGAATCATGTTGGGAGGGCTTTAACTATTGTTGATGCTAGGCTAAATGAACTTCATGGAGAACTAACACCACTAGCAATAAACATAGCATCCGACGAAATTATAGTTTACGGTAAGCTAGGTGAAGTGGAGAGATTCATTGATCATGTTAGGAAGGTTATTGATGAATTGAAGCTCATAAGATATAGGACTCCGAGGAAAGTATGGATGGAGGAGAATTGATGGGAAGCCATTAGCTCTAGCAGTTCAAGAGGGTAAGTAATGATTAATCCCGGAACATGGTAGAAGCACATATGGAGAGCCTGTAAGAGTATTAACATATTGTAGTAAGCCTCCTCCATTAAGATGTGATGTTGAGTTGGATAGAAATATTAGAGATCTATTTTAACTGTTAAGGTATAAAATTAATAATGTAACTGGAGATGTAGTACATGTAGGAGTAGCATTATATATTGATAGATAATAATTATTTAGCAGTAGACCTCTTATTATATGCAAGTGATATTAGGATACTAATTACTGGTATAATAGTAGTATTGATCCTGATCATCATGCACAGTATGTTCTAGTAAAATCTAGTGTTGGTAGATGGTATAATGAAAGTCTGGATGTAAGTAGATATGTAGTTGAAGTATCAAACCACTTCGGATATGATGAGGATAGATTAGCATCTCTACAATTATATATTGATGCTAATATAGTTGTTAAATGGTTCGTGATTGAATAAGGCTCTTGAAATCAGAGATAAATATGTTGATGGAGAGATAAAGCTTATAGCTCCAGAACTCTTGATCTTTGAGGTTTTAAATGCCTTATATTAGAACTCATTGCAAAACTCCAAATTTAAGCATGTCAACAATCTTTTACAATACTATTCTAACATGTAGAGTTAAACCGTTAAACCTTAGTAGTAGAGTTTTGCAATGACTTCTTACAAAAAGATTTTCTCGCTTGAAGAGATGAAATGTATTGCAGAGTCCTTGGATGCGTTCTCCTTTGAGCTGCATCCTCTTAAAGGCAAGTATGCGAAGAAGACCATGGAGATAGGTTATGAGAACGACATAACAGTATATGATGCCTCCTATGCATCGTTGGCATTTCTCAAGAATATCCAGATGTATACAGCGGATGTAAAACTTGGAGAGAAGCTGAAGGATAGATATTTCCCATACATTAAAATATTAAAATAGTTTGCATTTAGGGGGTTTAGCTAAACCTATGCATGAGAATCAGGCTTTGCTGTTATAGACAAAGAATTCTATACAGGCTCAGAGTAGTGTTGACTCTTATACTGCTAATCTCAAGTAAAGAAAATTGAAGATTATTGAGTCCAGACGTATATCCTTATCTATATGTTTACCCATAGGTTTTCTGTTAAGCCTCTTATTGTGAGTTGGCTTTTTGATAGTTTTTCAATTATTGGCTGAACTGCCTCCCACTCTTCAGGTGTTATTGGTAGTTCCCCAACTTTATCCCTAATATCTCTAAGTATTTGTATTGTTTTCTCATGTCCTTCAGGAGATTTCGGTATAGCTATCCAAATATATGTGTTTACCGTCTTGAAGAATCTACTTACTGCTGTAAAGATCTCAATAAGCATACTGAAGCCCAAATCATACGCACCTAAGAAGATTACTGTTTCACCCTTAACTGAACGAAGTATTGCTGTAGGTGTTAACATTGATAGCGTAATCTCCCTGAGGAGCTGGCTATAGCTTATCGTTATACTGCTTGTCCTGGAAAACTCTTCAAGAGATCTCTTAGCCTCATCCCTATCCATCTCAATCGGCTGGAATCCTATACTTCGAAGAATCTGGAGTAAGGGCTTCCTAACAATAAGTCCTAGATTAAAGGTTTTTCTCGCCCTATCATAGAATCTCCTCCCAACATAAAACATTAAAGGCTCAAAACTACTACTCAACAATAACACCAAGAAGATAAGTGAAACACTGAGGTAAAAGTTTTTACAAACATCACGGCTTTGTGAACTTTAGATATGAAAAGTACATGTAATTGATAGCTTAAATTCACAATGCGAATACTTCATAAGTTATCTTTAACAGCTATAATCTTATCAATTCATCTAACACCCCAAGCTCAGCAACTCTCCTAACCACTCCTCCATACTACACATACTTATCATCCAAAGAGATTAACTATATTATGGTTTTCAAGCTGCTTACAAACCGCAATCTTAGTTCAATGCATTCTACCAATACAATCTGCCAACTTCATTTAAACTATAGCTAACCCGGTAAACATCACATATTATAACTTGGAAGACTCTAACTAATTAATAAATATTAACCATAACTTAAGCATCCAACATA
This sequence comes from Methanomethylicia archaeon, assembly GCA_038845975.1. GTDB lineage: Archaea > Thermoproteota > Methanomethylicia > CALHIW01 > CALHIW01 > CALHIW01. The sequence goes on from JAWBQF010000006.1 coordinate 24,603, forward strand.
ATAAGTAAACTTCATTACGAGCTATTACATTCATCTATTTCAATATTGTTAATTAAGATATACTTAAAGCAATTCTCCATAGCTGAAACATCATCAACATTATACCGACAAGTATCGGTACATTAAAAGCTATAAACAGCTTAATAAATAATGAAAGTTGCCCCTCAAGCCTAGCAACTCTCTGCTCAAGACCTGAAACCCTCCCTTCAATTCTCTCCATATTCATCCTTGTTGTCTCTCTTAATGCTTCTATGTCTTCCTTTGTTGCTTTTCTTAATGCTTCTATGTCTTCCTTTGTTGCTATTTCTCTTGATATTGCTATTAGTATTGCTTTACGTAGATCTCTACGTTTAAAAACTTCAGGTATAAGCTCATCTGAAAGTGCTTTACGTAAATCTTCATCCCTTCTCAATTCCTCAAGAAGCTGTCTACCAACAGACATATAAAACATATTACCATACAAGTATATAAGCTTAGCTTAACTACAGATTTAAATAACTTTAAGATCAAATCTTAACTGTAATGCTCTCTTCATAGAGTAAATTATTCCATTAGTGTTAACTCTTAATAACCCTATTTAGAACCTAATATATTAGTAATGTTTAAAAGTAATATTTTCAAGAATGCTTCAAGATTATAGTAGAATTTAAGCTATAGTATTCTTGCAGCCTCCTCCATTAACGGATCTAGAAATCTATTCTGCTCATCTATTATTGAGTGTTTTCTAAGTGTATGTAGGATGTCGTAGAGAACTCTATCACTTTGAATTTTCCCCTCTAGATTTTCCAGTTTTGTCTTAAGCATACTCCAATTCCTTACTCCCTGTGAAAGTAGTTTCAGAACTGCTTTATACCTCCTCCTACTTACTCTATAGTTTAGGAAGTTTTCCAATTCATGCTTTGCTAGTTGAACAGCTTCCCTCCAGATTTCTTCAAGATTCCTGCTATGCATTATCCTTAAGTATCCATAGTAGGTAAGCCATCCTATAATACCATCCAGTCTACTAACTACCTCCTCAATCTCACTTTCACTAACTCTACATCCTGCCTCCTCAAATCCTCTCAGTAGGAAATCTACTACCTCCTCTCTTGTTAACCTTCTAGTTTTAACCTCTAAGTAAGCTCTACCGTAAAGGGGGGCTTCAGGATCTTTAAAGAAGCGGTATAGAACCCCCATTTCAGAGCCAGACACTATGAAGGAGAGATTCCTTAAATGATCGTATGAGTAGGCAATAACATTCTGTAGCATGATGGAAGCATGTCCAAAAGCCTTCTGAAACTCATCGAAAACTATAATAATCTTCATATCTTCCTCCTCACCAACCTCATTTAAAGCTGTAAAGACCTCACTTAGTAGTGGTCTACTATCCCCCCAGGAAAGCTCAATTGTAACTCCTGATATTGATACTCCCCTAACAAGCTTAAGAAATTTAACTACTCTCTCATAAAGTCTTCTTTGCCTTGAAGTTCTAGAGAGGAAATTTGTAAGTTCATGGGAGATGAGACTATATAGTTCCCTCCTAGACTTCATCACAGTTCTTAAATCAAAGAACACATATGGAGTACTAGATTCTTCAAGAGCGGTTAGGATAAGAGAAGTCTTACCAGTTCTCCTCAACCCAGTAACAACTACAAGAGGCTGCCCAATATATCTTCTAAGCATATTAAGCTCCTCCTCGAAGTCGTATAGGTCCTTCCTGTTTTTCTTCGGTTCTGGATTAAACAACAACTTTCACACCGAAATTAACTTTCACACTGAAAGTTATAAATTTTGCTATTCCCCATCCCTTAAAGCTTCATAAATCATGTTGGAGGCAACAGCTGCTAAAACTACTGACATTAGCCTACCACCTAATAATACCCGTTCCTACCTATTATGGTAACAATATCGTTTGAATATCTTAAAACCATGTATACCATTAATGCTGCTATTAATCCCCTATAAGAACGTCAATTAGGCTTTGAGTATTTGTTAATACTATTAGCGTAGTCATTGTTCCAGGACCTACAAGAAGCGGGGTTGCTAGGGGAACTATTGCTATCTGATCGGTATCTACGGTTTTCGTTCTTACAGTTCCCCTAACATATCTATTGCTAAAACCATTAATAACACTCCACCTGCAAGCTTAAAGCTCTCAATAGTTATTCCTAATAGGCTAAGTATTAACTGTCCAAGCAATGTGAAGGAGAATATTAATGCTACAACTACAGTTACGATTGTGTTTACTAGTTTCCTCCATTCAGCTATTGGCAGCTCACCAGTATATGTTAAGAATAATGGTAATGCACTTAGAGGATTTATTATTGCGAAAAGCTGAAGTGAAATGTTAGCTGCCTGTAAAGGGTTAAAATATATAATCTCATATATTCCCTTAGCTGTCACCCTAGTATAGGCTAAAACCAAAATAGCTAAAATAACTGTAGCTATTGAGAGTTTAAAGATTCTTTTATGCTTACCACTAACCAATTGATCTAAAATGTTTCTATACATCCTCTTCTCATGTATATTTTAAACATATAACTAAACTAATATATAGTTTGTTTCCTAGATTGATACGGATAGATAACTACACATACCACTATGAAGCTATAACATTTTAATAACGCTCTTGCTTCCCTAGTGAATGATAAGTTATTTACTTCCGATGTTTATATATGGTTGGGGGTATATGTTTATCCTTAACCATTAGGGATGAGGTTGTTGAGCTTATCCGTAGGCGTAGGTGGTCTAAGGGCGTGAGGTGTCTTACTGTGGTTGCCGTTAGGAATGGTAGGTCGGCTAGGAGGCTTTACGCTTAACGATACCTATGTAAGGGCTGTAGGAGGCAGTCCACGACCTTAGCGGAACAGTATTCACTAGGCTTAGTCCTAGCGAAGCATTAACCATAGCATCTACTAAAGCTTGGCTTAAGCGTGTTAGCAGTATCTAGGTTTGTAGGAGTAGGAGGGCTGTGGATAGGGTTATAAGGCTCTTCGAGAAGGTTTTGAAGCCTACTTTCAACAGCTTAAGGCTGAAGGTGAGGTTGATGATGTATATGAGGCTGTTGGGCGTAAGGGTCTTAGAGACGTGGTTAAGCCTAAGCGTAGAGGTTGTGGAGGGCTTAGGGTAGGTCCAAGAGGATAAGCTCCCATTCCTTACTGTTAGGAAGAGCCAAGAAGGTCTTGTTCAAGGTCCTTGAAGACGTAAGCTCCCATCCATAGAGTCCCTGTTAGCATTGAGCGTGAGGAACCCATAGTCTACATGGACGATTTCAGAAGCTATAACTCTCTCGATAAGCTCAGCTATGAACACCTTAAAGTAAACATTCAAAAGGCTTCTACGCCTTAAGCCCATTACACGTTAATGAATGTGAGAGCTACAACTACCTAAGAACCTTCAAGACTAAGCGAGGAATACCCGGAGAAAAGCCTCCATCCACGCCAACGGAGCCTCAGCTTACACTAGAACATACATGGAAAACCTAGATCAGCATACAACTGGTTAATAACGATAACCATTCACTAAGGAGACAAGAGCGTATTGCATTATTCTCTCCATTAATTCTAACCTCTAACTATATAATGTTTTAATTAATATTCTGCATGATGCTTATAGTATTGAGCTCCATCACTCAATACAACTATATTAGAACCATAGACAGCTCTAATCTTCTAAGGAATATAGGATGTAAGCATATTTGCAACATCACAAACCCATATGTAGAGAATCCTCCTCAATAATGGCTCAAACACAACATAAATAACCTCCTCTTAAAACCTACTTATAATAGTATCATCAACCATAATCCTAGCATCCCTCCCATCAATAGAAGCTTAAGATAAACCACGATAATATAGAATAACTCCTAACAACAATAAACTAAATATCCGAAGCCATTCTAGAAGAACGAAAATATATAAGTAATAAACAACTAGAGTAAATGGAGTTCTCTCCCTAATAAACCTAACAACTTTAACCATAGATTCACCGTAAACAAGGAAGAGAACTCCCAAATAAATCTAAAGTTAACAAAGCCTAGTGAATATGAGAAAAATATTAAAGACTTAATTAAACTTCCTGAAAAGGAAAGAGAGATGAGGATGCATCCACCAAGAGATAAGAGAAGACTTATCAGATTTCCAGTTTTCGCTATACCATGGGAGATAGATGAAGTAATAGAGGCGCTTGAAAAGGGGCGCTCAGAAAACCCTAAACTTAATAGTATCATTAATAGGATGGATTCAGGAACACGTAGACTACTGGTTAGAATTTTAAGAAATGCTAGGGAAATCAGGTAAAAACTAGTAAACCTAATATAAGCATAGTATACATCCATAATTATTTCTAGACTATTTAAGTTCTGTAGTCATTATTTCTGCATAGACCATCAACTTCCTTAATTTTTGAACTTAACACCATACCGATACATGACTTGTATTAACAATCCGGTAAACATAAGCGATATCTCTTTAGCTAAGCTCAGCCATGTAGAGAATGCATGTCTTCAACTTCTTTTAAGCGAAACCTTATTACGCCTGAATATCCCTTTACCTTTAAGGGCTTTGAGAAGCTATCTACAAAATCACTTCAAGTGATGGATTCCAAAGCCTCTCAAAAATCTAAAAGTAACAGTATCACGGATCATTCTCTACAAAAGTTCTAGTTTTACAGAAAATAATGCTTGATACAGTTTCTATTTAGAGTATCCTGCTCAATAGATTTAAATTTTAACATTTTCCAAATTCTAAAAACCGGAATTTCCTCCCTCTACCAAATTTATCACGTACATATTGCAACAGTAAAAGCGGGATGAATATGTTAAACAAAAGATATTCTGTACTTATTCAGATCCTCAGGAAGCGAAATTCTATTTAAGCTGAGAAAATAGGTTTAAATGCTGCGGAATAGTTATTATTTAAGGGAAATCTATGGGGTTTGTTAGGGTAAAAGCTAGAGTATGGAACGTTGAGGTTCCAGAGAACGTTAAAGAGGTTACTCTTCTAGCAGATACAGGTGCTATCTATACTGTTTTACCGGAAGAATTCCTTAAATCTCTACATATTAAAAGCATTGGAAAGAGAAGGTTTAGGCTAGCCAACAATCAGATTCTTGAGAAAGAGATAGGCATTATAGGCATAGAAATTAACAACATCAAGACACATTCTATAGCCGTCTTCGGAGATGAAAACGTATATCTTTTAGGGGTTGTAACACTTGAAGAGCTAGGGCTAGAAGTGGATCCAATAAAGGGCGAGCTGAAGCCACTTGAGCTACTGTTAATGTAATTAAAGTCGGCTTTAAAACAAAATAGGTATCACATATACTCTGTCCAACAACTACTTAAGACAACCATGTACAATACTCTTTATTTTTCTATGTATAGTTATCACGTTCAGTCCTCATCTGTAATTATAATGATATACCCTAGCATAACCATATCCGTAACTTTTAAGCTTAAAAGAGAGATTGTTGAGTTATCTGAAAATGATTAAATATGGCATTGCTAATAGCAAGTCTCATGCTATAAATTTCATGATTGAGTAGACCAAGAAAATTATTAGGGGAGTAGGGTATGTTGAGGAATTGATGGAAACCAACTACGGGATCAGTCATGGAGGTTTAAGCACACTATTGAAAGAGGAGAAGTTAAGCATTGATACTAGCGTTATAATATCTTACGTGGACTTAAAGATCTTCCAAGCTCCATCATGAAACAACTTAAATTAATGCTTCCTTCAGATGCAATGATTCTTCTAGTATCAATAACTATATGTGGAATATTAAATCCATTAAGGAAACATCTAAGTAAGCTAGATTTACCTGTACACCTCATTCCAAGTATTAGAATAATACGTCTAGATTCAAATCCTCTTCTTAACTTCCTCAATTCATCTTCAAAATCATAAAGTTCAGTAATTATTGATTTTTGGTGCTAAATCAAAGAGTATGGGTACCACCAGCAACTGGTACTACTACCAGTAGTTTTAAACGTAAAGTTTAAAACTTGAGTTAACTTAAACATGTTTTATCACCTCTATTTTGTTATTGCTTCCATGAATTCCTAGCTTTTATCTTCTTATTAATCTATGCTCGTTTAACTATACTATTGAAAGATTGATACATGTTCACCATCATATTTATTTTTAACTACGAAATTCTTATTAGGAATCTAGGAATTAATAATATAGACTATGAATAGTGGAGATGTTGAAGTTGAGGAAGTAGCTAGGAGATTCGGTGAAGAAGTTAAAAGGATACTTGGAGATGAAGCTGTAGCAGTTGTAGCGTTTGGTAGTAGGGTTTGGGGAAAGTATAGTAGAGATAGCGATTATGATCTTCTACTACTTCATAGAGCTAGTGAGGAGAAAGCTGAAGAAGCAGCTGTAGAAGCAGCTCTTAAAGTATCAGCTGAGCTTAGAGTAGGGGTTGAACCTGTAGTAATGAGTATATTTGATTTTAGAGGAGATAGTAAGTACTTAACTACTAAATGTAGAAGGGAAGGGTTAATAATCTATCTTGATGGAGGTGGAAGACATTATGAAGCTATAGATATGATCCTCCTAGCCGAGGAATTTCTAGAAATAGCAGAGATACTTTTAAAACATAAAAAGTATAGAGGAGTTATTGATGAAGCATATAATGCAGCTGAACTTGCAGTAAAAGCATTAATGCTATGGGATGGCTACGATATTCCTGGAAGTCATGGAGGTATTATAGGAGAGTTTGGAAGAATATACGTACTAACCGGGAAAATAGATAGGGAATTAGGTAGGCTTCTAAGTCTATCATTAGAAAAGAGAAATAAAGCTAGATACAATGCGAGAATGGAGGTAAGTGAGGAGGAAGCTAAAACAATTCTTGAAGCAGCTGGAAAACTCATTAAAAACATAAAACAATACATTAAACCTAACAAATAAGTTTCCACTCTAAATTTAAAATACTCCCAATTCATATCAACAGCTATTATTCATAGTATCAATTAACTAAAGGATTATTCTCCATATTCTAAGCTAACATTCAGAATAAGAAGGAAAACTATATTTCAAAGTAGTGAATCTGTTAACGCATGTATCTATGTGAGGCTTCCAGACATATTAATGCTAGATTCTATACGTAAGGAAATAATAAGAATTAAGATTATGTAACCTCATTAACCTTTTAAAAGAAGTTTTTAAACAATAAAGAAATGTACTGGTTAAAGCGTAATATGGATAAAATACCTTAAAGCTTTAATATTTTAGGAGTTGAGTAATAATTGATGGATTATAGGAAATGATGAAGGTAAATATGCCTAGAGCGAGAATTCCTCTATTTACTACTTTACTGGATGCTTTAAACAATCCATATGCAACCTCCCTATTCGAGAAGGGGTAGAAGGGTTTAAACTTACTATATGTGAGGGCATCACCTATTAGGTGGCTTATTGTCCCACAGAAACCAGCTATGAATCCTATCAGCCAATATACTCCACCAGTAAAATAGCTGAAAAGAATACTAAGAGTAAAACCAACAATAACGCCGAATATAACAGTATGCGTTATTCCTCTATGCTTAACCTCAAATTGAACATCAACATCCGGAATGGAGGATAAGGCAGCCATAAGAAGACATGCTGTAACAATATAATTCACATCAATTTCAAAAACCCTAAATAGGAATATGAATGGAGAGGAAAGAAGTAAGGATAAACCAATATGTCCCTCCCTATACAATACGTACCACCCAAATAAACATTTATTAAGAGTATAAAAATTTATAGGCTATGTAGACTTAAGCATGCTTACTACCTCTACTTCAGATTTTCTATGAATTCCTATTTTCATCTTCTTATATATGCTTGTTAGCCATACTATTGATTTTACTGTATTATGTAGTCATAAACTTCTATGGGATGGAGTTAAAATTTATGTATCCAGAACTTTAGTTGTAGAATTAGACTATGAGAAGGAAGATGTAGTAATATAGTAGCTTCATGATGATAACTAAACCCATAATATTAACGTTTTCTCTGGTTAAGCGTAAGATTAATATTTTGGATTATTACTGTTTCTATATGTCTGTTAAGTCTACTGTAGCTCTTGTTAATGCTGGAATTATTGATGGTACTGGTAGGCAGCCTATTATGAATGGTGTTTTAGTTATTAGTGGTAAACGTATAGTTGATGTTGGTACGGAAGGTTCTGTAAGTATTCCTGAAGATGCTAGAATTGTTGATTTAAAGGGGATGTATATACTTCCAGGATTAATTGATGCTCATTTACATCTCCTCGGTATGAGGACTGGAGATCTTGTAAAGGAGCCTCTTACAACTCCATACGAGGTTTTTGTCGCTAGGGTAATTAATGATCTTAAAGAGCTAGTTAATGCAGGCTTTACAACTGTAGGCGATGCTGGAAGCCTGATAGCTATAAATCTTAAGCAGGCAGTAGATGAGGGAAGTATAGTTAGCCCTAGAATTATTGCTTCCGGCTATGTTCTATCCCAAACATTCGGTCATGGAGATATACATTATCTACCTATTGATTACGTTGATGCTAGAACATCAAGGAAAACATATCCGCTAGGCTCACTGATTTGTGATGGAGTTGATGAATGCCGTAAAGCTGCACGCTATGCATTGAGAGCTGGCGCTGACTTCATTAAGGTTATGGCTACAGGTGGAGTACTATCCCAGAGGGATAGACCTGAATACGTACAGTTTACTCTTGACGAGTTGAAAGCTATTGTTGAGGAGGCTGAACATGCTGGAAGATTTGTTCATGCACATGCGGAAGGATCGAAAGGTATAGTGAATGCGGTTAAATCCGGTATAAAAATAATTGCTCACGCAAACCTAATTGATGATGAAGGAATACAAATAATAAAGGAAAATAATGGAATCATCATACCAACATTCTCCGTTGTTGAGAATATATTAGAGTATGGCGAAGAAGTTGGAATACCTAAATGGGGATTAGAGAAATGTAGGGAACTCCATGAAGTACATGTTGAAAACATGAGGAAGACGTATAGAGCAGGAGTAAAAATTGCAACCGGAACAGACTTTATAGGTGGGTATAAAGCGTTTAAACATGGAGATAATGCTCTAGAAATATTTCTACTTGTTAAGAGAATAGGTATGAGCCCAATGGAAGCCATAGTTTCAGCAACTAGAAACGCATCTGAAGCTATTGGTTTAGAAAAATATATTGGAACACTTGAACCTGGAAAACTTGCTGATCTAATTGTTGTTAATAGTAATCCACTCAACAATATAGAGGTGCTTATGGATAAATCAAGAATAATAGCTGTAATAAAGGAAGGTGTAAATCTGAAAGGTAGCTTAATTAGCTAGCCTTAGCTGAAAATATTAACCATAAATAATTCACCTACTAACATAATGATTACAGTACCAGTAGAGGACATGATAATTCCTGAAATATCATTCATGTAAACACTTAACAGGTAAATCTTCATTAAGCCTATAGTGGTATAGTGAGAAGATGAAGATTTAAGCTGTATCTAGGTTAATGATTATCCTGTTAAATATATCTCTGTAAACGCTGATTCTAATGTTTGAAGTATTGTTATCTCCTATCTTCATAGCTATTAGTATCCTCACAACTTAAGATTAATAGTATGAACTATGAAAACTTAAATTTTGAAACCATCTTTACTTATAAAAGTTTACAATGTGAAGTTGCTATTAACTCCCAGTTAAAGAATACCTCTATGATTTCAAGGAGGAAACCTAATAGCTCTTATGTTCAGCTAATTCAATTATGGTTTTACAGTATCTTTATTTTCTTAGCTTTCATTGCCCTCCCTTAAAGTTTTATATTTTCATTTCTAGATATTCTATGATTAATAATATTTTTAAACTATGTAAACTTAGTATTAATAGATATGTATAGTTAACGGTTTAAATATACATAGCTATAGTAACAAAATGTTTATAAGTATTTAGGTTTAAGAGCTATTTTAAAAACGGTGTATTGTCTTATGTCTTTCACTAGATATGTAGCTTTACGTATATTTCAAGCTATTCCGACAATTATAGGAGTTGTAGTTGTCATGTTTATTCTCGTTAGAATGCTTCCAGGAGATCCTGCAAGACTTATTGCTGGTCCTGAAGCTTCTGAGGAAGATGTTAGAAGAATTAGGGAAATACTTGGTCTTAATAAGCCTTTATACATTCAGTTTGTAGAGTATCTACTAAGTCTTCTAAGAGGCGATCTTGGACTATCAATAAAGTTCGGAACTCCCGTAGTTAATGAAATTATGTCTCGATTACCGTATACTATTATTCTTGCTGTTACTGCTGAAGCTATAGCTGTAGCTACTGCATTACCATTAGGAATAATATCTGCTATGAAGCCTCAATCTAGAATTGGATACTTATCAACTATAGTATCACTGCTTGGATCTTCAATACCAATATACTGGATGGGTTTAGTGTTTATAGCTATATTTGCTGTTGAGCTTAGGCTTCTACCATCTAGTGGTGCTGAAAGCCCTAGGCATCTAGTACTTCCAGCATTAACACTATCCCTTCTTTTAATGGGTAATCTTACAAGAATTACTAAGGTATCAGTTATAGAAGCTCTTGAAAGCAACTATATAACAACAGCTAGAGCTAAAGGACTTTCTGAGAGAATCGTGATTTTAAGACATGGACTTAGAAACGCCATGATTCCAATAGTTACGATAATGGGTATTCAGCTTGGAGCACTTTTAGGCGGTGCTATTCTTACTGAAACGGTTTTTGCATGGCCTGGAGTAGGTTTACTACTTGTTGATTCAATATTTTATAGGGATTATACATTGATTCAAGGTATTGTGGTATTCATAGCTTCAATGATTGTAGCTATAAACATAATTGTTGATGTAGTATATGTAGTTATAGATCCTAGAGTAAGAGGGATTATATGGGGGAGGTAAGTATAGTTATTGAGAAGCTAAGAGAAGCTAAAGCAAGGCAGAGAGCTCTTTTATGGCTTAAGTTTAAAAGCAATAAGGCTGCATTTATATCACTATGTATACTTACATTTATATTTCTACTTGCAATCCTAGGACCATATATGGTTCCAGAAAGCCCATATGATTTTAATCTTTCAAGAGCTTTAGAACCTCCATCCCTTAACTCGATTTTCGGTAGGGATGAACTTGGAAGAAATATATTGAGTAGAGTTATTGTTGGCTCTAGATTCTCAATAGGAGTAGCTTTACTCTCTGTTCTTCTCGGTGGATGTATAGGTGTACTACTTGGACTTGTATCAGGATATATTGGTGGTAAAGTTGATGTTGTAATTCAGAGATTTACAGATATTCTTTTAGCATTTCCTACAATACTTCTAGCTATAGCTCTCATATCAGTACTTGGGGTCGGTATTGGAAACCTTATAGTATCGATAGGTGTAAGTACTGTTCCAATATATATAAGGCTATCTAGAAGCTTAGTTTTCCAGATTAGAAGTGAAGACTATATTACAGCTGCATTTGCATTAGGTAAATCTGGAAGATATATAATGTTTCGCCACGTCCTACCGAACATACTACCAGCAATAATAGTTCAATCAACATACTATATGGGCTTATCCCTACTTTTAGCTTCAGGTCTCGGATTTCTAGGTTTAGGTGTTCAGCCACCAATACCTGAATGGGGTGCTATGATTGGTAGTGGTAGAACATATATTTACAGTAGTCCACATGTAATAATTTTCCCAGGACTCTTCATCTTAATATCGGCTTTATGTTTTAATCTTACTGGTGATGGACTTAGAGATGCTCTTGATCCTAGAATTAAAGTAATGATTAGAAGAGCTGGTTAAAATGCAGGAAATATTAAGAATCGAGAATCTTAAAGTATACTATTATCTCCCTCAAGGGATTGTTAAAGCTGTTGATGATGTGAGTTTTAACGTTTATACTGATGAAGTACTTGGAATAGCTGGTGAAAGCGGCTCAGGTAAATCTACGGTAGCCCATGCAATTCTAAGACTTGTTAAGCCTCCTGGTGAAATTATTGGAGGTAGAATACTGTTTAAGGGTAGAGATTTATTGAAGCTAAGTGAGGATGAGATGAGGGCTTTAAGAGGTAGAGAGATAACATTAATATTTCAGGATCCATCTACATATCTTAATCCAGTATATACTGTTGGTTTCCAGATTGGGGAGGTTTATGAAGCTCATGAAAAAGTAAAGCCGAAGAAAGCTATTCATAAAGTAGTAGATATATTAAGATCGGTTAAGATTCCTGATCCTACTAGGAGAATTTACTCTTATCCCCATGAACTGAGTGGAGGTATGAAGCAGAGAATTCTGATCTCCATGGGGATTGCGTTAACACCTACATTAATAATTGCTGATGAACCTACATCAGCATTAGATGTTACAATTCAAGCACAAATAATTGAGCTACTAGATGAGATGAGAAGAGAGATAAGGGCATCGATGATTTTCATAACCCATGATCTACATTTACTTTCAGAGATTTCAAACAGGATAATGGTTATGTATGCCGGTAAATGTGTTGAGATAGGGGAGACAAGTAAGATTACTAGTGATCCCTTACATCCATATACGAAAGCACTCATGCAATTATTAAGATATCCTAGAAAAAGTAAGCTTCAATCATTAAGGGGAAGTCCTCCAAGCCTTATAAATCCGCCTAGAGGATGTAGATTCCATCCACGATGCCTATACAGTATGGATACATGTAGAGAATATGAACCTAATATTGTAAACATAAATGGAAGAACTGTTTCCTGCTTCCTATATAGTGGTAGATATGGTTGAGCTATTGAAAACTGTAAATCTTAAGAAGTATTTCCCGGTTAAAAGCGGATTCCTTAGTAAGCCTATCTATATTAGGGCTGTAGATGATGTTAACATAAGCATAAAGCCTAGTGAAGTTGTAGCTCTAGTTGGTGAAAGCGGATCCGGAAAGACAACTCTCGGTAGGGTAATGATAGGGTTGATGAAGCCTGATAGTGGTAATGTATTTTTTAAGGGTAAGGATATTTATAAGTTAAAAGGTAGAGAATACATTGAAGCTAGACATAAGCTACAAATAATATTCCAAAATCCGGATTCAAGCATTAACCCGAGAATGCAGGTAGTAGACGTAATTGGAGAAGCTATTAAGGAACTAAACCCTAAACTTAGCAGTAGAGAGATTCTAGATGAAGTATTAAGACTTCTTGAAACAGTAGCTTTAAGTCCAGACCACATATATAAGTATCCACATGAACTCTCAGGAGGGGAGAAACAGAGAGTTGTAATTGCTAGAGTAATAGCTGTTAAGCCTGAAGTTATTGTAGCTGATGAACCTACATCAGCGCTTGATATTTCAATTAGATCCCAAATACTTAACCTCTTAATGGACCTCCAGAAAGCAATAGGTATTAGCCTTATTTTCATAACTCATGATCTAGGTATTGTATGGAGTATAAGTGATAGAGTTGCAATAATGTACATGGGTAAAATAGTTGAGCTATCTGAAACAGAGGAAATATTCAGTAATCCCCTACATCCATACACAAAAATGCTAATAGCATCATCCCCATCCACACCGATTAAAATTACTGATCCAACATTTAAACCAAGAGGAGAACCTCCAAGCCTTATAAATCCGCCTAGAGGATGTATCTTCATAACAAGATGCCCGATTGCAACTGAGAAATGCCTAATAAATTCTCCACCACTCATAGAAGCTTCAAGAAACCATTATGTAGCTTGTATTAGAAACAATTAATCTACATTATTGTATAAATAAATTAGTGGAATCTTTCAAGTTAATAGTAGTAATAAGATATGGGTGTAGATTTTGATTCTTTAAGGAATCATAGAAGCAAAAAACTTTTTATATTAATACTAGAAACTAGTCTGGAGATTAGGTATGAGAAAATTTTCTTCCAGTAATGCTATATCTAAAATAGCTTCAATAATTATAGTTATAGTAATTATTGCTGCGGGAATAATTGGATACATAGCATATACTAGTATACAGAAACCAGTAACATCTACTCCGACTACAATACCTACTCCAACAATTACATCACCTATAACAGCACGGGAAGTTGTAAAGATAGCTGTAGGTATAGAGCCTGATACTATAGATCCCCATGGCCAGACTACAACATTAATATTTAACATTATGAGGCATGTTTACGAGACAATTGTCTGGTTTGATGAGAACGGTAATGTTATCCCATGGCTAGCTGAAAGCTGGACTATTTCAAGCGACGGCTTAACGTATACGTTTAAGCTTAGGAAGGATGTTAAGTTCCATGACGGTTCTAAACTTAATGCTGAAACAATTAAGATGAATATAGAGAGATGGATAGATCCAACTGTAAGAGTACCTGTAAGAGTACAGCTTGGACCTGTAAAGGGCGCTGAAGTTGTTGATGAATATACTGTAAAGATAATTCTTAAAGAGCCATTTGCACCATTTCTTAGAGCACTTGGAGGATATCTTCTTATAGCAAGCTCTAAAGCCATTGAGAAATATAAGAATGCTACAATAACTGAACCTAGTGGGACAGGACCATATAAATTCGTTAAGTGGGAGAAGGGGAAGCTTGTTCTTCTAGAAAGGAATGAGGATTACTGGGGTAGTAAACCATTGATAAGAAGTATTGAGTGGAGAATTATTCCTGAAGCTGCAACTAGGGAAGCTGCTCTTCTAGCAGGAGATGTTGATGTAGCATTCCTACCGCCACCATCAGATATTTCTAAGCTTCAAGCAGATCCTAAAGTTAAAGTACTTACTCCAATTACAAATAGGATAATATTCATAGGATTACTACCAAAAGGTCCATTAAAGGATCCAAGAGTTAGACAAGCATTAAACTATGCTGTAGATAAGAAAGCATTGATTGACAAGGTTCTTTTCGGTTTAGGAATTGAGACAAACGCACCAGTACCACCACACTTCTTCGGATTCTACGGAATGGAGCCTTACAGCTACAATCCTGAAAAAGCTAAACAGCTTCTTAAAGATGCAGGATATCCTGAAGGTTTCAAAATGGTTTTACTCCATCCAACCGGTAGATATATTCAGGATAAGCAAGTTGCTGAAGCTGTACAAGCCTATCTATCACGAATAGGAGTAGAAGCTCAACTAGTAACTATGGATTGGCCTTCATTTGTAGCTAAAATAACTAAACCTCTTGAAGAAAAGGATTATGATGCTCTTCTACTTGGATGGGGGCCATTCATAGCAGATGCTGACTATACACTCTATGCTCAATTCCACTCTACGCAAGCACCTCCAAAAGGTCTTGCAGCAGCTCACTATAACAACTCTAAAATAGATGATCTACTAGCAAAAGCACGTAGAGAGCTTAATGAAGAAAATAGAAAAACCCTATACAAGGAAATAATAGGAACCATATGGAATGATGCACCATGGATATTCCTATATACACAGAAAAACTTCCTAGCACTAAGCGTAAAACTTGAAGGAGTATGGATATACGTAGATGGAGAACAGTTCTTCTTCCATAAAGCATACTTTAAACCATAATTTTTTATTTAATCTTAGAATAGATCATAAACTCCTTAAAAGAAGATTAGAAATGTGTTTGGAGAAGATAATTATACAATTAGATATAATACTGAAGATATTCAACAGCTACAGCAGACATAGTTGATATGAGGATTAATAGTGAAAACTATGGGAAATTTGGAAAACGAATTAAGGAGTTAGATGAAGTAAGAGGAAACTACTAGGGTAAATTAAGCAATGGTTTACTGAGCTTATACTGCTTCCATATTTATCAAGACTCTATTAGCTTACTAATGATTCTATGAACTTTAAAGCTGACATTAAGCCCCCCATCAATTGTTCTCGCCGATAATAACTACATAGAACTTATTAAAGACGTTGTTAATTTTAAAATGACTTATAAACTTTAGATATTAAACGTAGATGATAGTAGTTTAAGCTAACAAAACTCATTTCTATCACAAAACTTAAATACTTCTAGGTTAATACTAATTAGTGATGTTCTAAATACCTCAAGCTCCTAAAGCCAGTTTGCTGTGAAGCAACTTAGGTGATGAATTGGTTTTTCTAGTGGATTTACTTGTTCTAGATTGTTAGGGCTGTTAGGTGTGTTAATGGTGTATTCTAGGTTTTATATGGAATTCACAGTATTCATCTCCTTTAGCTATGCATTTCTCTTCTAACGCTATTAGCTCTCTACCCATTAGGCTACTTAGTGTTCCGGCTATTTCTCCTCTTACATATTGACATGATGGCTTATTCATCTTTCCCCTTATCAATTCCACTTCATATGAATCGTAAACTCTTATAGTTGCCTCCCCTCTATCTATATTTAAACTTACTATTTCAGGATTAAAGTCTCCGAATCCCCTATCCAGATCAAAAGCTACTTTAACTACTTCCTCTAATGAAAGACTTAAAGGTTCCAGTAGCTTCTTAACATATTCTGCATATGTATAGCCTGAATAATATCCTAAGTGATAAAATATTACTGTAGCCCCCTCCCCCATCCTCTTTCTAAATTCCTCTATTATTGAGGAAAACGTTTCATATCTAATAATAAACGATTTAAATCCATGAACAAGCGTAGGAAAACATAAAGTATCATATATTACTCCATCTACTGAAGGCTTCCATAAATCAACACTAATAGTATAAGGCTTAGACTTAACAATATCTTTAAGCTCACTTAAACTTATTCTACTATCAGTAACATCTAAGAAGAATATAAGTCTACCCTTCAAGCCATCACTATTAGCAAGCAAATACAAAATATTTATATTATTACTACTTATAACCTCAGAAACATCAGCTATAATACCAGCTCTCTCCCTAACCTCAATAACAATCTCAACAAGCCTACGTCCAGGCATAACATAAACAACAGGAAGATCCTTAACATATTTACACTCCAAACAACCACCATACAATGTAAAATTTAAATCTTAAATATCTTTCCCAAATATATCATATAAGTCTCTAATCTTCCTTCTCTTAAGATAAGCAGAAACCTTCTCTATAATTACTTCCTCTAGTGTTAGAGTGTTTACTAGAATGGAGATACCATCAGTCATCTCGAATAGTCTTACTGTAAAATTTTTAAAGGTAGCTTTAAATCTAACTATAACTCCTAAATAGGAAAACTTTGCAAAGATGGAGTTATTTGTTTTCTCGAATTTTTCTATATTAAACCTTTCCTCTTAAGTTATTTAAGAAGTTTTCTATGTTTACCATCTTTACGGTTAAGGGAAGGTAAACGTCAACATCTTCGGAAAACCTATTACTCCCATAGCATCGCCATATAGCAGTACCACCATGAATTACTGCTTCAGGAAAACTATTGTATATCTCCATGACTAAAATATCTTGAGCTAACGCTCGGCTTTATGTCTTCTCTTCTTAAGCTTTTTATATATTGGTAAAATTACCATGATATAGAGTTAACCATTCCTATGTATAAATATAAGTTTGGTAGTTTCATTATGATGTTTATCCGTAATGGAGCTAATGCTGGAATTACATTAGTTTCTCTATTAAATCCATTTCTCCTCGGCTTTTCCATACCTTCTTAAATGCATTCTACTTCAATTATTACACAACATATAATAGATGACGTTAGGATATCTATAGGGTCCTTAATAGATTCAATAATGATTCTTCCATCCTCAACGCAACACTTACAGCAGCTTTTAATACTAGAACTATGAGATTGCTTTATTCACATCGTTAAGAGCAGGAATTCTTCTTAGCATCTAGTTTAGATCACTTCAATAATTTTGTTTAATTCTAATTATAAAATGATGTTTAAAGTTAAATATAGCTGAGTGTAAATAGTATTCTATATGTTAATAAAATAGTGATTGCTGGTTTATGGCGGGAGAAATATGAGTTTTTCTGGTGGTAATATTTTATTTATTTGGTTTGCTATAAGCATGTATATTCCTCCTTTAAGCATGTTTAGTAGTGATAGGCTTCTTTCAAGTTCATTGTTTGATGAGAATCTTTTCACTTGTTTTTTCGTATTTACCTCTATTTTCTTAACAACTTTCCTCATCAGGTTTCCATATATCCTTGCAGCTTCTAAGTTTTCTTCTTCAGCTTTTGTTATTGCTTTTACTGCTAAACGTCCACTGAGAGCAGCATTATCCATTCCTACACCTCGATATAAGTCAAGTAGGCCTGCAGCATCCCCAACCAGTAATATTCTTTCCTCTCCCAGGAATACGGTGTTTTTCAATGTTGAAGAGAATCCTTCTCTTTTAACGATTTTACCGTTAAGCCCATACTTTTCCTTAACATAGTTGAAAAATCTATCTATATACTCTAATGGATTTTTATTGGCGCCTGTACCAATCACCCACTTATCATCCTTCAAATAAACCCAAGCAAACATTAGAGGGCAAAACTCCCTCTTATAAAACATGTAAAGCGTATTAGGATCTAGTTTCGCCTCCCCAACAAAGTAATAATTTACCGCTGCTCCTGAAGCCTTCCTATAAAAATCTTGCGGCTGTAGTCTTCTTCTAACTTTTGAAAGCATTCCATCAGCGCCAATAAGATAGCGAGTCTTAACCTCCCTATGTTTACCCTCTACTGAGATTTTAACATTTATTTTATCTTCACCTTTATTTTTAGTAAAGTCGATTAGTGAAGTATTATCGTGAAACTCTACACCAGCATCTACTGCTAATGAATTAAGCCAACTGTCAAAAGTAGATCTCCAAAAGTTCAGCATTCTTATCTTACCTTTCAAAACCTTACCCCTTGGAGTTATTATCTCCACTTTAAAGAGCATGTTTCTGCAAAGCTTATCTCTTGGTATTTCCTCACCAATAAGCTTTTCAAAATATTGAAACTGAATTCCTGAACAAGGCTTGTTTCTAGGAGTCTTATATTTCTCAAGCAGTAATGTCTTAAAACCCATCTTTGCAGCAAACCTTGCAGCAACAGAACCAGCTACCCCACCACCCACAGCAACTACATCATACTCCCCCATATCTTAACGTATTCTTCTATAAAAATATAATTTTCTATTGGAAGACTATAGAATGATTGTAGATATGTATAATTCTTATTTGCGGTTTTGTAGATGCGTATGCTTGGCTATATAAGCTTTCTAGGAACCCTATCTAAGAATCTAACAGTAGGAGTTACCTAATCTCTATATTTAGCCTCACCTATACACTTATATTAGCATCTTGCCGGGTATAAATATTCCTACTCTTCAATAAGATTGTTTTAGTTAGTATTATGTCTTTACTAATTTAATGTTTCATCAATTATAGCCATGTAGAACTTATTAAGAGTATTTCTAAGTCTTTTCACTATTGTATATGCTTATCGAAGTATTCTTTGCATAGGGTAAAACTTAAATATTTAGGGATTGAAGCTTAGCTGTAGGTATTTATGAGCTTATTGGAGATGAAGTTTTCACATAGATTAACCATAGCGTTAATAGCTGCGAATCTAGTTGTTTATTTAGTTACATCGTATGAAAACCTATTTCTAAGTGTTAGTGATTACTGGGTAGCAGTAGGTAGCTTTTCCCCATCTCTCCTATTATATCCATCCCAGTGGTATAGGGTTTTAACATCAATGTTTATGCATGCCGACATCTTTCATATATTCTTCAATATGTACTTTCTATTTTTTACTGGTAGAGCTGTTGAGGAGGCTTTAGGTTCTTCAAGATTTGGAGTTCTCTACTTTCTCTCCGGAGTAGCTGCATCAATTTTTCATTCAGCTTTCTCCTATATAGGTGGCTTCACATCATATGTGATTCCTACAATCGGTGCTTCAGGAGCAATAAGTGGTGTTTTAGGAGCCTATCTACTTCTATATCCAGGTACCTCTCTAATTATCTATATACCTATCTTCATATTTCCAATCTACTTTCCCGTAAAGGCATCTATCTACATAATCTTCTGGTTTGCAACCCAGGTAATATATGGATATGCTAAGGTAGCTGGTAGTATTGCTGTTTTCGCTCATGCAGGCGGATTCCTAGCGGGTTCCTCCCTACTTCCTCTTCTAGCTAGTAGAGATAGGATAAAAATTCTTAGAGCTATAGTTCATTCCTCAAGCTTCTTTAAGCTTCCAGTAAGATATTTAAGAGGATTAAGCCCCACTTCAAAAATCATACTTAACATCTTGACAGTAATGCTTATTCTAGGAGGAATCTACATAGTAATAACTGCTCCAAGCATAGAAGAGATTAAAGTAGCGACAGTACAGTACTCCCTTAATGAAGTATTCTATACTGATTATATTTCCTTTAATCCCCAGGATCCTAAATACTATAAAGCAACACTTCAAGAAACAAGAATCCTCCTAAACAGGTTAATAGCTGCAGATCTCCTCTACGATGTTAGGAAATCCTTAAGGACAGTGGAGATTAGAGATCAAGTAATAGTAACAAAACATGAAATTCAAGTAGGTGAGAGAAGAGAAACTGTAAACGTGGAGAATAGGATACAGTATTTTAGAGGAGTCTATGATAAGAAGGGCTTTCTAACATATGCTGAAGGAAAATTTACTACAAGCATAATCTATATTTCAAGACTTAACTATTACTTAAGTAATCCTGTAACCTACATGTTCAACATAGATTTAATAAATGTAGATGCTGGATTAATATCAAAATATACTGGACTAATATCACTTATTATATCGATTTCTGCTCAACTTGTATTCACAACTAGAGACAAAGAGCTATCCATAGTGGCTGAGGAATAATCCAATACTTAACCAAGTTAATAACTATTAATATTCTACTTTACGGCATGAAAACCACTAGATGCTTTAAATCCTATTAACTTATTTAGGATATATCTACCTACTATATTAATATGATTAGTCGTTTAGATTCTTAGAAGGTAAAATACTGGGAAATTTGTAATAATACGAAGTGTAATTAAAACTTAAAGTAAATCCATAATACCTTTACTAATACTAACTATGTAACTCCTATAATTGTGGAGAACCCTGTGAACTTTATCTTTATTCGGAAATTTACGGTGAACCTATAGCTAAAGTTATTAGGTTTATAGGAGATAACCTCATCTACTTTAGTTGTTTATAGATTATATATTTTCATTCATATATAATGGCTTCAGATACTCTAAGCTTTATTGTAGAGATCTATATTATGTTTATCTTAGTTGCGAATATGCTTACATCACTAACATTAAATGATTAAAGCTATCTACAGCTAATATAATTGTATTAAGTAGTTCATTACTATAAAGCATCATGTAAAATATTGAATTTAAACATGAATGGTTTAGAAGTTAGAATCTAGTGGAGAGAGTAATTGTTATTATTTATATATTATGCGTGAAGGATAAGCGTAATGGTAAGCATGAATCCATGATCATGAAGTCAATAGCATATCTGAAATAGAAAATAAAACTAAGAATTCACAGAAATACAACATCAAAATAAAGGTAATAGGCATGCTTAAGTTCATAAATCCATAGGATGACGAGTAATAGACTTAAAAAGATGCTTAGATGATTAAGTAAGGTCTTTCTCTTGGGGTTTTGTAGTTCTTAGCATTACTTTAAACATTTCTTGAGCATTGTGAAGCATATTGTGGTTATTGTTAAAATATATGTAGGCTTTATGTGGGTTTAAAGCCGTGATTTTACTAGCTATGTTTTCAATTTCTTCAATACTGTAATTGTACGAGTACCATGTAAGTCCTCTACCGTGAAGTCTAAGATATAATATACCGTTAGTATTAAATATTGCCTCTAAGATTTCAGGACTATCTATAGAAGCCATTGTTACATTAAGCTTTCTACACCAATCAATCCATTCATCACTAAACCATTTTAAATTTCTAAACTCAATAGCAAACCTCCAATTCAAATTAGCTTTACTTATAAATGATTCAATTCTCCTCACATATTTATCTATCGGTAATACTTGAGGAGGAAGCTGGAAGAGATAGAAATCTATATGGTCGTCAAGAGGCTTAAAAAGATTGTAAAATCTATCCCATACATTATAGGCTTTCTCACTGAATCTATATACGTGAGTTATAAATTTATTCACCTTAATACTCCATCTAAAACCTCTACGTGTTAAGCGGCTCCATAAGGCAACCTGAGATCGGAATGGGAAACGGTAAAATGATGCATTCAATTCAACACTATTCAGATTTGAATTCTCAATATACCACTTAAAGTCACCACCGAGGTTCCAGTCATACATCCATCCAGATGTACCAACATAAACCTCCATAATCCTACTACCAGAAATAATATCTAAACACTGCTTAAACCTTACGTTTCTAATTGTCTATGAATCTATCTCCATACAAACAATGAAGAAGCTTTCTAGCCAATTAGAAAGTAAACAGTCAACAATAAGTATAATGTATGCTACTACATGTACTCTATAAACTTTAGATAGAATCATATATAGCTAATGGCTTAAGTTCACAAAACTCTTAGAAATGAATTTAAAAGATTTTAAAGTGTAGGTAACTGTTAAGCCTAATGCTTGATACTTATTGTTCTTGTTAAGTCATATATTAGTATAGATTTCTAAAACTTCGTAAATAAAGATTCAACTATTCCAATAATCTATATTATCACTATAGCTAATATGTAGAGTCTACTCATAACGATGCTAATAGTTAAATCTATAAATGAAATAAATACTAGAATCAACCTAATTAACATTATGAAGAATGAAATTGAAAATATGAATAATACCTAACATATTCTTAATGGGGATTTATTTGGAAGATTATTCTATGATTTTAATCATTAATTACTTAATATCTAAGATTTATAGAGGTTTAAGATCTTTAATAAGCTTATAAGACATAGAGTTTGCTATATTGGGATCGATAAGTTCGGAGAATTGAGTCTATGAATTGTAGTTTTCAGATAGTATTTATGGAAAAGGATTATTCGTATGGTTTTTCAAATGGTTTAACATCGTGGGGTGCTATTTCATTCATACCGGCATGTGATATTAGAGCAACTCTAGCTTTCAATTTCATTTCAGCTATGTTTGCTGCTCCTACATATCCGAATGCTGTTTTAAGTCCAGCTATAAATCTATCTAGTATAGTGGTTACGTCGCCTCTATATGGTACAAGGCTTTCTATTCCTTCAGCTATGTCTTTTGATGGTTTACTATATCTATCAAGCGTGAATCTTTTCAGTCTTGCTGATGGGCTTCCCATTCCTCTATATATCTTGTAGATTTTACCTCCTATCATCATGGTTGATCCAGGTGTCTCTTTAGTTCCAGCTAGAGCATAGCCAAGCATTACAGCATCAGCCCCCATAGCAAATGCCTTTGCAGCTTCTCCAGGTCCTCTTATACCTCCATCAGCTATTATAGCTACCTTACTTGAATATTTCTTTATTGCCTCATATGTTTTCGCTACAGCGTAGAGGGTTGGTGCTGCTACTCCAGTAACTTCACCGGTAGTACATATACTTCCACTTCCTATACCTACTCTAAGCCCTATAATATCAAGCCTACAAATAGCTTCCTCTGCAGCTTCATAGGTTCCTATGTTTCCAGCAATAACAGGAATATTTACTTCAGCTATTAATTTCTTAGTAGCGTTTATTACGTTTTCATTGTGGAAGTGGGCTACATCAATAACAAGAACATCCACATACGGTGCTAACGCTACCGCTCTATTAATATCGAATGGAGAGACTGCAGCACCAACTCTAAGTCTTCCCTCACTATCTCTTGCTGCAAAGGGATGTAGCTCCCTATGGAAAACATCCTTTGCAGTAATAAGCCCTACCAACTCTCCAAATTCATTTATAACTGGAAGCTTCTCAATCTTATATCTAGCCATTATTTTCCTAGCTTCTTGAGGAGTTATTTCAGGTCCTACAGTAATCGGATCCTTCGTCATTACTTCCTTAACTGAAAGATTACTATTCTCAGCAAAGTAGATATCTCTCCTAGTTACTATTCCTACTAGCCTCCTACTAACAACTACTGGAAGCCCTGAGATTCCATACTCCCTCATTAACCTTCTAGCTTCCTCCACACTATCTTCAGGAGAAACGGTTATTACATCTCTTATTATAAAGGATTCTACCCTCTTAACAGTCTTCACCATTTTAACCTGCTCCTCAACTGTACAGTTTCTATGAATAACTCCTAAACCCCCCATTCTAGCCATCGCTATCGCCATCTCCTCTTCAGTTACGGTATCCATAGGGGAAGATAGTATTGGAGTGGTAAGTACTATGCTTCCTATTCTTGTTGTTAAATCAATGTTTGAAGGCTCAACTTCAGTTTTACCTGGTAGGAGTATTACATCGTTAAATGTAAATGCAAAATCCATTTTATTAAAGCCTACATCCATATTGAAAATGATTTTACAGTCTAATAAACCTTACTAACTTAATACTTGCTATGTGAACCTTAGATGTGAAGTATATGTAGTTGATGGTTAATTCATGAAGATAATTAACAATTAAAGAAGATTCAGTATTTTAAAGCCGGCATCAATTTAAACCTTTAATTGAAATCTGATGGAATATGGTTAAAGATGATATATACTTAAGTTCATAAATCCTAATTCTTATCGTAAACTTAAATAATCAAATACTTCTACATAAGTTCAAATAGCCTTAATACTGGCTATAAGCTGTTTAAGCTTAGTATAATGTGTTCTTGAATGTTACTAAATGGTTCAAGTCTTAACTCTAGGTCTACTATATGTTCTCCTACTAACTCGGATGTTTAATAAGATGTGCTCTTACTATACTGATAGTTTAAAATTTAGAGGAGCTTAACAATATATAGGAAAAATTCTACTACTAAATTATTAATTAATAGGAGATGTTCCGTAACGATTTGAAGTAAGAATATTTCATATTGGAGCATTATGTGTAGGCGGTGAGGGATAGATACTTTACAGTAGTTGTTTCCTCCACTCTTCTAGTTTTCCTTTTTCTCAGCTATGTTCTTATAAACTCCTATATTTCATGTCTATTATATGGATTGAATTCTATAAATATAAGAATTTTAAGACACCTATTGATGAAATAATTTCTATTTTTAAGAAGCTAGAATATTCTTCATATTCTCGGAATCATGGACAATATCTTAATGCCTAAATTTAATATGAATTATACATCATCTATTTAAACTTTTTGAAGTTTAGAAAGTTTAATCTTTTAAGGCTTCTTGAAGAGCTTAATATTTCTATATTGAAGCAATACTTAAAGAAGTAAAGCATTACAGTTAATGGTTATTACTCTATATGAATGTTTTCTTTTACTGTAAATCTAATAACTTTAGCTATATCGTCACAATAAGTAAGGGAAGTTCTTAACAAAGCTCATAGGGCAAGGATTTTGGACGTGGTAACTCAGCATATTGTAGCTTCTTCTTAATTTGCTAGATTCAGGATTTTGACTCTGTAAACTTTAGATATGGGAAGTAAATGTAATTGATAGTTTAAGCTCACAAGGTGGATTTTAGCCGTAAAATTTATATGTTGGAGGGGAAATATTGCTGGTTTTAGCTATGGTGATTAAGTTAGAAGGCATTATGCCCCCAATACCAACTCCATTTACTTCTACTGGAGATTTTGATGAGGGAAAGTTTAGAAATCTGATTAAATGGTATATTAATATTGGTGTTCATGGTATTGCGATTTGTGGAAGTACTGGTGAAGGCTACGCTATTCTACCTGATGAGTATGTAAGGATATGTGAAGTAGCTGTAAGCGAGGTTAAAGGTAGAGTACCTGTAATTGCTGGTATTATAGTTAATTCCCTTAAGCAAGCATTAGTATACGGTGAAGTAGCTAAGAGTAAGGGCGTTGATGCTTTAATGGTAACACCTCCACACTACATCTTCATCCCAAATGAAGAGGGGCTTTACCAGTACTTTAAGACAATAGCGGAAACACTTAACATGCCACTAATAATCTACAATGTAGTACCTCATGTACCAGTTCCATTAAATGTGGTTTTAAGACTTACCAATACAGTAAAGCAGCTAGTTGGAATTAAGCAGAGTAGAGGAGATATTAGTGGTCTTGCTGATTTAGTTAAGGCTGTAGGGGATAAGGTATCAATAATGTCTGCAATAGACGACTTATTATATCCATCATTCATACTTGGCGCTAAAGGATCTATTGCTGGAATATGTACAGCAGCACCAGACTTATCCATTGATCTATATTATGCGGTGAAAAGAGGAGACCATATGGAAGCGCTTGAAATACATGGTAAACTACTAGCAATATGGAGAGCTATTGGTCAGCAGGATATGCCTGCAAGAGTAAAAGCATTACTAGAATTAAGAGGAATACCAGCGGGATATCCTAGAAAACCAATACTACCGCTATCTGAAAGTGTTAGGGAAGAATTAAGAAAAGTACTAATTAATACAGGTATACTAAAATAATGCTTCATTAATTTATTATCGTAGATAATAGATTAGTGTAGCATAAGGTACTTCATATATTTAAATCTTAATATTCTAAGCAAGTTTATGAAGGCTTACTCTATAGACTTCATGAATTTAGGGTATACTACCTCTTAACAATAGGATACTAATAGAGTTCTAATTAATGGTTATGTTTAGTTAGAGTTTTCATAAATCATTATTATCTAAATTCTCCACTATTCAGTCATAAGGGAAAGTCTATGTTAACTCTTTCCACTGATGGAGTTTATGGCTTCTAATCTGTTAGCGGTCTTGTGGACTTTACTTATATAGCTGATGGTTCAAGTTCACGGAGCAATGCTATTTAGCAAAAAACTTATAATTATGTTTTTAGAATTATCTTGATCTAGATGAGTTCAAGGATAAGTAGGGTTAGGGGAAGAGAGATTTTAGATTCAAGAGGGAATCCAACTGTAGAGGCTGAGGTTATATTGGAAAGTGGAGATGTAGGTGTAGCATCCGTACCCTCAGGAGCATCTACGGGGAAGTTTGAGGCTTTCGAATTAAGAGATGGGGATAAGAAGAGGTTTAATGGAAGAGGAGTATTAATCGCGGTTAGAAACATTAATAATGTTATTTCAAAGGCTTTAATTGGAAGAGATTCATTAAATCAGGAGGAAATCGATAAGGTAATGATAGAGCTTGATGGAACGGAGCGGAAGGAGAAGCTTGGAGGAAATGCAATTCTAGCAGTTTCTCTCGCTAACATAAAGGCAGCTGCAATATATAGGAGGATACCACTATATAGATATATTGAGGATAGGGAAGAATATATTATACCTGTCCCCCTAATGAATATAATAAACGGTGGAAAACATGCAGGAAATAAGCTTTCCATACAGGAGTTTATGATAATTCCATATGGGGTTGAAAACTTCATGGAGGCTTTAAGGCTAGGTGTTGAAACATACTACAAGCTTAAATCCATACTTAAGGATAAGTACGGCTCCTCAGCAGTTAATGTAGGTGATGAAGGTGGATTTACACCACAAATAGATAATACGAGAGAAGCATTATCATTACTAGTTGAGGCTATTAATGCTTCAGGATATACTGAGAAGGAAATAGCATTAGGGATTGATGCTGCAGCATCATCATTCTACGATGATGAAAACCATAAGTATAGAATAGATGGATTAATGTTAACAGGAAATGAGCTTATTGACTACTACTCTATGTTAATTAATGAATTCCCCATAGTTTCCGTAGAGGATCCATTCCATGAGGAGGATTATGATAGCTTCAAAGAATTTACTGAAAAATTTAGAAATAAGATTCAGATAGTTGGTGATGATATATTTGTAACAAATAAGAAAAGACTTGAAATCGGTATAGAGAAAGGTATTGCTAATACTCTCTTATTTAAGGTAAATCAAATCGGTACTGTAACAGAAGCTTTTGAAACAATGAAGATAGCTATAATGAACAATTATAGAGTAATTGTAAGTCATAGATCTGGAGAAACTGAGGATAACTATATAGCTGATATAGCTGTCGGTAAAAGTGTTGGGCAAATAAAGACTGGAGCCCCATGTAGAGGGGAGAGAATAGCTAAATACAATAGATTAATTAGGATAAATGAGGAGCTTGAAGATAAGGCTAAATATATTGGAAGAAAATTATTCAATCCCTAACTAATAATTAAACTTCAATACAGGATTACTTCTTAGTAGAAAGCTTATTATTTATCCATCTATTGTTGCTTATTAGATTCCAGAATGAATTATAAAGCATGGCTTTACTCTAGGTTTACTCATTTAATTATGACAAGAGTCGTTAAGCTTGTTAGAAAGGAATCATCTACTCTAATTGTTATCTTACATATTTTCATTCATCTAAGACAACTTCAGATATTCTAAGCTTATTACTGTAAAGATGTAAATTTTAGATATTTAAGCTTCTTGAATCTAATAGAGGAAGACCGGATTTGATTTTAATGATGCCATTACTAGATTCTAAAGATAAGTATTTTGCTTTAAGTCTTATTAAGGAAGATAATTTACATATGAATTTAGTTGCAAATACACTATTATCCCTATAAATTAACATAACTCTGTATTAATTAATGGAGTGTTATAGAGTTAATGTAAAATACTGATTAGAAACATATAGTTTAGAATTAGAAATTTGGAGTTAAATAGTATTAAGGATAAATTAAACTCTTAACAATTACATGATGATGAGAACGTAATTATGAATAGTATTGCTAAACGGAATATGAATTAATGAAAAGATAAATGTTAAGTATCATGGAGAAACAATACTTAAATAGAGATGATAAGATACGCCTAAGTTCACGAGACACATGGCTTGAAAGTTAGATTTATATAGGTAGCTAATTGACATCTAGCAGTTTATAGCTTAGAATACTTCTTTACAGGTGGAAGCTTGTCTATTAAACCGCTTATAGAGCCGGAGAGCGTAGCAGTAGTTGGAGCATCCAGGAATCCTGCAAAGCTTGGAGCTATAGTACTTAGAAACCTGATTAATTTAGGTTTTAACGGCCGTATCTATCCAGTTAATCCGAATGCTAATGAGATCATGGGCTTAAAAGCATACCCCTCCGTTAAGAGTATTCCTGATAATGTTGATTTAGCAGTTATAGTGGTTCCAGCTCCGCAAGTTCTAGATGTTGTAAGGGATTGTGTTGAGAAGAAGGTTAAGGGAATCGTTATTATTTCATCGGGATTTAAAGATATTGGGGATAAGGGTGCGGTTATTGAGGAACAAATTGTTGAATTAGCTAGGAAGGCTGGAATCCGAATATTTGGACCTAACACAACAGGTCTCCTTAACACTTCTAAGAAGCTTGCAACAACCTTTGTTCCATTATTTGAGTTGAGGAAGGGTAATGTATCAATTATTGCTCAAACAGGCTTATTTGCTGGAGCTATGCTTGAATGGCTTGCAACATCTCAAAAGTTTGGAGTTAGTAAGGTTATTGGTTTAGGTAATAAATGTGATGTTGATGATGCTGAGGCTTTAGAGTATCTAGGCATTGATCCTGAGACACATGTTATCTTAATGTATGTCGAAGGAGTTAAGGATGGGAGAAGATTTATTGAGGCTGCACGGCAAGTTGTAGGAAGGAAACCTATTATAATTCTGAAATCTGGACGAACAGAAGCAGGTGCAAAAGCAGCATTAACACATACAGGCTCTTTAACTGGAAGTAGTCAAATATTCAATGCTGTATGTAGACAGTTAGGATTGATTCAAGTATTAAGCTTTGAGGAGATGGTTGATCTTGCTAAAGCCTTTACCTTTCTACCACTACCTAGAGGAAATAGAGTTGCTATTGCATCCATTACAGGTGCAGGATCAGTACTAGCTGCCGACTCATGTATTGAACATGGACTTACTATAGCTCAGCTATCAAATAAATCAATTGAAATAATTCAATCTCATTTACCACCATGGAGTAAGGCGTCTCATCCAATAGATCTTGAGCCTCTCGTTGAGAACATGAATAAAGCAATTGAAGCTTATAGGTTAGCTTTAAATACAGCATTAAGTGATGGAAACGTTGACTCCATGCTAGCAGTTCTACTTGCATCTCACGAATACTGGAGAGATTCAAAGTTCTGGGTTGATGAGGAAGAGTTAAGAAAAACATTTATAGAGCTTAAAAGAACATATTCTGAAAAACCTCTAGTAATACATTTAATGGGTGGGAAACCAGCTGTTGATCGATGGACTGAAATTCTTGAGGAAACCGGAATCCCTGTATACTCATCAATAGAGCGAGGAATAAAAGCATTAGCTACACTAGCTAGCTATGCTAAAACTAAAGTAGCATATACAGTACAGTAATAGTATCTATGGAATCTAATAATTCATTATTGAGATGTTGAATTACTTGATTAGGATTACATATTCAGATTGTTAAGCCTGTACTTCATTACTATTTCTTTTAGGGTTTCAAGTGTTATGTTTCCACCACTAAGAATTAAAGCTACCTTCATGTTTCTAATTTGGTTTTTCAGTTTTAAAGCTGCAGCTGTTGAAGCTGCTCCTGCCCCTTCAGCTAGTTGATGTGTTACTTCAAGTAATAGGAGAATTGCCTTAGCTATCTCCTCATCACTTACAAGAACCATATTGTCGAGAAGCCTCCACATAATGTCTAATGTTAGCTCAAACGGTGCTCTTGTAGCTAGTCCTTCAGCAAATGTATTTATTGATTCTGTTGTAGTTATTTTCTTATTTCTCCATGAGAGATATACTGCCGGAGCACCTTCAGCCTGTACTCCAATAACTTTTATTTTAGGATTTATTGTTTTAGCTACAATACAAGCCGCTGAAGCTCCGCTTCCCCCACCTACAGGGCATATTATAGCATCTACATCTGGAAGATCTTCAAGAACTTCCAGATATAGTGTTCCAACACCTGAAATTAAATAAGGTTCATTTCCTGAATGTATGTAGCAGTAGCCCTGCCTAATAGCTTCCCTCTCAGTCCATTCTTTAGCCTCATCAAAGTCCCTACCATGAAATACTACTTCAGCTCCAAGATCTCTTATGGCTTGAGCCTTAAACGGATTTGCCTTCTCAGGCATAACTATTACTGCTTTAGCATTAAATATTGATGCCGCATAAGCTATGGATAATCCATGATTCCCAGTTGAAACAGCTATAACTCCCCTTCTTAATTCATTAGGTGAAAGCTTTGAAATTACGTTTACTCCTCCCCTAACCTTAAATGCACCTGTAACCTGTATGTTCTCGCATTTAATATATGCTTCACATCCTAGAATTCTAGAGAGCTGTCTTGAATATATTAATGGCGTCCTCCTAATATGTTTAGAAACTATTTTTCTAGCTTCCAATACATCACGTAGTGATGGATACATATATAACCCCACTAAAGTAGAGGTATAAGTGTAAATACTATAGCATCAGCAACTATGTTCTCTATTTTTGTATATTCGTTTGGCTGATGAGCAAGCTCATCAATAGTACTCCATACAGCTGCATGTATACCTCTTCTTCTGAATAATGCAGCAACTGTTCCCCCACCTATCCCTATGGTTTTAGGCTTTATCCCTCTTGAAAGCTCTATAGCCTCTCTAAGTCTAGAAACAACTTCACTATCCTCAGGTGTTGGTGGTGGAGAATCAATCCTTAAAACAGCTTCAACATCTATTCTTACACCATACCTTCCCTCAAACTCAGCTTTTAACATGTTAACATCCTTTAAAACCATATCTACATCATATCTTGGAAGTATACGGCAGTCAAAATATATAGTATCAATTCCTGGAATTGTATTTATATTTTGTACGTTAAGATCTTTTCTTGTAGGTTCAAACGTTGATTCTTGAGGAGTAAATATAGAGTCTTTATCAACGTATTTTTCATGGAGGTATTCATCAATTCTTAAAGCATACATCATTCCAATTCTATGGGCATTCAATCCCTTATGAGGTGTACTTCCATGGGTTTGCTTACCGTAAGTAGTTATTTTAAGCCATAATACGCTTTTTTCAGCTATCTCTATTTTCGATCCATTACGAGACCCTGAATCCGGAACTATAATTAAGTCTTCAGGCTTGAAGAATCCCATATCTAATAAGTATTTCAATCCATAATGGCTTCCAGCCTCCTCGTCAGATACAAATACAGCACCAAAATTGAATTTAGGCTTAACCTTTAGCATTTTTAATATTTTTAAAGCCATCATGGATGAAGCTATTGCTTGACCATTATCTTCAGCTCCCCTAGCATATATTTTCCCATCCTTAACTACAGGTTTAAACGGATCAGTACTCCAAAGCCTTAAGTCTCCCTCCGGAACAGTATCAAGATGTGAGACAATCCAAATACTTCTAGAAGTATTATCTCCCTTAATAACTCCAATAATGTTAGGTCTTAAACCCTCAGGAACTCTACTATCATGAACATTAATACATTCCAAAACATCAAGACCATAACTACTAAGAATTCTATATAGAGTTTCACCACGCTTAAACTCTCCCTCACCACCCATAGATGGATTTACTGCTTTAATACTTAAAACATTAAGGAAATCGTTAATAACAGAATCCCTAAGCATATCAGCATATTCTCTAACAATGTTTAACAATTCACTCATAACAACACCTATAATAGAAGTAAATAAATCTAGTGTTAAATAGCTAGATAGCTGCTTGATAAACTATATTTACTATGCTTACAACTTAATTCTTAATCTGTATAGGGGGAAATATTAATAATTATTCTTGTAGGAAATACTCCATAATTCTCCGTTAGTATTTAGCTCTGGATAAACATTAGCTATGAGGAAATTGGAAGATTTGATGAAAGTATAAATAAGTAAATTACTAGGAGCAGTTTACTATAGATTAACTTGTAGATAAGCTTCTAATTCTTAAAGACTTGTAGTCATCTATAAATATGTAAAGTCAAGTTAAGGAATCTTATAGCTGTAAAAAAGTATTCTAAGCTTATTTAAGATATTTAGTCAAAGAGAAATCTTCTACAAGATATTTATTGAAAAAGCTTAAATATGAGATTAAGAATTCTACTTTATGGCTGAAGCATTCATACTTATAAATACTGAGATAGGAGCTGAAGAGGAAGTTTTAAAGAAGCTTAAAAGCATTGATGGAGTTAAAGAAACATGCATGGTTTACGGTGTTTACGATATTATAGCTAAGATAGAAGCTGAAGATCTTGATAAGCTTAAAGATATTGTAACGTGGAGAATTAGAAGACTTGACAAGGTTAGAAGTACAATTACAATGATTGTTGCATCAAGAAGAAAACCCTAACAATTACTAGAATTCCTCCAGTAGGAATCTATATTCTACTTAGTAAATTATGCTTTAGATATTTTTCCATATTTACCTACATTAACCTGAATTTTTCCTCGAAACGTTGTTGTATATCCATTACTAATAACTACAGTATCCCCTACTGAGAAACGATTAATCTGCTCGTTCCAAAGACTTAGCTGAATAGTTCCAGTTTCATCCTGTACCGTGGCGTCAGCAACCCTAGCAGAACCAAACCTTGTACTTACATTTCTAGGCTCTGAAACCTCTATAATCTTTACTTTAAGATTTACATTTCTCATTCCCGGTTTTAAATCAGAAATTTTCAAATACAATCACCTCACAATCTATCTCTAACTCTATATATAAAGATTTTGGGTTTGAGGAGGCTTTGTTAATTTTAGCTTTATTTTGGAGTTTTCTCCCTTATTCATAGTGTTAGTATGGTTAAAGTTACTAGATTTGTTAGAGAGAAGTCCGTTTACTCTAGCTTTATGGTGCTTATATTTCAGTTCATTTAGAATGGCTTCAGATATTCTAAGCTTACTACTGTAGAGATCTATATCGTCATGATTTAGATATTAAGCTTCTATTGAGTTTGGTTGTTATGTTTGATGATACTATTATAAGTTAGGTTCTATGAGGGAGATTGTTATGTTAATGAGTCATTATTGAGGAGGATTCTATGCATTGTTTGTGATTTTGTAAATATACTTATATCACTAACATTCCCAGCTTTGTGGCTTAATATTCATTTCTCGTAATCTATATCATTAAATACTATGGTTATAGGAATGCTTATTAAGCTTTTCGTACTTTATGTAAACTTGAATTTGCAAAATTTCGGAATTAAGCCACAAAGCAACATTCCCTAGAAAAATAAAGACTATATATAGTTCTAATATAATTTATTTAGCGATGGAGCTCATTATAATAGCATGTAAATATGAATTTAAACATGGTACAGTTTAGAATTAATTGAGAGAATCATAAGTTAAATAGATAAATTATTTAATAATCATATCATGCATTAGGAAAGTGTTATAGTGTAATGTATTACTAAAATCAATAATATAGCTAAAACATGGATTAATAGAGGTTAAAGTCAAAGAATTCATATAAGATACAATATAAAATAGAGATAATAAACATGCTTAAATTCACAAAGCCTTTGAGGATGTGTTCAACCATTTATTTAAGCCTTATTGATTTTCCTAAGAACCAAGAAAGCAGATTAGACTTCAAGAATAGATTATACATAACTAGGATTTTAAGCTCCACTATATTTACCCTATAATTTTGAATTCCTAATAGCTTTGTTGAAATCTATATTCATTTAACCATTTAAAATTAAACCGCTACTGAACTTGAATTCTATTAGGGATAGTATCAGTATTTAAACCTTAGATTTAGAGCTAATCCAGTAATATATATAGCTATAGAAGATGTATATCTAATAGTTAAAGTCTTAATAGCTATGTAGTGGTGGAGTTAGTGAGAGTATGTATTGGTGGAGGAGGGCTTGCAGGGCTTAGTTTAGCCTATTTTTTAAGAGGATTAAATGATGTGATTTTATTGGAGGCTCATAGTAAGATTGGAGGATTATTAAAATCTGAGACTACTAATACTTTTACGTTTGATATTGGGGGTGCTCATATAATATTTTCGAGGGATAAAGATATTTTAAACTTCATCATAGATATTATAGGTAGGGTTGTTAAGCATAGAAGAGATGCTAGAATATATTATAATGGTAAATTCATCAAGTATCCTTTTGAAAACGGTATTTACATGCTTAATCCTAAGGAAAGATTCGAAATACTTTTAGACTTTGTAAATAACCTAGTAAGAAGAGAAAAGGGGGAGTTGAAAAAGCCTGAAAATCTTGAAGAATGGTTTTACTATGTTTTCGGTAAGGCAATTTCGAGAAAGTATTTAGTTCCTTATAATATTAAAATATGGAAGAAACCTTTAAGAAACATATCGACTGAATGGATTAATGATAGAATTCCAAATCCCCCAGTAACCGATATATTAAAGGGAGTAGTAGGTATACCTACAGAAGGCTATCTTCACCAGCTAGAATTCTACTATCCTAAAAGTGGAGGTATAGAAACGTTGGCGAGATCACTTCTAAAAAACATATTGGGAAAAGTAACTATAGAAACAGGAATGAAAATAACAAGCATTAAGATGGGTAGGGGAGAAATTACTGTTAAAACAGGTAGTAGAAGTATTAAGTGTAACATATTTATAAATACTATACCTCTACCTGAACTAATTAAAGCTATTGATAACACTCCGGAGTATATGTTAAAGCTTACTAGAAAGCTTAAATACAATAGTCTTATAGTGGTTGGAGTTGGCTTAAAAAATAGTTTTAAACCATACCACTGGATATATTTCCCCCAACGTAAAGTAACATTCCACAGAGTAGCTGCAATAAGCAATTTCACACCTCAACCTGTAGGTTATTCCTCAATAATATTTGAAACATCAACACCACCAAACAGTAAACTATGGAAGCTAAATGATAAGGAGATTACTGAGAAAATACTAGGTGAAGCTGAAGAATTAGAGCTACTGAAGAGGGAGAATGTAGAGGTAGTAAAGACTTGGAAGTGGAGGTACGCATACATAATATACGATAATGAACATAGTAAAGTAGTAAGTGAAGTATTAAATTATCTAAATGAAATTGGCCTATATACTACTGGAAGATTTGGATTATGGAAATATCTAAACATGGACCAGGTAATAATGGAATCGAAAAAACTTACACTAAAAATACTAAAGTAAATCTACATTTTAAAATTTATTAAAACACAATGTAAACTATAGTAAAATTTAAAAAGTTTCAAACAATATAGTATTAGGTGATTCACTTGAAAACTCGTGCAGGTAAGGGAGGTATTCCATTTCCACTCCCATTATAAATTAATTCCCGCTACAAACTTTTTTTATTAGTTTACAGTATTCAACATCTTAGCTACTAAATCCCTAAATTTGTATGTTTAAAATAAAATATGATTTAAATTGTTTCATTCTTTGTTTCAGACATGATGAGCATCTTTTATCGTTTAAGTGTGATTTATTAAATTGATGTTATTAAACAACTTAAGAGCTACATAAGTTCTATACTAGTATTTCGTGTTAATATTAAGGTTTAGTAGATTAAGATACTTAATATATTTGTTTTATATTCATTTCTAGTTTAAGTAGGTTTTCTATAGCATTATCTAATCATAGATATTTAACAGCTACCGGTAATGGATAAATAAGCCTTAAAATAAATATTAATCCATCAAAACTATAGAAGAGCTCTAGATGAAGCTGGATTAATCTAATAAAAGATTGGGTTTATGTAGCTATTTTACAGTTAAGAATATGTTGGAACATATAGGCTATGAGAAGAAGATGGTTAGCTAGCGAAAATAGGAATGAGACAATAATTGTAAAATATACAAAACATCATAATATTAACGATTTATTAATGATTAAGTATCGTGATGGCAATATTTTCATCGTAGTACATCATGGATTTCTGAATCTCCTAAGGGTCTAAACCACTATACGTTAAAACAGAGGTATATGGAATCAGTATACTTATCGTTTAGCGGGGAATTAAGTATTCTTAACAGTAGCATCAAATCTAGTAAGCTGCATCCTAGACAATAAAAGAGTAATTGAATACTGGAACCTATTCGTAAAGGCTATTCACATTATATTATAATCAAGAAGATGAGTTTAAATTGATAGAATATTCTGTTTCAACCAAAAACTTTTTATTTGTT
This sequence comes from Methanomethylicia archaeon, assembly GCA_038845975.1. Lineage (GTDB taxonomy): Archaea > Thermoproteota > Methanomethylicia > CALHIW01 > CALHIW01 > CALHIW01. The sequence continues at coordinate 61,598 of JAWBQF010000006.1, forward strand.
GAGTTAATTGATTAGTATGCAAATGCATTATGCTGAGATTCTCAATGGATTAAGCGAATATCTTAAACATATAGATGAGAGAAATGCAAGAATCATTAAAGCTATGTGTAAGCATGGTTTGAACATTTCTAGAATATCTAGAGAAACAGGATTACCATTAACTTCTGTAAAGTATCGTGTAGATAAGCTAATTGATAGTGGATTAATTAGATTGGTAGCGAAAATAAATTTTCCAAGAATAGGTATTAGAACAGTAGCTACAATACTTTATAAGCCGCAAATTCCAGGGGATTATATTATAGATATACTAGCAAAAGCTAATCAATACTTAGCTTTTGCTTCAAAATGCTTCAGTAGCTCTAATAGCATTTATGCTATACATCGTATTCCAATCGGTTATGAAATTGATTTTGAAGCATATCTCAATGAGCTTAAAAAACTAAACCTTATAAGAGACTATGAGATTCTATGGACTACAGGTAGCTATTATTCCCCGCCGAGTTTTGAATGGTTTGATTTTAAGGGTAAGGTATGGGTTTCAAGATGGTCTGACTGGATTAAGGAAATCGATAAGGCATCAGCAATTCTTCCAAAATCTCTAAATAATGTTAGTAGTAGAGTATTTAAACTTGATAGTATAGATTCAGAAATCCTATATAGGCTTGAAATGAATGCTACAATTAATATTTCAGCTGTAGCTAGCCAAATTAATATTTCGCCTCAGCTAGCTAGATACCACTATCTTAAGCATCTTATTGAAACAGGTATTATTGAGGGCTTTGCAGCAATGGTTACTCCCTATCCATCAAAACTTCTAGCTCCAGCTATTTTCATCTTTGAGTTTCTAAACAATACATTAATGTCTAAATTTACCAACTCAATAATTGGGAAACCCTTTACCTACTCAATAATTCGTGTTGCTAACGAAAATAAAATCATTGCTCAGCTTCTCATAAATACTGTTGAAATGATTTCACTCCTTAAAACCTTAAATAGCTTAATAGATCTAGGAGTAATTAAAGACTTTAACTATTTCCTATTGGATATATCCAGGTTCTATCATGGAACCCTACCGTACAATGCCTTAAAGGATGGAGTCTGGATATATAGTCATAATGAATACGTAGATAAGCTTAGAGCCGTATATGAGGAAATCATAAGAAAAATAAAAACCTCCACTACAAACTTGAAACGCTACTAATTTAATCTCTTCTCTTTCTAAGTTACGATTAAATACTTTAAGATTGGAAAGTATTATATATCCTTTTATTTATAACTGTAGGGATTAGCTTGAATGGAGCTGCATATCTTAGAGTTTCAACTGAGCTTCAGGGAACTGAGGATCAGAGAAGAGCAATAGAGGATTTCGCGTTTAGGAATGGTATAGTGATTACTGGATGGTTTCAGGATCCTGATGTTTCAGGAGCTATTCCAGCTTTTGAAAGGAAGGGGTTTAGGGAGATGCTGGACTATATGGCTAGGGAAAACATTAAAACAATAGTTGTATATGCTTTAGATAGGCTTGGTAGAAGCTTTACTGATATATTTAGAACCCTGAATGAGCTTGATAAGTATGGTATAACTGTTTTTAGTGTTCGAGATAGCTTTCTTCAAACTCTTGATCAAAGCATTAGAAAACTTGTTTTAGCCGTTTTAGCATGGGCTTCAGAATATGAGGTTAAGCTAATAAGGGAGAGAGTTAGGCTTGCAATGAGGAGAAGGGAAGTTCAAAGTAAACTTAACAATATCCGTAAAGTATCTAGAATAAGTAGTGAGTCTAGAAAGCTAATAGCTGATCTTTACGGTCAGGGATGGTCTCTAAGAAGAATAGCTAAAGCACTAAACCTAACACTATACAGTGTTAGAAAGATTCTGATTGAGGAGGGTATTATAGAACCTAATGGATGTCCAAGATGTAGCCATAAACTATTCTGGGACGATATAGATAACACTTATAAATGTAGAAACTGCGGATATAGAAAACTGTAAACTACAGTTTCTTATTAATTATTATTCTGATTCATCACGGAATCCAGGTTTCCTCTTACACAATGTTTATGGGCTTAATTTACTACAGTAAAGTATAAATGTAGAGGTATAGACTCTAAATAGATGCTTATGGTTTCGTTTAGGGCCTGGACAGTAGTATCGACAATTCTTATCTTCATAATACTTATAATTTACGGCTTTCTTTTTGAGGCTGAGTTTGAAACCATACTGAGAGTTTCATGGATTCTTGCCATATTAGGGTTTACGCTTAATTTCGCTATGATCCTAATTACTAGTATTAGACTTTATGTTTTATGTAGAATACTACATGTCGATATAGGGTTATTGGACTCGATAATTATTAGAGGGGTTGGAATGTTTACATCCCATATTACTCCAACACTTATCGGCGGTGAACCTGTAAGAGCAATACTTCTACAGAAATTATCGAGAAACAATTCATCAATAGGCTTAGTTTCAAGCATAGTTTTCATAGAGACCTATCTTGACGTTATTATCTGTAATTTTTTAACCCTACTTCTCGGATTTACTGATATTGCTGGGAGAAGTATTAAGGTTACATTACCGTATTTAGCGGCTTTATATCAGATTGTTTCATGGACTATCATATTACTTGTCGGATTACATAGCGTATCAAATAGTAAAATTTTAGGTTTTCTAAGTAGACATACAAGAATAGGAATTGATAAAATAAGATTTGAGGGGAGGGAATTCATACAGGGATTTAGAAAAATCCTAAGACCATACGGTTTACTAGTAATATTTACCTCAATATGTTCACTCCTAGCTGGAGCCTTAATATTCATGCTTGCCAGCTTTATAAGCAGAGAACATTTAAGTCTTAATGCCTCCCTGAAGGGATTTGTATTTGCGTCATCCCTTGGAGTAAGTCCACTACCTGGTGGTGCTCTTGGAGTTGAGTATGGAGCATCCCTAATAGCAAACGCAACCACAGTTATAATGTGGAGGTTTATGTCATATTATATGCTTCTCCTAATTGGAGGATTAATAACAATATATACCGTGCGAAAATTGAATATCATAATATCCAATAAGAACAGTTTGAAAGCTAAACATAATGGAGGCTATGCGGAATCCATATAGGAGTAGGATAAATATATTAATGTATCCGTCCACAATTTATAGCTATATATTTTTACGATTTCCTATATGGGTTAAACCCATGGATTCCCGATTAAACTCAACTATGCTTCTCTGTATTCACATATTTCTCGAATAGCTTTAGGAAGTCCACCTCGATATCATCTATCTCACTACGCATGGTTCGCCATAAATGTAGTGGATTACACTAAAATTTACATTAAAGTATTCTTCATAATCATCATTAAATAACCTTCTCAGCAAATCCTGGTATGTTAACTCTAAACCGCGTAAAGTTAATATTTATGTAGCTTAGATTTAGGCTATGAGTAAGTTTTCATTCAGTAATCTACCTAGAATCCATTTCTTATCAAGTGAAAGCATTAGGGTAATACATGAGGCAAGCATAAGCCTCCTCGAGAAGATAGGTGTTTTAGTGCAGAGTAAGGATGTGTTAAAGCTGCTTAGAGATGCTGGATGCGAGGTTAATGCTAGAGGTAGAGTTAAAATTCCTGAACATCTTGTTAATGAATGTATTAAGTCAGCTCCATCATCAGTAAGAATTTATAGTAGGGATGGAAAACATGACTTAAATGTCGAGGGTGATAACGTATATTTTAATCCAGGCTCTGCAGCAATATCAATTCTAGACTTTGAAACGGAATCTATTCGTCCACCTACCGTTAGGGATCTATTAAATCTTGTTATTGTTACTGATTATCTTAATAATATTCATGCTCAAAGCACAGCTCTTGTACCGTCAGATGTTCCTGAGGAGGTGAAGGATAGGGTAAGACTCTACATAGCATTAAAATACTCAACTAAACCAGTTATTACAGGTGCTTTTACTATTGATGGATTACATGATATGAAGAAAATGCTTGATATTGTTGCTGGATATGATTCCAGTAGAAAGCCTATGGCGGTATTTGATGTATGTCCATCCCCACCATTAAAGTGGAGTGAGCTAACAGTTACCAATCTAGTTGACTGTGCAAGATACCGTATTCCAGCTGAGCTCGTATCAATGCCTCAAATAGGTGCAACAGGTCCAGCAACACTTGCAGGATGTCTTATCCAACATACTGCTGAAAACCTTTCAGGAATAGTTATACATCAACTTACAAGTAGGGGAGCTCCGATAATCTATGGAGGCTCACCAGCCCTCCTAGATATGAGGAGTGGAATGTCGTGTATGGCTACTCCAGAGGTAATGCTTCTAATAAGTGGATATGTTGAAATAGGTAAATACTATGGGCTTCCAACACATGGATATCTAGGCTTAAGCGATACTAAAACTGTTGATTATCAGGCAGGATTAGAATCATCCATGGGTATTCTAATAGGAGCATTAAAGGGGGTTAATATTGTTTCAGGAGCTGGAATGATGGATTTTGAAAGCTGTCAAAGCCTAGAAAAGCTCGTACTAGATAATGAGATATGCGGATACGCGTTGAGAATCGTTAAGGGGATAAATGTAACTGAGGAAACATTAGCAATAAATGTCTTCAATGAGGCTATTGAGAAGGGAGGATTTATATCCCTAAAACATACAATGAAATGGTTTAAAAGCGAACAATACTTTCCAGCTAAATTAATTGATAGGGATTCCCGTAGGAAATGGATGGATAAGGGATCCAAGAATGCTTGGAGGAGAGCTAAGGAGGAGGTGGAAAGAATACTTAAAGAACATAAGCCACAATCGCTTTCAAACGATATTGAAAGGGAGCTTAACGAATTTACGAAATCGGTAATGAAGAGATATGGAGCTAAACTAATATTTTAAACTTCAACATCCCCGCTAAAGTAGAGAATTCCGAATTTGTAAATTTCAGTTATTTATTTTACATCTTTACGGCTTATATTTCGCTAAATAGTTATAGCAATGCTACCTCCAGGATATTATTTTCTATATGGTTATTACGGTAGAATATTAAGTTAATAAGGATCCTAATGTTATAAACCTATTAGTAAGATACCATTAATAAAATCTAACAGTATACTTCCATAGCGATGAGGAAACTAGAAGCTCTTATGGAAGTACATATAAACATCATAACAATCAATATGATGCCCTATACTGTTTAAAGCTATTAGGTTTGTTGGAAAACTATGAGTAAAGATTAAATTCATAAAGTCTTTAAGTTCGGGAAAAGTATATAAGGGTAAGCGGGAAATATTCCGGATTCAATATGCATATTAAATTAAGTCTAACGGCGTTGATGTTAGCTATACTAGTACTTTTACCGATTATGTTTGCGGAGGAGCTTAAGCCTATAGAGGGAGCTACTGTTACTGTTTACGGAGATAATGGAGAGGGATTTGCTGTAACGGATTATAATGGTCTTTTTAAGGTAGTAGAGGGCTTAGGGGAGGGCATTTATACAGCTAGAATTAGCGCTAAGGGATTTATTTCAAAATCCATTGAGAACATTTTGGTTAAGGCTGGTGAAACTAGGGATTTAGGTGATATTGAGCTGAAGCCATCAGCTACCATAATGGGTATTGTAGAGACGCCCGATGGAAAGCCAGTACCATCAGTACCTGTATTCCTAAAAAATTCAGAAGGAAAAATTATTGCTCCACCAACTATTACTTCAAGTAATGGAGCCTTCATATTTGATACAGACGTAACTACCGGAACATATATTGTTGAGGCATATCCATTTTCCTTCGAGGGATTTACGTTTCAAACAATAAGTTTAGGTCCATTTGGAAGCATGTCCTTCCCAGCTCCTAAAGCCGGCAAATCCTTTCTTGAAGGATTTAGCTCAGGCTACACTTCAGGTATTAGTGTAGTTCAAGGTGGAGTTGTAGATGGAGTAGTTGTGAAGCTTACTCCTTCAGGAATAATTTCCGGTAGAGTTACGGATACTCAGGATAATCCGATAGCTAATGTGATTGTAATAGCCTTTCAGCCTAAAGGAGAGGGATTTAATGGCTTCTTCGCCTTAACGGATACTAATGGAAGATATAGAATAGCTAATAATCTACCTACAGGAGATTATAATGTTACGTTATTATTCCCTAAAGGATATGTATGGAAATTTACAGATACTAGAGGAGTTCATGTAGTGGCGGGAAAGGAGACAGGTAATGTGGACTTTAAGCTGGAGAAATCCGGAGTAATATCTGGAGTAGTGGTATGTCCAGGTGATATACCCGTAGCAAACGTAACGGTTATAGCTGTATCAAAGGAGTATTTCAGCTTCACCTTTACGGGTATTGATGGTAAGTTTAGAATCGATTCAGGTTTAGGAAGTGGAAGCTATGAAGTCATAGCGTATGCTGGAGGATTTACATTTTCAAGACCAGTAAGCGTAGATGTTACTGCAGGTCAGGAAACAGGAAATATAAGAATATCGCTACCAACATGTAGAGCAGCAGCAATAGTTGAAGGTAGGGTTACCGATATTAATGGTAAACCAATTATGGATGCCGCTATCTCAACTACTGGAGGATCAACACGTACAGGAAGCGATGGTAGATACCAGCTTACCGTAGAGCTTCCAGGAAATATAAAAACAGCAAAAATAAATATTCAAGCATCAAAGAGAGGATATGAAACATCAATTAAAGAAGTTCAAATAACAGCTGGGGAAATAACGAGAAATATAGACTTCACCCTAACTCCAATGAAGACAGGGGTAATTACTGGAAGAGTAGTATATAAAACACTAATAACCCCTACACCAACAATAACCCCTACTTCCTCTCCAACTACTTCTCCTACTCCAACCCCCTCACCTTCTCCAACCCCAACTACAACTCCTACATCAACACCAGCTTCCCCAACTCCCTCACCAACTCCTCCGCCCAGTAAGGGTTTATGTGTTATTGCTACAGCCACCTTCGGCTCTGAGCTTTCACCTGAAGTCGAGTTTTTAAGATGGTTTAGGGATGGCTTAATATTAAGAACATATTCTGGTAAGTGTTTCTATACAGCCTTCAATGCCTTCTATTATTCTTGGAGTCCTAATGTTGCAGGCTTTATAAGCCAAAATGAAGTGTTTAGATCAGTAGTTAAGTTAATGCTTTATCCATTAATAGGATTGCTAAAGTTAACAGCTCTCTCAACAATTCCGATATTTCAAATAGCTCCTGAAGTAGCAGCGATTACAGCTGGATTCATAGCTTCAACACTAATAGCATTAATATACATAGTGCCAATAATATTCCTATTAATCTTAAAAGGAGTACTTCCATCAAGAATTGAAGGTTTAAGGGAGATATCAAAAGCATTATGGCAAATAACCGCTCTAGTAATATTAACAATCATCATCGGTCTAAATATCGGTAGCCCCCCTCTACTAACGATTTCAACATCAATTTATGTATTGCTAGTGATGGTGTCAACAACCATTACAGCAATACATCTAATACAGGCAGTTAAAACACATAAATCCTAACTTTTTATGTCTTAAATTCTAGGGAACTTAAATATATGAAGCTAGTGTTATAATATGGATAGTATAAATCTATTTCATTAAATTCTCATTGGAACCCTCCTATATTAGGAACTTATTGATTTTTAAATAAATATTCCTAGAACTCATAGCTAAATGAAATAGTTTAGTAAACTGTTTACGATGAATTCCTAATCAAATACTTCCAGTTTAAATATAAACCTATAAACACCTCTTAACTTGAAAACCGTTAAATATTAGCAGTACGTTAAGCCATTAAATATATTACCTCTTGATGTTACGTTATTACTGTAAGTCACAACATTACTTCTTATAGGTTTCAGTATGCTAGCATTTCTCAGCTTATATAGTTGTATGAGAGATATTAAGAATTTACGGCATCTAATTATGGCAGCTCTTAAGCTTAAGAGATATGCCAATAATTCTACACATATTAACTTCACTTCATTACGTTAATCTTAATATTAACTAAATGGGCTTATCCCTCAACAGATCTTAATTCATAGCATATAGAAGAGATACGTACACTTCAGCTCAAAATATATGAGCAGCTCCAAACTAGGACAATTGATGGAATGCCATGTCCTCCATTCCAAAGCCCCTAAAAATCTAAAAGTAACAGCATCCTCATTTTAAACAGACAGAGTGGTTAAGCTAACGCCTCCAAATATTATTCTTAAAGTAACAGCATCCTCATTTTAAACGAAAAATTTATAAATACTTAGTATTACTAAGTATAGTTTCCGGTAATACTAAAAATGGTGTTAGCATGCATATTCCTGATGGCTTCCTGGATATATCTACAACTGTGATTACATACGTTATATTCTTTGGTTATGGAGGTTACGCCATTAAGAAAGCTAGGAAAAATCTAAGTGAACGCATTCCATTAATATCCGTATTAGCTGCAGCTATTTTTGCTGCTCAAATGCTTAACTGGCCGATACCTGGAGGTACAAGTCTACACTTCGTTGGCGGAGCTCTAGCTGGAATCATACTTGGACCCTGGAATGGCTTCTTAACGATATTTCTAGTACTACTTATTCAATGTCTAGTATTTCATGATGGTGGAATAACGGCTCTCGGAGCCAATGTTATTAATATGGCGATTATAGATGTTGCTATCGGATACTTAACATATCGTGTTCTCAGTAGCCTGTTTGGAGTTAAGAACTCTATAGTGATATCATCATCCTTTATAGGAGGCTGGCTCGGAATAACGATTGCAGGAATTGCATGTGGATTGGAGATAGGATATTCCCCGCTATTTCCTTACGGTACTTCCATTACCGTACCAGTAATGGCTGGATGGCATGCTATTCTAGGAGTTGTTGAAGGAATAATTACGGCCTTAGTTGTTACATATATAATACGTAAAGCTCCACATCTAATATATTCAGGTGGATACTTATGAAATCCCCGGGGAGCAGTATTGTATCGTTTAAGAAGGCTTTAATCATAACCCTAATACTAGTAGTTATCAGCCCTATTTTCGGCGTTGTTCTAGCTGATATTGTTGGATACAATGAACCCCTAGATTTAGCTGCTGAGCTTCTTAATCTTCAAGACTTAACAGAAAATATTAATTGGACTCCATTCCTCGACTATACAGTACCAGGTTTACCAGCTGAACTAGGCTATATTGTTTCTGGACTTATAGGTATTAGTATAATTTTAGCTATTGGATTTGTATTTAGTAGAATATTAAGGTAGATTTATGAAAAGCTTTGTATATAGATTTCTAGAAGAACTGTCTGAAACCATTAATACTTTAAACCATGAGTCTAGCTTTAACCTTTTCAATTCATCTATAGCTATGTTTTCAGCTCTAATTCTTACTGGATTGGCTTCATTTACCTTTAAGCCTAAGCTTCAGCTACTAATACTAGCTTTAAGCTTCATACTTATGCTTTCAGCTCGCTCAAGAATTTACTCATGGCTTAAAATCATACTTATTACTACTCTATGGGCTACTACTGTATCCACACCATTAATATTTACTACTCCTGGAGGCCTAGTTAATATGTCGCTGGGACTGTTGGAGCTAAGAATTAGCTTGGAGGGAGTTTACCTAATGACTACCTTTATTATTAGAGTTGTAGCTGCAGGAGCTATATTTACAGCTTTTATCTTCATACTTGGATGGAGGAGAACAGTAGAGGGTTTAAAGGGCTTAAAGATACCTGATGAAATCGTTTCCCTATTATCTATCTCCATCATCTATATACCGTTCCTTACTAGGGAGATAGTGAAGATGCTTTCAGCTAGAGAGGCACGTATATTAAGGAGAGCTAAGCTTAGAGAGATATGGCATGTTCTAGCATCAATAATAGGGGATTTAATATTGAGAAGCTTTGAACGTGCATGGAGGCTTGAAAAAGCTATTAAAGCTAGATGCTTTATACTTAATTCTCCTAGAGTAGGGGAATCTAAGATGAAAATATGGATTAACGATTTAACACTATTAACGCTTACATTTTCTGTTTTAGTATTAGAATTTCTAGCCTGGTAGATTCTATGCTGAGAGTTGAAAATGTATGTTTTAAGTATCCCGGCGGTGTAGAGGTTTTGAAGAATGTAAGTTTTACAGCTAGTAGAGGTGAAGTAGTAGCGGTAGTTGGACCTAATGGAAGTGGGAAAACAACACTTCTCATGATTGCTGCTGGACTACTTGAACCCAGTAAGGGATTAGTCCTACTAGATAATAAACCATTAAAGGAGCAGCTACCTGAAGCTAGAAGGAGGATAGGCTTGGTTTTTCAAGATCCTGATGATCAGCTTTTCAATCCAACAGTATATGATGAAATAGCCTTTACACTTCGCCAACTCCTACATACAGAGAAAGATGTAGATAAGAGAGTAAGTGAAGTTGCATGGAAGTTTAATCTAGTAGACATTCTAGATAAGCCTCCCTACAAGCTAAGTATAGGGGAGAAGCGTAGAGTAACATTAGCGTCAATAATAGCCTACGATCCTGAAGTACTACTACTAGATGAACCTACAGCTAATTTAAGCAGTAAATATGTAGAGGAAATAGAGGAAATACTAATAGAGGCTAGGGAAAACTATAAGATGATTATTGTAGCTTCCCATGATGTGGAGTTTATTGCTAGAATAGCTGACCGTATATATATTCTTAATAACGGCGTTACAGTAGGTGGTTTAAACGCTAAATCCATATTAACTAATGAATCCCTACTCGCCCTAGCTGATATGAAGCCTCCACTAGTACTACAGGCATTAAGACTACTTAAAATCAACCTGGAGGAAGAACCCTTAACCATAAAGGATTTATTGAAAAAGTTAAATGGTTTAAATTAATCTTTAACTTCCAAGTATGGTTGAGGATATTTTTCACTGTATTCCCTTAACTTCATAACTGCTGAGATTAAATCATTAATATCCAATCCTAACAATTGAGCATTGGATTCATTAATAAACTCATTAATCCTACTTTTAACCTCACCCTCCTCAATTACTACTCCTCTAAGCTTCCTCCTCAACTCCTCCACAGCCTCCTCAGGAATCATGAAGAAATCACCTGATACAACTAAGTCCAGTATCCTATTACCTATTGTTTCAGCTGTTAATCTAATTAGCTTCTTACCCTTATGTACTACCTCTATAATTCTAACTCCATCAGCTACTCTAACAGATCTTTCAAGCTCTTCCCGTTCAGTATCGTATAGGTAAAGCCACTCATTAGATTTATGTTTAGGTAGTATCTCATCACGCCATATTTTAAGCTCCTCACTACTTGGACTACCATACCTAATCTTTAACCCAATAACCTTCTCATAACCCTCAATAAACAATTCCTTTAACTGCTTATCTAACGGTATGTATCCAAGCTCCCCTTTAAGGGATGTAATCCAATCCCTCATACTCTTAGCAAGCTTATCCCTAAACTTTTCACTGGGAACCTTCAATATCTTAGCCATCATTTCATAGTTAACATCTAGCAATATATTACCAACAAGCACTACAACTGAACCAATCTTACCAGCCCCATTACCTGATATCTTCTTATTATTTACAACTACATCATTTATAGGTTTAAATTCAGCGTTTAATCCAAGCCTTCTACATACATATACGGTTACCTCTAAAAATCTTTTAAACAACTCTGAAACATCATGTGGAACATAAACACTCTGTTCACTAGCAATTATCTGGTAGAATTGCTGGTTAGAGTCTAGATAAACAGCTCCACCACCCTGCATCCTCCTAATAATCGGTAGTCCCAGTTCTTTACAGACCTCGATATTAACCTCCCTTTTAAGCTCTTGATGATAGCCTATACAGACATAGGGGCTTGCAGGCCTAACCAGTATTATCGTATTTGGGGAAAGTCCTCTATTAATAGCTAACGCTACAGCATCATAAAATGTCTGAGCCATATAGGGATCTGCAAATCCTAAATCGATTAAACGCCATTCCTCCATAACAGCCTGGAAACCTACTAAAATATATGTTTTACTGTAAAGTAAATCTACAACTTAATTAGCTATACATAACCGAAACATTAAGCATCACTAACATACTACAATAACATAAATGTAGCAATTAGGTAAATAGTCTACTGGACGATTATGTAAAGCAACATCATAAAATCACAAGAAGAATCTAAACTAACAGAATATCAGTAATTCACATGACTTAATGACATGAATCATTAATATAAATCTATAATTTTAGCTAATATTCACTAAGCCTTTAAATGGATTTGAAGGGCTTAGTCATTAAGCCGTAGAGTACTACCTCGGCTTTAATGGGGTAATGAGCTTCTATGTTTAAATGTTTGAATCAACTCTTGCTGCTTAGTAGCTCATATACTTTTATTAATGTTTGAGTTCCCTTCTCCCCTAGGCCCTGTGATACTAGTGAGTTGTAGAGTTGAAGTAGAATACTTGTACCTGGAAGCGGTATGTTTAGCTTGCTTGCAGTATCGATAACGTATTTAAGATCCTTTTTAAGATGTGATGCCTTAAATCCAGGCTCAAAATCCCCCTTCAATATCTTGGGGAGATAATATTGTACAGTAAACGAGTTCGCAGCTCCAGTAGATAATACCTTAAACAATATGTTCTCATCTATGCCAGCTTTTCTAGCTAGCATTAATGCTTCAGTAATTGCTAACATGTTTAAGCCGACAACTACTTGATTACATAGCTTAACCATTTGTCCTGAGCCAACATCCCCACAGTAAACTATCGTTTTACCCATAGCTTCAAGTATCGGCTTAACTCTTTGAAAGCTTTCAAATCTTCCACCAACCATTATCGTAAGCGTTCCCTCCCTAGCTCCCTTATCCCCACCAGTAACAGGCGCATCCATAAATTCAATACCGTAATCTAGGAGACGCTTAGCAAAGCTTCTAGCTGCTTCAGGAGAGTTTGTACTCATATCAATAAATATCAATCCCCTACTTCCCCCCTCTACTACTCCATTAGCTCCAAAAAGAACTTGCTCAACATCAGGTACATCGGTAACCATAGATATAACAACCTCAGATTTTTGAGCAACTTCTTTAGGCGATCCTGCAACATAGGCCCCCATCCTCCCTAAAGACTCAGCCTTACTTATCGTTCTATTATAGACTGTAAGTGGAAATCCTGCCTTTAAAATATTGGTAGCCATAGGTAAACCCATTATACCTAAACCAATAAAACCAACCCTAATTTCTCCAGACATAATTTATAAAATAATTATTAACCTAAAAACCTATCGGTAATCGCTACTTGCCCATCAATCTTAAATATTATACCATTCATTACTTCCCCTACTAGATTCCATTCATGCTAATCTATTTCCATGACGTATACTTATTTATTAATGTTACTCTCGTCTAGTTGTAGTAGTTATATATACCGTATTACTTTATGAATATGTAAACTATCCTCTATTTTCCCTTCAAATTCAAATATAATCTATTTCGTATAATATGTGAGCCTAAGCCATCAATATTCATCCCAATATGGCTGATACGAATAAATGATGAGAATCCTCCAAGTCATGAATTCATTACGTACCTCTACAATTAATAGCTAAACTTCTACGAGAAAATTTTAGCAGATACTATAAAATAGTAGAGTATTTAAGGATGTATATTACAGATTGGTATGATTAGCAAGATTGAGAGTGATGGATTATCAGATAATGAAATACTGAGTATACTTAGAAATGTTAAGGTGATAGCTGTTGTTGGGGCGTCAAATGATCCATCTAAGCCTGCACACTACGTCCCTAAGTTCCTAAAGGAGAAGGGATACAGAATAGTACCTGTAAATCCATTTGCAGAGAAGGTTTTAGACGAGAAAGCATATAAGAGTCTTATGGAGATTCCCTTTAAAGTAGATGTTGTAGTTGTTTTTAGACCTTCAAAAGAAGTTTTACCTATAGCTGAGCAAGCTATAGGTAAAGCAGGGGTTTTATGGATGCAGGAGGGAATATATAGTAGGGAGGCAGCTGAGAAGGCTAGAAGTAATGGATTGAAGGTTGTATGGAATAGATGTATAATGAAGGAGTACGTGAGACTTATGGGCGGTAAACCACGTACAGTTCTTAAATAAATGCTAAACATAATAATTTACAGTTTAAAGTCACAGTTGAACATAGATGGATTATAGGCTTAGCGATTTAATTATAATTCATATTTAGATTTCGTTAAGGCCTCTAGGTAATATTGATGAATTTGAATCTATTAATTGATACGTATTGAGACGTTAAGCTTAAATTCCTAATTTAACAGGAATGTTGATGTTTAAGTTTAAAACTAGCCAGGTAAAGTTTACTGTTAAAAACATTGTTTTCGGAGGGGGAGGGGAGAATCCTACAGTTTTAATTGGAAGCTTATTTCATAAGGGACATAAAATATTTATCGATGAGGCTAAGGATGAATTTAACAGAGAGGCTGTAGAGCATAGTATTAAGAGGATTGATGAGCTTAGTGATGAATATAATGTTCAGCATATGCTTGCTGTAAGTGGGTTAACAGGTGAATCTCTATGGAGACATATAGACACTATATCTAAACTTACTAACTCCCCTTTACTTCTTGATGGAGTAACTGTTAAGGCTAGAGTTGAATGCTTAAAATATATAGTTGAAGCTGGACTACAGGACAGGATAATATATAATACTATATCCCCGCAAACAGGAGATGAGGAGCTTAAAGCTATAAGGGATTCCGGAATCGAAGCCGCAATACTACTTACTTTAGATCCTAAAAAGATATGGCCTAGAGATAGAATTGAAGTTATTAGGGGATACGATGGTTTTGAAGGACTTCTATCTAAAGCTAAGAGGGCAGGAATAACTAAGATGCTTATCGATGTTACAGTACTTGATCCTCCGAGCATAGCATTAACCGCCGAGTCGATACTTCACGTTAAGAACGAGTTGGGATTACCTACCGGTGCAGCTCCATTTAATGCGATATATACGTGGAGGAAAATTAGGGAGAAGCCTAAGGATGTGTTTAGGGCATGTAACTCATCAGTTAATACATATCTTAGAATATATGGAGCAGACTTCCTAATCTATGGTCCAATAGAAGCCGGGGAATACATAATACCATCAATAGCAATTATAGATGCACTTCTCGGCTACAGTTTAAAACGTAAAAACATAGAGATAAATGATAAACATCCACTAAATAAAGTATTTAAGAAAGCTAAGTAGAAGCAATAGCTAATTAAGTAGCTAATATAGCCCATTAAAATATGAAGCTCTAAAAGCGTAATATCGAGTTTAAATCATCAACATCTTTTTCCATCCCCTTAACTAAAGAACAAGCTACCTCATCGATCTACTTTGTCGTTGAAAACCCTCTTGTGGACACTATTGAAACAGTAAAGATTTCAGCAACCCTGGAATGGCAAGAAAAAGCAATCATAGCTGCAACTATTGGAGGATTGATATTAGGCGGCTTAATAGCTTTTCTTGGCATTATCGTTATAATCATTGCAGGAGTAGCAGCTCTTATTTTCAAACCCAAAACGCTGAAACAAATTCCGAGTCCGCCAACCTAAAGTTAAAGCATACGTTAGATAAGCGCCGTGAAATCGCTAAGAAGTTGAGGATAAGTGTTAGAGATATTAGTAAGATATTAAGAAGTAGAGAAGATATTAAACTAGAGGAAAGAGTGAAAGTTTTAGAGGAGGAAATGAAGTAAATAAGGGAGATTATTGGTGGAAAAGTTAAGAAGAAATCTATGGATGAAATAATGAGTGAAGTATTCACCAATATAAGTGATCTTCTAGATCTTGCTGAAAAAAGGAATAGATCCTAGAAAAGTAGAATGGTTTGAGAAAGACCCTTTCACCGAATCCTTCTACTGAGAGAAATGAGGCGAATATCTTGTTAGCCGAAAGAACTCTCCAAAATTATATTGGAAGAAGGCTTAAGGAAGATTTAGGATGGGAGGTTGTTGAGTGGGGAAAGGGTGTAAAGGGTGAAAGAGATTCGCTTGAAGAGATTCTTTTAAAGGAAGGATTGTTTAAAGCGGTAGAAAAAGTAAACAATGTAACTTTAAGCGATGATGAAAAAAGAGATATTCTTTCAATTCTTTTCCTCTTGCCTAACAGTATTGAGGGCATAAAGAACTTTTTAGATTTTGTCAAGAATGGAGTTCCGTTTAAGATTAGGATAAACGGTAAAGAGGTACCTAAGCAGATTTACCTATTCGATTTCGAAAATATTGAGAATAACGACTTTCTTGCGGTTAAAGAGTTTGAGGTGGAGGAGGAAGATAGGAGGAGACGCTTTGACCTATGCCTTTTCGTTAACGGCATTCCTTTAGTTATAATAGAAACTAAGAATCCTTTCTTAGAAGAAGAAAAAGGAGCAACTTGGTATGATGCATACAAGCGGATTTTAGAGTATGTCAGTTGAAAATGATTGGTCCATAGATACTGGTAGTACAGGGAGCAGTATTAAATGTAGCTATTGCGGATATGAAGTGGAAAGTCTTCAGGGGCTTCGTGCTCATCTTAGATGGTGTAAGAGAAAACCACGTAGAAAACGAGTTTCGAGTTATATAAGTCAGGATTCGTGGGAGGGATTTAAACGTTTCTCTAAGGAAAGGGATCAAACAATTTGTCATACATTGGAATCCCTAATCAGCTCTTTATCTTTTTCATGGGAGGGGAGTAAGTAGTTTATGAATTTGGATATTGCTAATCAAAAGACAGCTATGAGTTTTTCAGTGACGATATATCAGTATTTTCTGGGGAAGCCGCGTTCAGCCTTGAAGCAGCTTCTAAGTGAATCTAGGATCATCTCAACATACAGTGATCTCCAGCCTCCCCGTATTCATTGTCCTTATTGTTGTGGAGCCAATGTCGATACTTACATTCGGTTTCCTGATCTTATTGGAGCTACATGTAGGTTATGCAATGTGGAATTTTTAATACATCATCCAACTGGACAGAAATCTTCAAAGCTGATTGGTTGGTGATGAGTTTGATATTGCTGAATATTGTTTGTGGTGTATTGGGGAATGGGGCTAGTTAAGGAAATGAATGGATGGTTAATTTCTTCCATAATTAGTCTAGCTTCAACTTTAAAATATTATAATACTATGTCGGCATTTTTAGGGAGAAAATATAGACCATTTAAATGTGGAACGGTATGTCTGTTAGGCTACTGTCTAGTGTAAGCAGCTTAGAGATGAGGGGGAAGGGGAGAATTAGCTTGGAGGCGAAATCTTAGTGGAGAGGATGTCTTCACGCTTAATATCATCAATTCTTAAGGAGGAGCTTAAAAGACTGAAGAAGAAGGCCAATATGGGATATGAACTTAAAATCAAGTGGATACCTAGAAGTAATGGTATTCTAGGTGAGGTTAAAAACGATACTATCTATGTTTATGCTGATGATATTGATGATGCTGTTCAGCTAAATATATTTATGAATGAAGTCTTCACTAGTAAAATTTAGCTTTATGGCTTAATTCTGAAGCCTATAGATTTGAATTTACATAAAACAATAGAGAATGCTTGTAGGCTCCTAAGCTGACGAGGAGGAGGCAAAGCCCGAACCCTATAATGAATCCTCCAGTTGTTGAAGCCATTTAACCACATGTAAACTTTATCCATCCAATATTTATGGCTTTACTCTTCTACATAATAATTAAAATTAACTCCATAAACAAGAATAATTAATATAGCTAGTAAATTAACTATGTCTCTCTAACCATTACATTCAAGTCTTCTTTAAAAACCTTTAAATACTAGATTACCCTATTGGATTTATGGATGGAGCTCGTAAAGCAATACGTAGAGATTCAGAGACAACATTACAGTATGCTTTAGAAAAGAATCCTGAGCTTGCATCTAAAATCATAGCTGAAATGTTTGATAAGGTATTAGATGTAATAAACAGTACAGATCAAAAACTAGCTAAGCAAATTAGAGAAGTTGATAGTAGGCTGGGTAAGCGTATTAATGAGCTTTCCATAAAGATTGAGACTGTTAATAATGAGTTAAGTAAGCGTATTAATGAGCTTTCCATAAAGATTGAGACTGTTAATAATGAGTTAAGTAAGCGTATTAATGAGCTTTCCATAAAGATTGAGACTGTTAATAATGAGTTAAGTAAGCGTATTAGTGGTTTAGCTGAGGAGATTAGTAATTTAGCTAGAGTAGTTGCTACATTAGCGCCTACTGTTGGAAAGCTTGATAGGAGGTATGCTAAGCTTGAGGAGATGGAACTACGTGGAACTCTTGAAGGTTTATGCTTTGGTGGTGGCTTTATGGTTGATAGAGGAGTTATAGCTCCTGGAAAACCTGCTGTTGATGTTATTATTTCAGGTAAGGGATTAGTAGCTTTAGTTGAGATAGCTATGAAGGCAGGATCTAGAGATATTAATCAACTCATTAAGGCAGCTAAAGTCTATGAGGAGGTTTACAATGTAAAGCCAAATATTCTATTCCTTCTAAGTGTAGAAGAGCCTGATAAAGCAACATATAGGAGAGCAGAATCCAAAGGCATAATTGTAACGATGAGGCCTGGAAGAATTCTGGAAATTTTAAGAGAGAAGCTTAATCAATAGCTACAATACTAATTATCGCGGAGTTCAATTCTTTAAGATTTATAAGTAGTAATGAAATATTCCTATTATCTTTCATCTAAGACTCTTAATACAAATCAGCTTAATCAATTCTTTCAATAACATTGTCCACTCTCAATAAGATTGTCATGGCTAACATTATGATCCAATTAATTTAATGCTTTACTGATAATAGCTATACAAACCTATTAAAAAGCATACTATATTTCTAAATAAGTATTGAATTAACAATGAACTCATTGCAAAACCCTCAAGTATATTATTATGCATGCTACTTGTATGAGTGCTAGGAATGTTGATATTAGCCCTTTCATATCTTATAGTTATTCTTCTGAATGCTTTATCCATGTGAAGAATCTTTCAATAGCGCTTCTTATACTATACGTTTCTCTATCAAGTCTTATGGTCTTCCAAGCTTTGGTTTACATCCATTTCTTGAGTTGAAATTTACATTTGCTCTTATCCTTCTATGCTTAAGGCAAGTTTTGCTACTAATCCTCTTGAAACCTTTATCGAATTACAGCTTACTGTTATTAGTGGGAAGCTGTCTACTTTACCATCTCTAACAATCCATAGTGAGATGAGAAGTGGTGTTTCCGACTCCTCATCGTTTAGATATGTTTTAATCCAGCTCTCCAAAACATCCCTCATCAACTCATAATTTATAAATATTGAACTACCATTAACTCTACCACAATAAAAAATAATGGTTGTAAAAGATTTATCTAATGGAAAACCCCTACCTGCACTATAATATCAGCATTACTTAACAAACCACCATACACATCAGTAAAAATATAAATACACCCCTCCTACCATCCAATCCTAAAACATACATTAATGAAGCTAATAAAAGAAATACTATAAGAAAAGAAATAACCAACCTCATAGCCCCGAACAAATATACTAACCAATTATAAAATTTTCTTGAAAAAATTCCAATAGGAATCAAAATTTACTGTATTTGGAGACTTAGGCAACATATAACTTCAACACATACTAACTTATAGATTTAGCTATTTAACCTAAAAATCAAAACCATAATCTCTTATAATAAACATAATAACCTAAACTGAAATTATTAAAGCTGGCAACCTATAGGTTTTCACCTCATATTGCTAGATCTCTCTAGATTGATGTTAATAAATTCATTTAGAAGTTAAATCTTATAAGCTGGCATAATACTATCATGGAAATACCTAATAAGATAGAAAGCATACTGGAATCCAATTCTAATAGAACCTTCAAGGATCCTAAAAACCTAATACTAACACGAAGCAGAATTCACAATTCTTATCGTCTAATTTAGCTTCAGCTTGAAATGAGCTTAATCTTTAAAAGCTTTAAATTAGTATTGTGTTGGTGATTATTTGGCTCTCAACTTCAGCTTCTCCGAGGATCAGGTTTTAACACGTAAAATGGTTCGTGAATTCTTCGAGAGGGAAATTGCTCCTAAAGCAGCACTATGGGATAGAAGTAGAGAGTTCCCACATGAATGTATTTTAAAGATGGCTGATATGGGTCTTATGGGTTTATATGCTCCTAAAGAATATGGTGGACAGGATATAGATAATGTTACTGCTGGTATTATTCATGAGGAAATTGGAAGAGTGGACTGTAACTGTGGTGTTATACTTTACGTACACAACAATGCCGTAATGCTCATAAGTAGGATAGCATCAAAAAGCCTAAAGGATGAATGGCTTGAGAAACTCGTAAAATGCAAAAGGAAAATAGGGCTAGCGTTAACGGAGCCAGGATATGGTAGCGACTTCGCATCCATAACGACGAAGGCTGAGAGAAGAGGTGAACACTACATCATCAACGGCGAAAAATCATATATAACGGGAGCTGCTCCAGGAGGCCTAGATCTATTCATAGTATTCGTAAAGACAGGACCAATAGAGGCAGGACATAAAGCCATAAGCGCTTTATTGGTTAACTTGGATAGCGAAGGAATTGAAAGATATGAAATTGAGGATATGGGGCTAAGAGGAAGCAAATTCGGAGGCTTAAGATTCAACAACGCCAAAGTACCCATAGGAAACATCATAGGTGAGGAGAATAGAGGATTCTACTATATTATGGAGCATTTCAATCCTGGAAGGGTTTTATGGACTCTTGTAGCTCTCGGAGCTGCTGAGAAAGCACTTGAACTTACAATAGAATATGCTAAGCAGAGGAAAGTATTTGGGAAGCCGCTAGCAAAATTCGAGGAAATACAGTTTAGAATTGCGAGGAACTACATGAATATTGAAGCCGCAAAGCTTCTATGCTATAAAGCTCTATGGCTTGCAGATAAGGGGGAAACAAGAGAGCTTATAAAAATACATGCAATGGCTAAATGGCTTGGTGTTGAAGCTGCTATAAAAGCAATCGATGACTCAATGCAAATACATGGTGCAATAGGATATACAGTAGAGTACCCTCTTGAAAGAATGTATAGGGACGTAAGAGGATTCGGATGGGCTGATGGAAGCATAGAAATAATGAAGATAATAACTGCAAGAGAAATACTTGGAAGAGAATACCTACCCTATAGATAACAACATACTTCATATTAGCTAAATCACCAACGTACTAAAATATACAACCATGCTAACAAGAATAATCATTCTAAAAGCTCAAATCATTAAACGATTCCACACAATCATTAACGACCATTCAATAAAACCCAAATTCAGGTTAAGTGGGAGCTCTATGAACGTAATTGATTGTTAAGCAACAAGATAATGTGAACTGGAAAGCTTAATATCCAATATAATTGATTAAATATAAATTTATTATTAATAACTATTAAAATACCTTATAAAATATATAGCGCGGAAACTACCATCATCTAAAGTTTAAACCATCTTCATTAATTCCTAAACCGTACCCATCTCCTAGCTTTAATAATATAGGGTAGATTAACAAATAAAAGAGCTGAGAAATCATGAATGTCATCATGTAGAATACTGAATTCGATATGAAGATATGCTAATGAGTTAGAAATAGGAGGATATATAAGCGGAGTTATAATGACTTCTAAGAAGCCGAAACGACACTATAATGAAGAGTAAACATTTACTTAACTCTTTAAGTCTAAAAGTAGATAATTAGAAACTGTGGACTCCAAGATCATCCAATAATTTATCACGTAATACTCTTAAATTACACTTTAAGAGCCTACTAGGTAGCCCTAATCAACATCATCAAGACAGCTTGAATCTATGAAGTAATCCTCCTCAATTAAGCCTACAAGCATCTATAACATCCTAACCTTCTCCTAAATAGGCAATCTAAGATTGTGAGAGCAAGAAGCAAATTCATCAGAAAATGTAAAACCAGCATAATAACAGGTTAAAAGTTTAAACCAATCATATGAAACCTTAATATAAATTCAACAAACTCCATTCCTACCACCCACTTAGATTCTATCTTTTTCTCCTCATGATTAGCTCCATCTTACCAATATCTCTTCCTACATTTGATTGTTGATGCATAATATTGTCCGGTAAACTTAGCTTATATTCCACATAATGATATAGTATCCTCATATGTCATGAGCTTAATAAGCATTATTTAAACCTAATAGCCTTACTTAAAATCAACATTTACATAAGAATATTCTATCATTTAACGAAATGTTATAGTTCTAAGTTTAAGCATTCCTCACTAAGCCTGTGATATCCTCAAGAATAGATAGCCTAAAATAATTTATCTAAATATTAATACTAGAAGCGTCCCCATTATTGACGTCCACATAGCAGCCATAAGCCCAATAATCCACTTAATCAACGAATCAATCCTCTTATTCACATTACCTATCTCACTTCTTAATGCTTCAATATCGCTTTTAGTTGCTACATCCCTTACAACCGCATTTATTATTGCTAGCCTTACATCAGAATCTATAGCCAAAGCTGATGCAAGCCTACGTCTAACATTAGGATTCCTCTCAACAGCATCAATAACCTCATCAACAATGCTTTCAGACATTAAGGTAAATAATGTTTAAAACATATAAAGCTTATGCTTTAAATTAATGTATTTCTACTAAACGTATAGCTAGAAGCTTTATGACTTATTATCATCTCCTTATTATGTATTAGATGTTGTAGAATATTTATTACTCCTAAGTATCTTAATTTCATAGTTATACATGTCTCCGTTAATGATAAGTCTATAAGCTTATTGGATATAATAACAGTGATATGGAGCCTATATTGTGGTTTTTATATTGGAAATAATAGATTAACATGTTATGTTTGATGTGGAGGAATTCAACGATTTAAGTGGGATGTTTAGAGGGTTTTGTCTCTATATGTTGGCTTATTTAGGTCTCATAAGGAATTGATAGTAATAAATAAGTGGTTGCCCGTAAAAGCAATGAGAACTCATATTAATTAACTTTCAACTCCTATAGCTTCTCGAATAGCTCCCATATATTTCTTCTCCAGATCTCATCAGCTACATCCTCAATCACGTCATCGGTAATGTTTTCCAGATCTCGCTCTCCAGCTAAATCCTTAATTAAGCTGTTGATTAGTTCAGCTACGTTTTCCCTTAGCTTCAACTCAATTTTCCTACTAGTTTTAGTATTGATGAATATAAGCCTTATTAGATTGCTTTCCGAATTAACAACTTCTATATTTAGTTTTCCAAGAGTACAGCATGCTGCTGCCTGCACTCCATCAATTATGCATGTATACGGTCTTTTCATAGGAACATGTATTATACAGTAAAGATCATGTATACCAGTAGGTTTAAGAAACTCCCTAGCATAAAGACCTGCTCTATAGCCTAATACAAGCCAAGGTCCCTTATGTCCATGCAGTTTAACAGCCTCCTCAAAGCTTAATCCAACCATCCTCAACCCCCAGAATTACTCATAACTGTAGAACCATCGTACTTGCCCTCAATATGAATTATCATTTATGATGGGAAAAATATCGTAGAGTACAGAGCAACTGGAATAACATATTTCTTCATATACGGATACTTTAATCACTTTCTCCATAAGTATTACCAGCATCATTAACTAGTAATATTAATAGTAACTATTAAATCTTTCCCTATAATAAAATCCCATTTTATGAGGTACAAATATGTATTAAGCTCAATTAAAATTTAATTCCACATATTGGAAATCAATAAATATTCATTATGTACGGGAAACAATTAAACAGCAAACAATATTTCAATAGTAATAAAGATAAGTAGAAGCCGTAAAACCAACATTAACCTCATAGAAATGAGAATCCCTCAAAATCACTCCATAGCTATAGGTAACCGTAATGATCATTTACATACAATAAATGGAAATTTAGGAAGTACGTTCTCAACCCATACCTAACAGAAAATACATATACTTTAACAACGGAGAATTAATACATATTCAAATTTCTGAGATGATATTAAGAATTATTAAACGATAATTACTAGGACTTCAATATTGTAATACACCACATCTAAACATCAAGAAGATTAAGATAATTATGATCTAAGTAATTTTATAGTATTAAATGTAGGACAGCATATAGGATAAACAATTTAATAATTATACATCATGAGAATACATGATAATAAGTCATTCATACTATTAATATTACTAATAATGTGATATTGATAGAAAATGAAGCTAAACATAAAACAAAAGCATTAACATACTTGGCAACCATAAATTCTAAGAAAGATTTAGGAGATGAAGCTGAAACAATATCAATACATGAAACCTAATAACCGAAACGATTAGTAACTACCTCATGAATATAGCTAGAGTCTGCATTAGCATTATTAGTATGCTAACTACTGTAAATCCAATACCAATACCCCACCTCAACATCCTCACCTCACTCCTCAACATCCTCACCTCACTCCTCAACACGTTAAAATCACTCTTCAAAGCATTAACATCACTCCTCAATATATTAAATTCACTTCTTAACGTATTAACATCACTCTTCAAATCCTCAAAATCCTCCTTTGTAACCATATTCTTTAAGTCTTCCTTTGTAACCATATCCTTAATGTCTTCCTTCGTAGCCATATTCTTTAAGTCCTCTTTCGTAGCCATATTTCTAATATCTTCCTTGGTCGCCATATTCTTTAGGTCTTCCTTCGTAGCCATGTTTTTTATATCTTCCCTTGTAGCCATATTCTTAATATCCTCTTTCGTAGCCATTTTACTCATTATTTCTCTTACTTCATGGTTTAACCTCATTATTGATAGTACCATTATGTCCTCAGCCTCAATCCTCCTCGTCTCTACAACCTTCCTCCTCCTATTCTCCCACTCTCCCTCTAAAAGCTCAAATACAATATCCCTACTCACACTATAATAATGCCTAGATCAATATTTAAACCTATCTAAAATAGTAAATATTTTGAAGCTATTTCATCACATTCATAAGGAATCAAGCAATATCGTAAATCATGTAATATCATTTGTAGAATTAATGATTATAGTAATGATTTCAGCTTAGTAACCATATAGTTGTTATTCTCCAGCTTATACCTTCAAGCGAATAATATGCTAGGCTTAGCTGTCCTACATTGATGAATGGTTATTAACATCCTTAAGGAATAAGAATTCCATCTTCATTTCCAATTAAGCTTCTCCCTAGCTACATATCAGTTACTCTTTAAGAATAGTAAAGCCGAGAAGAAGCTTAAAAGGACATGGAAATAATAAAAACCCTTAATACTACTTTAAGAAGCTAAGCAAGAATTGAGAAGGACTATCTACGAATATATGAAGATCCTGGGATTCCGTTAACTATAAGAAAGAGTGTAGAGCAACATCCCTTAATTAATAACTATCTGAATAGAAGCCATAATCTAGTCAAATAATCATGAAGCTAGACATTATGGAGAAATATGAAATATCATGAGAATATAATTCAACCATCATCAATGATAATTTGAAGAAGTTAAGTAAGTATTTCAAGGTTATCGATTAGTGCTAAAGCATCCACTAAATACTCTATACATATCTATGAATTCATCGTGAAATTCATGAAGGAAACATGGATACTATGTTTATACTAGCTACATCCTCCTGACATCAGCATCCTCAAGAGTAGAGATCTGCTATGGAGATACGTTAACCCAACGTTCTAGAAAAGAAGTAGATGATAATAGACGTTTAAATCTTCAACAAGGACGAGAATGTTTAAACATCATAAGATGATAACATGAAAATATGGAGAAGCTGAGAGAAACAAAAAGACTGGAAAACTAGATATATTTTCAATATATTGAATCAATATAGCAAAACATATAAGTACGCATTTTAATACTATAAGGATTTACATGTATTGTAGTTTGCTTTCTAATCTTAGGGTTTTAGCTTTAAGGAGGAGGGTATGGTTTAAACTATCTTTAGAGGAGAGATCAATAATAGAATTAACAATAAAAACAGTTAGAATCGTTAAGAGTAAAGTATTAGGAAGCTGTCTAATTAAGATAGTTTTCAAAATCCTAGAATTAATAGAGAATAAACTCCTAAAATCAATATATCAACATGGATTAAGAATAGCTAAATCATACTCATCATACGCCTTAAAGTGGGGGAATAGAGAAGCTGAGAAATGGATTGAAGATGAAGCATACATATTCCACCTAGGAATATCATACATAAACACACCACCAATATACAAAACACCATACTGAAACATAAAAATCTGAGGAATTGATAAACAACCAGTAAACACTAAGCTGAAAGCCCATGACATATAGGTAATCAACATGGAGAAATATGGAAAGCTAGACCACAACCTAGTGGATAGGCTTTTCGAAGCGGAACATGAGCCAGTAAAGGTGAAGCTTGCGGGGAAGCTGATAGAGAGGTCCTGATGCAACCGCGATGTATGAAGAGGAAAGTGAGCGATGAGCACGGTGAGGATTAGCCGTGAGTAAAGAGCAGCTTGATTGGTGTGGCTTTACACTTGCGGCCAAGCAGTTTAAAGAGTTGAAGGGGTTAAGGCTGAAAGGCCGACCATAGAGATCAAGCTGACCGGAGAAGCCTTAAGCCTATTATACAAACACCTCAAAAGCAAGTCTAATACATAACTACTCCAATATACCCTTTTGCTTCGAAGAATTTTTATAGCTAGCACGTTTAAACACTAATGGTGTTAGTATGGCTGTTAATGAAGCACTCAAAGCTTTAGCTTACGCTCACGAAGAGTATAAGAAGTTCGAGCAGAAAGGAGACCTCCTCCTACTTAGGGATGCTAGCGAGAAGGCATGGCTTGCCGTAATCATCGCTACCGATTTACTCCTCATGGCGAGCGGAATGGGAAAACCCTCTAGCTACAAGGAGAGGAAAAACATGCTACGAACCCTCATGGCCAAAGAACCTAAACTCGCTCAACTGGGAATCGACGACAAATTCTATGCGAGAGCCTACAAGCTACACATACTAGGATTCCATGAGGGAATACTAGATGCAGAGGACATTAAAGAGGAACTCAAGAAAACCGAGGAATACATCAAAACCATAGAAAAACTCATAAAGTAAACATGTCGAAACCCCTCATTTATAACCTCACCTAAGCTCTATCCTGCAAACACCTTAAAGGCGAAGCCATGCTAAATCATAACCAGGCTTTCAAAGTAGAATACAAGACCGTAAAGGAGAAGTCAAGGTGAAGATCCTACTCATAGACAGCGTAGACTTCATGAGCGGCTACCTCGTAAATATGTGAAGACCTAGCGTAACAGTTGTGGATAATTTAAGATCCGGATGCTTGGAGAACGTCGGGGACCGGATCGACAACTCGAAGCTCAAGTTCGTAAGGAAGGGCTTGAAGGAGTATGTTGAAGAGTGGAGAAAGATGGAGGAAAAGGCTTCTCATTCCCAGAAACATGAAGAAACCATATCGTACAGGGCTAAAGCCGACTACGAGCTCACAGAGCGAGAAGAGGCAGAGGAAGCAATAGGGATAGCCGAGGACATTTCAGCAAAGAACAAGAAATACTTGGGTTAAGCACATGAACTTAAAGAGAATTCAAGAACACAACAAAGTTAAATGCAATATTAATCCATATTTAAATCATAAATATCAAACAAAAATAAACTGGAAAACTAGATATATTTCCAATCATCCCGAATCAAATCATAGCAAACATGCAAGCATGCATTTTAATATTGTTAGATTTACATGATCCTAAATAGGAGATATATTAGAAGGCTAGCATAATGTTAAAGCATAGTAACATTCAACATAATATCCGTAAGGTATGAACTGTGAAGACTTAAATATTTTGAAGTAAGCTTATAGTTGTGTTTAGTGGATTGTTTATGCCTCCACCTGATGAGTTGCCATTAAATAAGCCTGAATATATTGTACCTTACTTTGGAACACCTATCGATGCTATAGAGACAATACTTGATTTAGCTGAGCTTAAGAGTGGTGAGGTGTTTTGTGATTTAGGTTCTGGTGATGGTAGGGTTCTCATAGCAGCTGCTAGGAGGGGTGCTATAGCTATCGGTGTAGAGATTAAGAGGGAGCTAGTGGAGAAGTCTAGGAGGAGGATTATTGAGGAGGGGCTTAAAGATAGAGTATATGTTACTCATGGAGATCTATTTAAATATAATTATATTAGTCAGGCAGACGTCATCTACATCTTCCTGAACAGTAAGGCGAACAGTATCTTAAAACCCATACTTGAAGAATCCCTTAAGGATGGAGCTAGAGTTGTAACGTTAACCTATGAAATTCCGGGATGGACACCTGTAAAGAAGGTTAAGCTACCTGAAAAACTTAAGGGTGGATGTGGTGGTCGTACTCTCCACCTATACAGGTTTACACGTAAAACTATCGAGCAGAAAACAGGAAAGACTAGTAAAACCTATAGCTTAAATACACTACCTGAAATCGTTCAGTCATATATTCAGCTAATCGAGGACTTAACGGGAGCTAAGTATAGTTCAAGTGAAACACTAAGGGAATACTTAGAGAAATCTAGAGAAACATTAAAAACGGAAATCTATAATCTACTTGCTGAAGCTTTATCCCTCATTGAGAATACTCTATATTCTGGAGGGGGAACTGATTTATTAAGAATTAGAGAATGCCTTACTAAGGCAATTAATACGAGTTTATCATGCTCCTAACTCTTAAAATGCTTTTATCCAGTAGGAATAGTTTACAAGCTATTTTAAGTATAGCTCTTCTTATAGCTATAGTATCATCTATAACTGCAATCACTAACTATATTAATGCTCAAGCTGAATCCCTCATTACCCCTACCGGTAATCGTTTCCATCTAGTACTTAGTGGGAACTCAACATCTATTAGTGATGGTCTTGTTGAGAATGATTTAGCTAGCCTACTTGGAAACGTTTCCGGTATTGAGTACGTTAATCCTCAAAGAATTCTTAAGGTTAAGCTAATAGATAAACTAAACTATACAGCTATTATTAGAGGTGTAGGTAGTGTTGATAGCTATTTAAAGATGAGGAGAGCATATATAAATGGTTCAGCTGCAGGGAATAGTAGCCAGGTAAATATTGGAGTGATTCTAGCTAGATTAGCTTCAATCAGTATAGGTGATACTGTAAGCTTATCCTTTAACGGTAAATGTATTAGCGTAAAGGTTACAGGCATATTCAAGACATTAACGCAAAGCGATGTTGAGATATTAGCTCCAATAGAAACTGTTCAACGGCTTACTGATGACTGTAAACTATCCCTCATCGAGTTTACGGTTAGGAGGGATGCTAATAGTGAAGATGTAGTTAACAGTATTATTAGTCTTCAACCATCAGTAAGAATAGTTAAGACATTCATGTTTAAAGAGTTTATTCAGGACGTAAATAGGCAAACATTAAGCTTTCTAAATCTATGGTTTTTAGCTATCTATATTGTGGTTGCAGCTACATCATATATAATTGTTTTAAAGCTTACCCTAGATTTAAACTATGAATTCACTCTGCTTAGAGCTATTGGAGCTAGGAGGAGATATGTATTCATGCTTGTTTTAACATATATAGCTATTATAGCCTCATCATCATCTATTATCGGCTTATCATTAGGGCTATCTTCCTCCCAAACAATATCCACAGTTACACAATGGCTAGGAATAGGTGTTGAGGTTCATCCATTCCTTAACCTAGAACAAATCCCTCAAATAATCCTATATGCTTTAACATCATCGATTCTCGGCTCAACCCCATGCATATTAAGATGTTTAGGAAGAATTTATGAGGCTTCTAGGCTTTAAATACTTCAATAAATACCGTATCGCCCTTTTAGCCTTAATCCTCACATTAACGTCCACCCTATTTACTATTACTGCTTTAAGTCTTCTAGGATTCTATGAGGGCTTCAATACTTATCTAGGTGAGGGAGAGGATATAGTGGTTATTTATGATAAGGGAAGCCGTACCCCATTTACTGGTCTAGTTCCAACATATCTAGCCGATAACATCAGCTTAGTTAATGGTGTTTTAGCCTACAGCTTGGAAACCATAGCTCCATGCATGGTTAATGGATATCCAGTATTTATTCGCGGAGTAATACCTAGAAGCTTCTTCAATCTAACCCGTATAACCATGGTTAACGGCTTAAATATTGAGCTTAACGATACAAGCTCCATAATTGTGGGATTGAATGCCGCTAATAGGCTTAAGCTAAATCCAGGAGATAAAGTTATGGTTTTAGGTGTTTTAAACAATCAATACCTAGAGCTAACAGTAAAAGGCATCTACATATCCTATTCACCACTAGATGATGAGGTTATAGCACCCCTATACGTAGGTCAATGGCTAAGAGGTATAGATTACAATCTAGCTACACTTATAAGGGTTAAGGCTGATAGGAATAGATTTGATTTAAGCGGACTCATTAAAGCTGAAGATAGAATTAGCGGGGAGGATAAACCCCCATCTAAACCTCTTCCAGTATCCCATCTACCTTCAGGCTCTAAGCTTATAGGTGTTGAGGAGGCCTACAAGTTCATGAGGAGTTATCTAGATAAGTATGGTTTAACAAGAGAGACCATAATGATTGCTGCTATTATAATCTTCATATTTGCTAGTATAAGCTTTCTAAATGCTCAATTAGCCTTTATATCCCAACATGAATATGAAGTTAATGTTTTAAGAGCTTTAGGAGCCTCATGGAGGGCTTTAAGACTAGATCTAATTGTTAAGTTCCTTCCATTATCTATCATATCATCAATAGCCGGATTCCTTATAGGTACCATTATACTAATAGCTGCTAATAGCAATAACTATATTCAACTTCTACTACATAGAATTACACTTCAACTTAACCCCCTCATTCTAGCTTTAAACATCATACTTGCAGCCATGCTTACAATAGTAGGTATTATCTTGACTGCTAAATGAAAATCCTAATCCTCCCAGCTCTACTTATTGCCTTAACATTAAGGCTTTACCCAGCATTGAGTAGTGGACTACCCTTCTCAACGGATTCATGGCCTCTCATTAGGAATACTGAGCTCCTCCTAAACAATACCCCTATAGATTTAGGTAGTTGTGTTTTCGATGGCTATAATAATTATTGGCCTGCTAGCAGCCTGTTTGGAGCTGTATTCTCCATAATTACCGCTATTAAACCATTAGAGGCCATGGCTTTAAGTATCCCCCTAACAGGTGGATTAGCAGTTCTAGTCTTCTATGTTCTCGTATATAGGCTTTCCGGAGACTATGGGATTACCTTAGCCTCCTCCATTCTCTTTGCAACAGCTTACCCTCACACCCTGTTTACAGCAGGTATAACCAAGGAGACATATGCTAACCCCCTCTACATCCTCCTAATTCTAATATTCATGATTGGAAATCATAAAGGAATTATCCTCTTCACAATTACATCCATAGCCTTAGCATTAACACATCACTTAACCCCTCTAATCACGTTAACCATATTATTCAGCTTAGCTTTAGGATTCCTTACTGCTAGAATTCATGGATTATCTATTCTCAAACCAATCCTGGTTTTAGTAGTTGTTGAGATACTTTACTTTAAGATTTATGCTTATAGAGGTTTTAAAGTGGATTTAAGCTGGAGCGAATGGATATCCGTACTCGCATATCAAGTTGTCTCTCTTAGCTTAGCATCATATCTTACACTACATCCACCATCTAGGAGGAGTTTACCAATAGGCTTTACAATAGCTCCCCTACTACTAGCGTTAATACTCCTATGTATGAGGAAACCTATTGTTCCAGGTGCCCCCATACTTCCAAGCTACTATATCTCCTACATGAACTACTCCATCGTTACTGCCTTACTAGCTGTTTTAGGATATAGAAGACTCCGTGAAGTAGATTATAAGCTATTTATTACGGCATTGTATTGGATTTCAGCTATCCTAGGGCTTGAGGGATATGCATTGTTCAGCGGGTCAGGAATCGGCTTAGCATTACTATATAGAGGAATCAACTTCCTATGGCCTCCACTAACAATATTTACGGCGTCATCTCTCCATAAACACAGCTCTAAAACTCCTAGAAGTAAATATGTTAAGGCTATAGTGGCTTCAGCTATGCTATATATTATATTATTAAACATCTACAACTTCTATGCAGCTACAATATTGGAGGAGCGTTACATGGGTTATCAATGGCTATATAGAGCGGAGGAGTTTAATACTGGCTTATGGCTATCCAATTTTGGATATGGTTTAACTGTACTTGGAGATATGAAGGCCTCATACATGCTTAATAGCTACTTTAATCTATACGTTAACGTAGCTGAAGGCTACCGCTACCTATACAGAGACAGCGTACCTAATGGAATCCTATATGTTTACAAGCAAATGCTAAGAAACGGATATGTAGCTGGACCATATGGTCTAGATCTACCTAACAACTGGCCTATAAGAATTCATAAGCTATGCAGTATATACTCAAACGGCTTTGTAAACCTATTCGTAGCTTAGAGGTTATGATAGAGCTATTTAATGTCTGGAAGAGATATGGCGTAATTGAAGTGTTAAGAGGTATAAGCCTTAAAGTTGATGAGGGAGAGTTTATAGCTATTAGAGGTAAGTCAGGTGTTGGGAAGACAACTCTACTTAGGATAATTGGTCTTCTAGAAATACCGGACATAGGGGAAGTTAGGCTTTTCGGTAAGCCTACTTATAGGCTAAGCGATGATGAGAAGTCCAATATAAGACTATACGGTATTGGATTTATCTTCCAATTCTTCAATTTAATACCGTCACTAACCGTTCTAGAAAACATTGAGCTACCTCTAGCAATAGCAGGAATTAGTAGAGAGGAGAGGAGGAGAAGAGCATATAGGCTTCTAGAATACTTCAACCTTACAGATCTAGCTGAAAGAACTCCGGAAACCCTAAGTGGTGGGGAGAAGCAACGCATAGCCGTTATAAGGGCTTTAGCTAATAATCCGAGAATTATCCTAGCTGATGAGCCTACATCAAGTCTAGACGATGAAAACTCAAACCTCCTCATCAGCCTCCTCCTTAAGATAAATAGGGAGAGAAACGTTACAATAATATTAACGACAACAGATATCTACGAGAAGCTTCCTACGAGTAGAGACTACATATTGAAGAACGGAGCCCTACATGAACTCCAATAAAGATATCGATTAAGCTCTACACGTTAATACAGTTAAATATTAAGCTGAATCCCATGGAATTACTTGACGAAACGTTTTTAAATTCTTAATTTACAGTTAGCTATGATTAAAATCATTCCAATACTCCTCACCATAATTCTCATTACATCTATACCTAGCATATATTCCCAGAGCGTTGATGATGCTAGAAGCTATTTAGAATACGTGTTCCTAAGGCTTAGGGAGGCTGAAGGTCTTGGAGCTAATGTTAGGGATGAAGCCTTAATGCTTAATGAGGCTTTAAACCTTATTAGACTAGCTGAATCCAATAGTAGTACTGAATCGCTATCTAAGGCCTTATCAATTATTAACATGGTAAACAACTCCATACCCAAACTCGTTGAGGAGGGTTTATTTAGAGCTAGAATGAATCAAATCATACTGGCTACTACAATATCACTAACCATAATTGCCTCCATATTAATCTATTTCTACGGTCCTAGAGTTCTCTGGAGCTTATGGATTAGGGCTAGAGGTAATTGGAGGGTGAGGAGGACTTGATTGATGAGGAGGTTACAGCTGTAGTTCTTGCATTAATAGTTGTAGCTGGAGTATTCACGTTCTCCCAAGCCTTCCTAGCCGGTAGAGTTGTTGAACCCTTCTCCGAGCTTGGTGTTTTAGGAGCTGAAATGAAGATCGGAGACTATCCTAGAGAGGTTCTTGTAAACGAATCGTTTAAACTCCATCTCTACATTGGAAACCATGAAGGTAGAATCATGTACTACACGATCTACATTAAGCTTGGAGATAAATCCACACTAGTTAATGAAACTATTCCCGCAAACACATCTACAATAGCATTTTATGAGGCTATACTACCCCATAACGAAACAGTAATCATACCCGTAAATATTAGAATAAATACTCCCGGTAGAAATTTAAGGCTTATATTTGAAATGTGGATTCATGATGGCGGCCTCCTAAAATATCATGGGAGATGGTGTCAGCTATGGCTAAACGTAACAGCTCCACAGAAACCGTAGAGCTTGATAGGATTTCAAGGGAGATATTGAAGCTTATAAGTAGGAGGAGTGAGTTGACAATTAGTGAGGTTATAGATATTATTGCTGGAATGCTTAGAGTTAAAAAGTATGAGGTAGCCCGTAAACTCTACAGGTTAAGGGAAGCCAACCTTATTAGATTTATAGATCCATCTCCTCCAGGAACCATTCTCAAATTCCTCTTCAGCCTCAGATCATTCTGGTACTGGCTACTAGTAGCTACAGTTATATCTACAAACATAGTAATCCATATACCCCTCCTAACATATGCTAGATATGTTTTAGGATCCCTATTCGTACTATACCTACCTGGAGCATCACTTATAGAGCTACTATATCCTAAAAGAGAACATATATCACAGCTTGAAAGACTAGCATTATCAATAGGTTTAAGTCTAGCCCTAACACCTCTAGTTGGACTTATACTTAACTATACTCCATGGGGTATACGTCTCAACCCAATAGTTGCCTCCCTAACCATCCTAACAATTACATTATCTACAGGCGCCCTTATAAGGAAGTATACGTATTTCAAGCTTGAAATGCTTGGTGGAAGATAGTGGAGAACCTCCACATGTTCAGTATTGGACTTATACTTTTCAGCATTCCATTCACCATAATCTCCCATCTAATACTCTTAAACACTCCATTAACAGCTCTTGGAATTGGAATGTTAATACTTGGAGTATCAATACTTCTCACCCCTATAAACCCCATACCAAGCAGTACTGTCCGCTCCCTACTTGAAGGCTCTGTTTTAAGCTTAGAAGCAATTCTTGAAGGCTTCAATACCTCATCTAAAGGCTACTATATACTTCACGATGATGGTAGAGTATATGTATACATACCTTTAACAGGTCAATTTAAGCCGCCAACATCAAAAACACCTCCTAAAAGCATATTTGTAGAGGATGGTGAAGCAGTCTACCTAGTACTTCCACCACCAGCAAGCGAGCTTGCAAGGTTTGAAGGTATTTCAGATATGAATGTTGAGGACGCTATATCCCATATTCTCGTCGATGTAGCTGAACTCACATCATCAGTTAATATAGCTACAAGTGAGGGAATAGTTTTAGAGCTTAAGGGATTGAGAAGCCATGTAGCTGCTGGAAGATTTAGAAGGGTTTTCGGATCCCTTGAGGCAAGCATAGCTGCATGCATAGCCGCCTCAATACTTAAACGTCCAATATATGTTGAATCAGAATTCGAGGAGGAGGATTTAAAGAGGATTACCATTAAGCCCTACGGCTGAAAACATGGATAAAAACATGTTCTTCAACATCCTCCTAGCATTCATGATATTCATAACAGTACCATCCCTTACAGCTCTAGGTGAACGTAGAATTGACGTCTACATATCCATGTTCACCCTAGAATACTTCATAGCTTTAAGCGTTTTAAGACCTAGACGTAGATTTAAAGATATCCTAGCATATACACTACTCATAGTATTTACAATTATAGTTACGATTAGAGTTCTTGAAGTTCTAGAATGGAAACTATTAACACCTTAGAGCATCAATTAAGAAGATAAATCAACATAGAACACATCAACAATAAGCCTAACAGCATAGGCTCCACTCCTATTTATGTTGATAACTATATCTCAGTTAACGAATCCGGAAGCTTCGAGGTGTCTATGTAAATAATAGCAATTAAGAGGTTAGAGAGTTAGGTGGTTAATTGGCTGGAATAGTTAATAGGGCTTGGAGATCCTGTAGGCTTCAGGCTTTTAAGAGCTTACTGGTCTTTACAGTCCTAATTATCCTAGCTCTTCAGCTAGTAGCTTCAACTATACCTCACCATGTGGATATACGTGAGGTTGCTGATGAGATACCGTATGCTCCGGATTTATTGTTTATCTATAGCTCAATTATAGATTTCGTACGGGCTGAGGATTACAGTAATGCTATCGAGAAGCTACGTGAAGTAATAAATGTATACGTACCTGAAAACATTAAGTACGTATTTAGCAGATTTAATGAGCTTCTAAATAGTGAAGTTCAGCTACTAAACGAGACGAATTTAAATATTAACTATGCATATAAATTCTATGTTTTAGGTTTTATCGATGATTCTAGAAGATGTCTTGATGAAGCATCATTAACACTAGCTAAAGCCAATTTAACCCATAATGAGCTTGAAGCAGCATGCATACAGTTATCTAAAAGAATTCCATTAAGACAGCTACTAGATAAACTAGGTAATCTTAAAAGTATTATTAATAGCTACTGGATTGAAATTAGGGATTTATGGTATAGATTAACATATATAGGTGAAATTTATGAGACGAGATTAACCATTCAGGTTGATAAGTATAGGGTTTGGGTTGGCTCAACAATTAGGGTTAGCGGATACTTAGAAAGCATTCATCCATTAGGGAATAGAAACATCTCAATATATATTGAGGATAAACACATAGCAACAGCAGTAACAAATAGTGAAGGATACTTCAGTAGGGAGATCACCATACCCTACATATATAGAGAGGAGGTTAAACTCTATGCTTCCTTCACGCCTCTAGGAAGTGATATTGGGAGATTTAAATCATCAACATCAAACATAGTTAAAATCAAACTCCTATATACTACACCTATCATTAAGGCATTCATAGATAGGAGTTACGTTAAGCCCCTTGATAAAATCTACTTAGTAGGCTTAATAGAGCCTAGAGTTCCGGAAGTCTACGTTAAAGCCTTCAACAAGCATTCAACCATTAACGTGAACAGTACAGGATGGTTTAACACTACACTAACAGTTCCGGATAGTATTGATGAGGGTACATACACTATTATTGTTGGAAGCTATAGCCTAAATACTATAGCTCCATCAGAAACAACTCTTAAACTAACTGTCTATCGTCTTCCATCAATCCTAACCATTAAGCCTCCACTCATAGCTTTAAGCGGATTCAAAACAAGACTTACTGGTCTAGCATTAGGGGGCGAGACACCTCTAGGAGAGGCAAATATAACACTGGAAATCTACGGTCAAACATATCTAGTAGCTACGGATAGTCAAGGATTATTTGCAATTGATATTCAAACACCACATACAGTAAATACTGGATTCCATATTGTTAAAGCTATATTAAATCCGAAGGAGCCATGGTATAGGATAGCTATAGTTGAGGAATCAATATTTACGTTAAACCCCTACATGGCTTCAGCCCCAATAATCCTAGCATTAATCCTCCTAAAAACAACCATACCGAAACGTAGATGGGAAGCCGAGATAACACCATCAACCCCAATTAGAGAACCGATTAAGGAAGCTAAACCCCTACCGGTAGGTATTGCTAGAATCTATTTTGAGGCTGTAGATATTATTATGAGGATTACTGGTATAGAGATGAAGCCATACAATACTATTAGGGAATACTTAACAATAGTAGGGGAATTCCTAGACGGCATCACAGATCAGTTTAGAGAGTTAAGCTATATGGCTGAAGCCTATCTTTACGGTGGTATTGAGCCTGATATGGATAAAGCTATGAATCTACTTAAAGATATTAAAGGGTTTAAACATGACTAGGAAAATAATAGTATTCAGCCTCCTCCTCTCCCTAACTGTTAGCCTACTAATAATCTACCTAACACCACCAATAGATGACTTCCACCCTGAAAACACGTACTGGAATGGTTTAAGTAGAGCTGTAGAAATACTCAACATTACGTTTGGAAAACTGGAAGCAACAGTATTAACCTATCCAGGTAGTAAAGCACTAATAATACTATCCCCATCCATACCGTTCACATCCAGCGAGATTGAAGCCATTAAAAACTTCCTCCAGAATGGTGGGCTTTTAATAGTTGCTGACGACTTCGGACTTTCAAACACACTACTAGAAGGCTTAGGCATAACAGCTAGATTCAACAATTCCCTTCTAAGAGATCCATTATTCATGGAGAAATCATCATCCCTACCGAAGATAACAGTTAAGGAGCTTAAAGCATGGAATATTAGCACGATTACGTTTAACTATGCAACAGTAATTGATGGCTTACAGCTTAAACCCCTAGCCTCCTCAAGCTCCTTCAGCTACCTCGATCTGAACCTCAACGGTAAATGGGATCCTGAAGAGCCTAAGGGACCATTCCCAGTTATAGCTGAAATACCCTACGGCTCCGGGCTAATCATCATGCTATCCGATCCAAGCATTATGATTAACTCAATGATTAACATGGAGGATAACCAGAAACTTCTAAAAAATATAATCAATGAACGTAAAGTATTTCTAGACATTTCCCACTGGTCTACAACCCCATACACAGCTGTAAAGGAGTCTCTAAACGTCATCGCTAAATTCTCCCTAACAATAGAGGCTAAATACAGCATACTAATAATAGTTACAGCATTCATCATAAAATATACACCAATAATTAAGCATAGAATTATAGATGAAGTTGATGAGGCTTTAAGAAAGCATCCGGATTGGAGTAGAGAAATCCTTCAGAAACTCGTAAAGGAAAGAATTGGGAAACAGTAATGGATTTAAAAGCATAAGTACTGTGAAGCTTTACGATTCAGCTTCCCAACACACCTATTAAGTCTTAGAGAGGAGGTGTCTAAACAGTGAAGCTAACACATCGGGGATTTAAAGCCCTAATCCTAACCATAACTACATTCCTCCTCAGCTTCATATTTAAGGATATATACATGTCTACAATACCATTCACAATCATCGCTACACTACTTGTTGAAGCATTAATGTTTAGGATGGATATAGCTAGGTTAAGAAGTGAATTGATTGTGGAGCCTAGAAACCATAATGTTAAGATTATTGCTGGGGAAAGCTATAAAGTAGAACTCTATGTAAAGCCATTTAAAGCATTAGAGTTTAAAACTCCTAAATGGATAACCATCAAATCAATCGAGAAAGTTAACGAG
>JAWBQF010000007.1:0-94350 GCA_038845975.1 Methanomethylicia archaeon
TCCAACCGCGCGAAGAGCTAAACCGAAAGCAGCTGTAGTTTTACCTCTACCCTCACCAGTATAAACCTCAATCAAACCAATCCTACAGGGTTTTTTAATAGATTGCATAAACATCACTAATAGGCAAAGAATTTATAGAAAATAATACTACAAAAATAAAATCAGGCATATTCATATTGGGGTTTAAATATATAAAAATTAGTGATGTGTTTCTTTTAGTGGCGTAGAAACTTCTTTTTTAACTACTACTTCTGGTATAGGTATTTCTACAGTTGGATATATTGGGAATAGCTTTACTGCTGCTGTATAGAATAGTAGAGTTAGTGCTATTAGACCTATGGTTATACCAGCTTCAATCCAAGTTGGATAGTAAATGCTTGAAGTAACCATGGAAGTTACTACTAGGTTCCATCTACTTATCACAGCTCCACCCATTAATGAAATGGAAGCTACAAATAATCCGATAACATTCCTCCTAATTTTAGGTACTGCAAGTAGGAAAATAGGTATTAAACTACATAGCAATATCTCCATTAATACGAACTGGTTAACTAGTATTTGCTCAATACCTACTTTAAATGCTAATACGGACACTCTGAAGTATAGGTATAGTATGGAGAAGAATAGGATCATTTTCACTAATATATTTATTGCATTTTTCTCTAGTGGTATTCTAAGAATTTTTGAGCTTATAATTGACTCAAAAATAACCATTCCTAATCCTCCTGCAACTGCTGATGTCCAGAATAGTACTGGTATAAACTCTGTCCACCATAGTGTATTGATCCTTACAGGTGTTACCAAGTATACTCCCCCTAAACCTGATTGATGCATTGTTGAAAGTATAGCTCCAGCAATTACTGCTATAACCACTAGATTTTTAGGTATTCTCGGTATCAGCTTAAACTCTACATAATTACTTTCTCTCGCAATTGTACTAAACTCCACTAATAGACACATTAAATATATTGTTATGCAGATAACATTCTCCCACATTATTGAATGATGATTAGGTGAAATTAGGGTAATCCAGAACCTATCTGGTCGACCTATATCTATTATTAATGCTACGGTTCCAATAATGTATGCTATTAAGGCACTTAGAACTGAGGGTCTAACCAACGACTCCAATTCATGAATTCCAAAACAGTAAACCGAAGCAGCAATTACAAAAGCTCCTGCTCCTAAAGCTATTGTTGCTAGAACATCTATACTAATCCATAAACCCCAAGGATATTCATTGCTTAGAGCAGTGATTAAAAGCCCTCTTGTAAATCTTAGATAAACTCCATATGCACCAATTCCAATAAATATTGAAAGTACAGTTAGCCATGCTATGAGTCGCTTATTAGCTACTTTAATCTTTAGTTCTGGAGCAAGTATTTCCTCTAGAGTTTCAGGTTTGGCTTTACTCATAAATCACCCTCCTTTTCTTATTCAATCTTTCATTGTATAGATAAGCTCCTCCTAGAAGTAGGATTCCAATAGTAATTATTGATGGAACAGCATACTTAAACCAGTTCTCAGTAATTGAGGGTAAGCTGTATTCAGGCAGTTTAGGAAAGCCTAATAGTTCAAAGGGCACATCGGATATATATAGTATAGAAGTTCCTCCAACCTCTGATTCGCCATATACATGTTTAACGTATTTTTCATTATTATTTATTCTTCTCCATGCCTCCTCAATTAGTTCCTTACGTTTACCGAACTTTATGGCATTTGTTGGACATACTGATGCACATGCTGGCTGAATACCCTTCTCTAATCTATTAAGGCATAAAGTACACTTAGCTACAATTGCTAATTGTTTATCCCATTGAAATCTCGGTATTTTAAATGGGCATGCAACCATGCAATATCTACAACCAACACATTTAGATTCATCAACAACTACAGCTCCAGTCTCTGTTTTCCTCATCGCGCCAACAGTACATGCAGCTACGCATGCTGGATCAATACAATGCATACACTGTATTTTAACAAATCTGTATTTATCACCTATCCTTCTTGTGAATACGTTTGTAAATCTTGTTGAGCTTAAATCTAAGCTTGCTCTAGGTATGTTTTCACTTTCAACTGGTAGATTGTTTGCTATCTTACATGCAACGTAGCATGACCCGCACCCAATACATTTTGTAACATCAATAAGCATCCCATAGCTATCTAATTCCTCCACTCTAGTAGGGTAAGTTTTATTTATACTATTGAACATAGATAGAACCGCTATACTTGATGAAAAAAATAATGATGATTTAAGGAATTCTCTTCTATTCATTTAGATCACCTAGTTATCTTGCTTCTTTTCACTCGGAACAGGTAATACTTCTTCTGTTAGTATTATTGGAGGACTTATCCTAATCATTGCGGTCTTTTCCTTATAGAACATATAGGATAATTCAAATGCTGTATAGCATGATATTATTAGGAAGACCACTATGAAAACTGCTACTAACTGTGGAATTCCTACACCTAAAGCTAACATTAAGAATCCAGAAATAGCTAAAGCTGTTAAGCGTAATTTTATATTTGTACTATAATCTGTAGTTATGAATTTCTCTTTATTTTTACTAGTATTTATCTCCACAGTTCCCACCTCAATAGTATTTACAAAAGGTAAAAAATATATATTATGTTTATTTTTTATATATTAATCTTTACAATAAATATTTAATCATTTAAATACATGTTTTCAGACTTTATGAGATTTAGAGTAGTTAATAAGCTGAGTGGAGTGTTTAGAATAACATTCAGCTTTAAGTAGTTTAGCAAGCAATTACATTACTAAATATTAGAGACTTTAACTCTTACAGTATTCTTGTACTCATAATCACTTGTCAATACTCATAAGAAAGACTGTTAGAAATATTTAAATTTAAAAGGTTGTAGGAGTTAATTCATGATGATTTTCTTTTACCTTTATTTAAGTCATTTAGGGCTTTCTCTCTCCATTTAAGCCATTCAAGAACAATTACATTATATACAAACTGATTTACAGTTATTCCCCTCTCGTCAGCTAGCCTCTTAAGTACTTCATATACACTTCTACTTATGGATATTGTTTCCCTTTTTTGATCGTTGTTTCCATTATAATATTTTTCTTTAGAGTTTTCAAGCCTAACTATTACTGCACCAGGATATGGCTGAATATAAGTTAATGCTTGATAAAAACTACATAAGCTAAGTAGAAACATAAATAATGATATGAATATTAAAAATAATTTTAAACTATAGTATACATGATCACCTAAAGGTATTTCCTTAGTTATAAAGCTTAGTATTGCTACGGAAAGTAGAATAGGAGGAATGAGGAAAAGCCTTTTCCATGCTTTTTCAAATGGTGTCCTCTTAAAAAATCTTACAAATAAAACAGCTAATACTATGATGGATATAGATAAAGGTATAGACATTAAAGTTAATACTATATCTATGGAATTTATAATAAATTCAAACATATCAATATTATTTTCTGAAAAATAATTATAAAATTTTATAATATACAACTTTTACTTTTTTTAAAAAATAAAAATAGTATATACTTTTCTTCTTTTATAAATACTAGTATATAATTTCATTCATGCAAAGAACTTTTTTACTGCCGACTCATTCTCTTACATAGCTTAACATTGTAAATGTGGGTTCCTACTACTTCTAGAATTCACGGAACTTTATCTCTATACCTAATTAACGATAGCTTACTCCCTGTCTACTCCATATGTAACATCCCATAGGGCTTCCTAGGTTTATTAAGCATATCCAAAGTTATTAAATCTTCAGAAGCGTACTCGTTGCCTGACTAACATTACTCTTAAGGGCATAGAGTCACACTTACAACAACATGCATCTATGAATTCTCACAGCTTATTAATTCCTCTTTTAGTTTCTATTACTATGGATATAGGTTTAATGCTAGATTTTACCTTCTAATCCATGAATGGCCCGTGGAACTATATCGTTAAGTTAAGCCTAAACTCTATGGGCTACTATATGCTGACTTGATAGTATCAAATTATTAAACCAGACTGTCTTCACTTATTTAAGCTTCATCAATTCCCCTAAACTTAAAAGCTATGGCTTTGTTAACTTAAGCATGTTTTATCACCTCTATTTTTGGTATTATGTTTTCTATGAATTCTCTAGCTTTTATTTTCCTGTTAATCCATGTTTGTTTAGTATGTATATTATTGATTTTATAAGCATTAATGCATGCTCATTATCGCATTTATCCTTCATGCACGGTATATAGTTATCGAATAGCTTAGTTCTATCCTATATAAGCATGTTGCAACATCACAAACCCATATGTAGAGAATTCTCCTCAATAATGGCTCGAATGCAACATAAACAACCTTACTCTTAGAACCTACACTAATAATAGTATCATCAACATAAATTCTAACATCCCTCCTATCAAATTCAAATAGGAAGCTTAAGATAAACCATAATATGGATACATAACCTAAAACAATAAACTAAATATCTGAAGCCATCCTAGAAGAACGAAAATATATATAAGCACCATAAACAATTAAAGTAAATGGAGTTCTCTCCCTAACAAATCTAACAACTTTAGACATACTAACACCATAAATAAGGGAGAGAACTCCCAAATAAATCTAAAGTTAACAAAGCCAAAGCTATAGTAGAAGTATTTATGAATAAGTTAGACATACTTAATTAAACCATAAAGCTTATAAAATTATTATAGTTAAGATAATGTATGAGAGGTATAATAGTATTAATGTTGATGTTAGTATTCATTATTTCCTTAAGCCCTAAACAGCTAAAAGCTGAAACATATAGTTTAACTATATATGCTCCTCAGGGAGTAAATATATTTATTTCAGGAGTAGGCTCAAAAACTGTAGGTACCTCAGGCTATGTAAGGTTTGAAGGGTTACTACGTGGAGAGGTATATGTTGTTTCAGCATCTTCAAGTATAGTTATAGATGGTATTACATATTACTTCTCATATTGGAGCATGGATATTACATCAAGAAGTAATCCTATAGAGATAACTATCTGGCATGATATGGAGATAAAAGCAAACTATGGAAGGTATAAGTTAACAGTTAAGCTATTAAAGATTGGGGATAAAAGCCTACCTACAGATACTAAAAATCAGGCATATATAGAAATTGATGGGTGGAAAGCTACTGGGGTTTATGAAGACTACTTATATGTTGATAAGGGAACATATACTATCAAAGTTGCAGAAACACTCTATATAAATCCTCAAAGCAGATACTTAATACAGGAGTGGAGTGATGGGAAGTATGGTTCAAGTAGAACTGTTAGCGTGAGTGGAGATAAAACTCTTAAAGCATA
The DNA here is from genome assembly GCA_038845975.1 of Methanomethylicia archaeon. GTDB lineage: Archaea > Thermoproteota > Methanomethylicia > CALHIW01 > CALHIW01 > CALHIW01. Next base: position 5,326 of record JAWBQF010000007.1, read on the forward strand.
TTATAAGCTACAATATTATCTTAATGTTTCATCTCCATACGGTATTCCAAGCGGTGGTGGATGGCATGATGAGGGAGTTAAAGTATCCTTTAGTATATCTTCACCAGTATACGGTGGATGGGGGGTAAGATATGTTTGTATAGGATATAGTATTGGTAATGTATTGTATAGCGGATCAAGTGGAACTGTAACTATGAATTCTCCATATACAGTATATTTTCAATGGAAGACACAATACATACTCAATATAGTTTCAAATCCACCAGGTGTTATAGCAGGATTAGAATCTAAGTGGTATGATTCAGGAAGTATAGCTTCAGTTTCAGTACCAAGTACTATCTATGCAAATCCAAGTACTAAATATGTCTTTACAGGTTGGAGTGGAGATCTTACTGCTACATCTCCAGAAGAAAATGTAGTAATGGATAAGGCAAAGACAATAATTGCCAACTATAAAACCCAGTATGCTGTAGATATTAAAGTCGTTGGACGTGAAGCCCCTGCCTCACTAAATTTAGTGGTTAACGGGGAAAGCATTACAGCTAGCATCGGACATCACTACGTTAAATGGATTGATGCGGACCAAACACTCACAATATCAGTTCCAGTAACCATTGATGTAAAGCCAGATACAAGATATAGGTTTAAGCAATGGATTGGAGGCTACATAGGGGAAAATTCTACAATTAATGTTAAAGTTGATAGCCCAATAATTATTGCTGCCTTATACGAGTTAGAGTTTAAGGTTACAGTAGAATCACAATATGGAGTAGCTAATGGTAGTGGATGGTATAGTAGAGGGACAGCAGCTAGTATAAGTATAGACCCGATAGTTACAGTAGCTAAGGGAGTTAGAGAAGTTTTCAAGGGATGGAGTATAGATGTTAATACACCCAGGACCAGTATAACTGTTAATCAACCATTAATCATTAAGGCTCAATGGAGTGAACAGTATAGCGTAAGATTTAAGTTCAAAGACTTCCAGGAGAGAATCATAATACCTAAGTACATAATTATTCAAGCATCTAATAACTCAAAAGTTATCTTATCAAACTATGATGGAGTATGGCTTGACAAAGGCGTACATAAACTTGAATCTGTAGTTCTAGACGGAGTTAACATATTAGCAGAGACAGTAATTCTTAATATTTCATCACCGTTAGAAGTTATTGTTAAGTGTAAAGTATATGATGTTGAAGTAAACGTTAAGGATATTTTAGGACTTCCAATCTCGAACTGTTCAATATCAATAATATTTATAAATGGAACAAGAATAAGTAAGACTGCAGACTATAATGGAGTAACTAGATTTCTAGGATTACCAGAGGGATTCTACACATTAATAGCCTCCCATCTAGAGGAGAAGATAGTGGTGTTTAATGCAGCTGATAGAAGAGTTAATGTAGTAATGACGTTTAGCTGGCCATTAATTACAATCATAACAATCATAGCTACAGCTATAATTATAGCTGTAGTAGTTACATTGAGGAGAAGGAGTAAACGCTAAATTACAGTATTACTAAAACTAAGTTTAGAAACAGTTAAAAATCTTAAAACTAAACTTTCAGAGAGCTATGAGAAGTAAGGCTAGTGAATTTGGAAAACTAATATTTGAAGCACTAAACACCTATAACTCAATAGATAGCATAATAAGAGAAACACATAGAAACATTAAATATCTAGGAGAAATAACAGGTAGGAATAGTATAAGTGATAAATTCATAAAGGCAGGTGTTTTCTGCATGGCTGGCATACCTGAACCAGTTATGAGCAACATCATAGGAGCTACATTAATAGCTACTGGAGCATACATAAGGAGAAAAGAAATAAATCTAGGAGAATTACCTAAAACACTAAGCAAACACAATATTGAATTGGAGAAAATTAGAAAAACATTACATGAATTGAAAGTATAGTAATAAGCTATTACTATTTGATCTCCTATAAGTGTCTCTACAGCAGGCTTTACCGTCTTCCTACGTATATTATAATAGTATTTAAATAATGAGAATGGAAAGAAGTAATTTTATGAATTAAAAAATAAAATAACCGTAAGCAGATTAACTTGGAAAATAATTAAACACTTCTTTTAGAGCCTTTTTTAAACTGTTTACTTTTAACTACTTCCTCCTCTTCAGTTACTAGTTCAGGAGCTTCAATTTCAATGGTTTTAGGCCTGTATTTAGTAAGTAATGTAAGTTTTAATGATTTAATCCATGACTTATCTACAAGAACCCTCATTCCAGGCTTAAAACCTCCTTCAAGCATTTTATCACGTGAAATTCTAATAATTCCTAAGCCTTCATCCTCCGGATTGGCTTTCTCAACTTTAGCCCTTATCTGTGATGGGGAGAAGCTAGGGCTAAAAACATCAACTTCATCACCAGGCTTAACTCCAAGATATTTCATAGTGGCCTCATCAAGTCTAACACATTTTAAATCACCATTAATAGGCTCTGCAACTATAAGTTCAACCCTACCTCCCACTCACTCACCTATATATAATATAGGTGATGCTTTATAAATATGTAGTGTTAGTATTGTAAAAATAAATATATTCGATAAAGACTAAAAACTATGTGTTTCTTCATATACTTCACAGAGCTTACTTGATTTTTCAAGGGCACGATTTATTGCTACCTCAGCTATTTCTTTACAGATATCAGCAACCCTTCCCATATTCCATACTACATCGCTTAAAAAAACTGCAATACAGGAGTCAGGTATTTTGGTTATGACTTCACCTATAAGTGTCTCTACAGCAGGCTTTACCGTCTTCCTACGTATATTTATAACTGAAGTCGCAAGCTTAATATCCCCTGTGAGAAGTGCTTCAATAGCTTTATGAGTTAAATCATAAATCTGCTCATTAAGACTAGATATTTTATCAATTAATACCTTATCGTCCACTTTACCTTTTGTCGAGCATTCCCTCATCTTTATACAGTCCTCAGCAATATTGCAGGCCAGGTCAGCCATATGCTCAAGCCTTTGAGCTACAGCTCTATTACCAGCAATATGTCTAAGATCTCTTATACCGATTTTATCAGCAATGCTTCTATCATATATTGATGAAAGTAGAAGCCTTACTGTAAGCCAATACATCATATCAGCTTCATCTTCTCTCTTCATAACCTCAGTAGCTAAGTCATAGTCGGAATCAATAAGTGCTTGTACAGCCTCCTTATACATTATAGATGAAATAACATAAAGTCTCCTCATAACAGTATTTATTGGGAATTTTGAGGGATCTATAGCACATTGTAGAATAATTTGTGTAGGTGTTTCCTCAACAATTCCAATACCGATAAGTCTTTTTACAATTCTACGAATTTCCTCAACATGTGAGGGTTTAATTCTTCCAGAAGCAATAATTCTAATAACATCCCTACCTAAAACATAGTTTCCAACAATAACTCTCTCTAACATTCCAGGTTCATCACATGCTATAGCATTAATTATAGCCTCCTTAACTCCCTCCTCTCTTTTAGCTAGCTTACTAGGTATGATTCTAAGGCTTCCATCTTCACCTCTAATGAAAACTATTTCATCTCCCTTCTTAAGCCCTACCTCCTCAATCCAACTGTGAGGAAGAGAAACTGCTAATGATGAGTATCCTACCTTTTGGATTTTTCGGCTCTCCATAATAATATACTGTAAATACAGATATTTAAATATATATTTAGATAATTCTATATTCTTTATTATTAAAGTAAATTTAAAGTAGAACATTACTTATGATTCTAAAATATATAGATTATATAAATCTATAAAGCATCACTACATAAATTGCTAGAATTACATGTTGTATTACAACGATATAAAAGTTGCAATTACTATACTGATAGCGTTTACAAATATTATTGAGGTTTGGTAAAAAGCATTTTAAGCCCATAGAGTTATTTAGAGGAATCCGATATGGGCATATGAGATAATGGTAAGGATCTAAATAGTTAAAAATCGTTATTGATTAAATTACTTTTATTGAGGACTAACAGATATGTTTTCTGCTACTAATTCTGTTATATCGTATACCTTTATGTTCTTATTAATTTTATTTGCAGCATTTGTAAATGTTATTTTACATATAGGGCAAGCCGATACTAATATTTCTGCTTCAACCTTACTAGCCTGGTTTAATCTATGTTCAGCAATTTTTAATGTAAGTTCAGGATGTATGAATTCGAGGAAAGCCCCACCACCACAACAGTATGTATTCATTTTGTTTTCAGGCATTTCTACTAAGTAATGGAATTCAGCTTCCCTAGGAATAATCTGTCTTAACACATTTCTAGGCTCATTTATAATTCCTCCTAAACGCGATAGAGAGCATGGATCATGATAGGTTATTTTTTTAATAATTCTTTTATTTATTTTTAGTTTGCCCTCATTTAGATACTTATTAATTAGCTCTGATATATGTAGTACTTCAAAGTTATAGTTAACGTTTAACTCTGGATATTCCCACTTAAACATTCTATAACATTCTGCACAGCTTACAACTACTTTCTCAATATTTAGAGACTCTATTTCCTTAACGTTACGTTCAGCAAAGTTTTTTGCAGCATCCATGTTTCCAAGAGATATCCATGTACTACCACAACACCATTCATTATTCATTATAGTCCAGTTTTCACCTACACTTCTTAGAATATGTACTGTCGACTTAGCTATATTAGGTTCTCTTATTGCTGAAGTACATCCAACAAAATAGAGAATATCTGATCCCTTAACATTTACAGGTACTTGAAAGTCTAGTTTTTTAAGCCATTCAAGCCTTTCATTGGATCCGTAAGGGTTTTTATATTTCATTAATAGTTCATCAATGTTTTTCAGTGGTTCAGGGATATATCCAGCCTTATAAATCATTGATCTTAAAACCTCTCTTAGCTCCCTATTACGTATACCTATAATACATCCAATCCAGCATCTACCACATAGAGTACATAGGTATGCTGCTTCAGCTGCTTTACGTAGCTCTTTAAGATTAACTTTACTTGTTGAGCTTATCAGGCCCATTATGCTTACGTCTTTACCAATGATCTTTCTTAGCTCTTGAAGCTTTAACGCTGGAACCGCAATTATACTTTTATCCTGCTCATATACTGGACATACCTCACTACATGCACCACATCTTACACATGTTTCAAGCTCAACTATCTGCGATGCTTTAAGCTCTCTCAATAAGTTTTCAGCAACCATTAATCTCCACCTAAAGCTGCTTTTTTCAATCCTGATAACATCATAACTATTATTGAAGTAATTCCATGGAAGAACTTACTAAATGGAGTATACATTATAAATACTTGAACAACTACTAGATGAAATGCTATTATGTATAGTCTATAATCTGGAAATAACTGACTAGATAATGCTGCAGCAAATCCTGTAACTCCAACAATCAATAACAATGGTACAGCTATAAAGTCCCCAATACTTGAAATTACTTTTAGAGCTTTATTTGTAGCGTATTGGTATAGTCTTCTAATAAACATCAATGTAAGGCATGAAATGAATATTATTGACAGTATATGGGTAAAGGGCTTTGGAATATAAAGTATTATAGGTATTGCTATATATTGTTTAAGTAGAGCAAGTATTGTATCTATATGTGCTTTTGTTAGTAGTAATGTTATGAATATTATATGCATACCTACCCCGATAATGTAGAAAGCCATATCCCTTTTAGCAGCTAGAGAATAGCTTGGTAGATGGTCTAGAACGAATGAGTTGAAAATTCCTTTTAATTTACTTCCTCTATAGCTTTTTAAGCCTCCTAATACTGGAGATACTTTCCATATCATAAACCATCTTAGAGAACGTAGAGCTACACCATAAATAAAAATGAATATTGTAATTAATGGAAGCATTGTACTTGTAAACGCAATTACTTGTCCTTCAAACATTTCACAACACCTACTAGCATTTATTTCTCTTTTTTAACCGGTGTTTTAGCTTCTTCCTCAACTGCAATAGGGGGAAACTCAACTTCAACCATTGCTACTTTTCTCTTATGGAATGTATATGCTAGATCTATAGTAATACAGCAGGAAAATGCAATAAGTGTTGCTACATAGATCCATATAATCTGCATTATATTTGACCCTGTAAGGAGCATTGCACCTCCAAAAATAGCTAATACCAGTGATACTATGAACATGATAGCATAAGCAGTAGCTACATAAGTTCCACCATCTCTACCAGTCTTCACATAATTGATCATGTTTTTACCACCTCCAATCTAATCTTTATAAGGAATAAATATAATGCTTATGTATTTACTTTTTAAACTAGTATTTACAGTATATACATATTATGTTAACTTTACTTCTTTCTATCAGTTTATATTCTAGAAAATAATTCACTTTTACTCAAGTATTTTATTTGTTCACCATCACATTTATTCTTCATAAAGCTAAAGTAACTGAAGCTCTCTCCCTAAAAGCCTAATAACTTTAGCCATAAGCTCACCGTAAATAAGAGGGAAGAACTCCAAAATAAAGCTAAAGCTCACAAAGCCCTAATTTAGTAGAAAAATATTTATATAAGTGGACTTAATGGATTAGTTAAGGGAGTTTCATGACTGAATTAGTATCTCGTAGAAGCTTTTTTAAAGCATGCTCTTTAGCTACTTTAGCACTATTTCACTCCTCTAATCTAGATTTTTATTCCAGAGTAAATATTAAGCAGAATATACAGCAAGCTTCAATACTTTATGACTCTACTAAATGTAGAGCTTGCGGTCTATGTTTCTTTGCGTGTAAAAATAAAAATAATCTTCCAATTGATGGAAATCCAAGTTGGATTAATCAAAGCCTCTCAGAGAAGACATGGGTTACTGTAAATATAGTTCGTTCAAGTAGTGGATTTGTTTCCTATCTTAGAAGGGCTTGTATGCATTGTTTAGATCCTCCCTGTCTTCCTGTTTGCCCTGTTAAAGCAATATATAAGAATGAGTATGGTATTGTTTTAACTGATTATAATAAGTGCTTTGGATGTGGTTATTGTGTTGTAGCATGCCCATATGATGCGAGACATATAGACAAGAAAGGAGTAGTATATAGAGGTGTATCGGTTAAATGTACTATGTGTGAGGATAGAGTTAAACAAGGTTTAGAACCTGCATGTGTTGCAGCATGTCCATTTAACGCGCTGGAATTTGGTGAACGTAATGAAATCATCAGGAGAGCTAGAGAGAGAGTTGCGTACTTAAGAGGAAGAGGAATTGAAAGTTATGTTTTCGGTGATGAGGAGGATATTGGAAACTCTGTGATTTATGTTCTTCCAGTAGAGCCCGAAAAGTTAGGTTTACCTATACGTGAAATGAGGATTCCGCCGCCAGTAGCTCTTCAAGAGCTTTTAATACAACGAGGAGGATTAGCAATATTCGGTGCAGCAGCACTAGCATTCCTAAGCTTCATACTATGGAGAAGAGAAATGATACTTAGAGCAAGAATAAAGGAAAAATCTAAAACATAAATTATTTTATATACATATCCTGGTTTTCATCAAATTTAAGTTTTACCTTCTATATTTCTAGCATAGATGTGAGTTATTGTTTATGACGGCTTTAGCTAGGAGAATAGTATTACCTGTTGTTAATGAGTGCTCACGACATTATAGTCTTTGATGTTACGGCTTACATAATTTTCAATAAAATATGAGGAAGACTTATAGATTCTTCTGAATGAGTTGAAGCTCCAAACGTAAGATAAATTGTTGAAAGGATTAAAGATATAGGAAACATAAAGTGCTTAATCTATTAAGCTTAAGGGTAATGCAGCTCTCGTTGATACTAAGCCATTCTTCTAGCAACATCTAAACTATTAGATCCAGAAACTGCTATAAATTTCCTCTCATCATTACTAATCACCTCATTAACTATATTGTTTACAGCCTCATCCTAATCATAGCTAACCACAGAAATGAGAATTATAAGGTTTAAGAGATATAGGGGAAAGCATCAATCATTAAGAGGGGGAGTATAGACTATGACCCTATAAGGAGTATAGATTATAGGGCTACATGCTCTACGGATGAGATATGTAAATTCCTATACTAGGAAGTTCAATATATCTGAGAATTAGAAGAATTTGAATAAATATACAAACAATACTAATCAATACAAATAGAGTTCCTAATCAACTTTAATTTTGGTGTTTTGTAAATTCACATTAGAGTGTATATGATTAGTATAGGAACTTATTTGGAAACTTTAGTAGTATTGTTATGCTATTTATATGGGTATAGAACATTAATTTTTGTTTCTTTATTTCATTGTTATTTTCTGAATGACATTATCATGTGAAGAACCTTTCAGAAGCGTTTTTCATACTCTTATACGTCTCTTTGAACATGTTTCCAACTATTTAAATAGATGATTGAAGTGGATGGAACTCTGCGCCTCTAATCCTTAAGACTAGTGATAAGCATGATTCTAAATGATTTGATAAATTTATAAGACTAGGAAGCTTCAAAAGAACTTACGTAGATTTAGCTTGTGATAGTGAAGCTATAGGAAATAGGTTAGCATCAATATCATAATAGTAAACATACCTGTAAAACCTAGAATGAAAGAAGCCTAAGCCATAAGATGTTAAGCTTTACAATAGAGTGAAGACAGTCATTGAGGGATTCTATATAGGTACTAAAAGCTTAAGAAAAATAACCGTAAGGTATGAGAGACTAGCAATAACCTATAAAGTCCTTATAACCATAGCATATACAGTAATACATATAAGATAGGGTTAAAGATTTAATAAATAGGATTATTATATTAGTTGTCCTGCAATTACAATGGAGTATCTCATAAATATTCCACCAATTAATACGCAGAGAGCAAGGATAGCTATCACTATAGGATACCACTTTACAAATCTAATGGTTCTCCCCATCCATGCAAGTAGAATACAGCCCATTAATGGAATTATAAGACCTATGGTAATGACAAGTAACCAAAATATTAAACTTAACTCACCATACAGGAGAGCTGCAGCTGAAGCTGTAGCCGCTGGATTCCTTGGCGCAACTATAGGGATTCCGTAATATGTTCCAAATACATAGGATATTATTGCTCCTAACTCTATAGTGAGCATATAAGCATCAGCTGTGTCCAGTTTATGAAGAATTTCTATAATAATTTTTTTAGGAGCTCCTTCCCTAACAATTGGATATAGAAATGAGCTAAGGAAACCTATAGCCATTAGTCCTGTAGAAATCCCAGATGAGAAAAATACTAATACTAAAAGAGGAGTATGCCAGAAAGGCTTAGCTCGTATAACGCCTAAAACAAAACTTGTATATCCTACTAGCCCACATGCAATGAAGAATAGAATAATCTCAATAAGTCTTCTTAATTTAATACTTCTAGTCCAGAAAAACCATTTTTTAATTATTTCAGCAAAGGGTAGTGCTTCAGGAGGATGATATGAAACATATATAATGCCTAGTGGTATAATTGTTGAAAGTATAGTTGTCCCAACACTAATCATGGATGTTGGTAAATTCGAATATAAGAACATCGCTCTTTCAGGTCTACCAGCATCAAGTGCAAAGAAGATTATACATAATATCGCACTAACAACTCCTATATAGTTTCCAAACTTAATTATCTCTTTATATCTTTCACTAGTTAATATGCTTGTAACTACTGCAATAATAAATGCTCCACCACCAAGTCCACCGAAGAATAATGCAAGAGCTATTTCCCAACCCCAAGCAACCTCCATAAAATCACCTATAAATACTAACAACGAGGAAACAGCATCTTTAATAAAATTTATGTATAATTTATAAATACTAATTCAAAGTTCTATTTACCATTGTAAACTGTTTATGGTTACTCTATAAGTCTTTAACTAAATACTAGTTATAGTATAGTGGCTTTAAAGGTAAAAATATATTTAAATCAGAAAGTAGCTATATGTACTAAATGGATTAAGATAAGCTATAGTTATCCCATAACCTATAAATTTAACTAAAAACCTTATTATATTGGCGATTGATTATACATTACCTCTATACTTAACAGTTTTAAACCTTATATCTTGACCATGCTATATATAGAACTTTATCTTCCTACTTATATTAAACTACATATTCCCTAGTAATTAATTAGGTCTACAACTATAGTAAATTTTGGAGAGGTATGGGAGAGACGCATTATAGGCTAAAGTAAGAGAAATACTGTATTATCTTAGAGATAAAAAGATTAGCATTAAATCCATGGGATACTTTATCTTTGGCTAGTAATTTAGAACTCATCGCAAAACTCCAGAATTTAAACATGTTACAGCCTTCTTACAATACTATTCTAACATGTAGAATTAAACCAGTTGAACCTTGGTAGTAGGTTTTACAATGACTTCTTAGGTAAGTTTTCTATTAATTTTGTTTACGCTCCTTAATGAGGTTATTATGACTGTTAGTATGTAGATTAGTTTAGGATTTTGTTATTACTTTTATTGGATTTATTCTTCTTGATTTTTTACACGTTTGAATGCTGCTAAGTATAGGCTTATATTGTCTTACATATTCCTCTATGTATTAATATTCTATTCCTACAATTACTTACAGCTTACTAATTTAAGCTAAGCTGGAAGCATTACTGAAAAATAAATAAAATTGTTTATGGAGTTTCTTTACTCTCTATTTCTCTAGTTCTTCTTCTAGCGATTATAGCTGCTACTGCACCTACAGCTATTATTGCTAATCCTCCTATAGCTATATTTCTAAGAGATTCTGAAGAGAGAGTGGGTTGAATCGCTTCAGTAACTGTTTTTATGGGCATGACTTCAGGTACTTCATATACTTTCTTTGCAACTATTGGTAGACCTAGCTTTTCTGGTGAGGCTGTAAGTACCATTATTACTCCAGTTCCGCCAGCTTCCTCAATACCGTATAGATATCCCCTAGTTTCAGATGCTAGTTGCTTAGCACGTTCAACTATTTTATTTCTTTCATCAAATTCAAGAGCTTCAGTAGGACATGCTTCAACACATGCTGGTTTTAAACCTAGTTCAAGCCTATCGAGGCATAGAGTACATTTTCTTGTTCCTAGTCCTCTCTCAAATCTTGGGATTTTGAATGGACATGCTTCAACACATGCTAAGCATCCAACACATCTCTCTGAATTTATGACTACTGCTCCTGTTTCAGGATCTTTCATTATTGCTCTTGGAGGACATACCTTCACACATATTGGTTCAAGACAGTGCATACATCTATATGTGGAGAAATGCATTTTAACTTCCTCTCCCTCTTTCAGTTCAATTATCTTTATTATATTCCATGTATTTGACGACAGATCTGGTGGATTAGTCCATGTCTCTCCTAGAGATGTTTTTTCAGCTTTAAGTTCATTCCATCTCTTACATGCGACTTGACACGCTCTACATCCTATACATCTAAACGCATTATATAGTATTGATTTAGTCAAGATGTTCACCTCATACCTTTTCAATACTACATAAGCATACCTTATATTCTGGAATGTTTGCACTTAAATCTACACAATCTATTGTAAGATCGTTTGCTGAAGCTCCTGTTACTAGTCCCTTAAAGCCCCAATGCCATGGAACTGCAACTTCATGTATTATCTTACCATTAATTTTAAGAGGTTTAATTCTCTCTGTAACCATAGCTTTCACCTTTATTCCAGTAATATTTCTAGCTGTTTTTAAAATAACATAGTCTCCTGTCTTCACATTAAGGCTTTTAGCTAATTCAGGACTTATCTCAACAAACATTTCAGGCTGAAGCTCAGCTAGCCATGCTAAATTCCTTGTTAATGCTCCTGTTTGCATATGTTCAGCAAGTCTAAAGGTTGTAAGAATATACGGGAATTCACCTTTACCTATCACTTCATCCTTCCCCCTCTTTATCTCTTTTGTTATTATGTCAAACCAGACAACATCCTTAATTAGAGTATGATCCCACATTGTAGGATATTCTTTAGCTAGATTTGGATCTGGGGATTCAAGCGGTTCATTATGTAATGGGAAACCATACTTTCTAGGATCATGAGCTGGCTTGGTTGGATCGTAAAGCGGTTGAGACCATAGAGCTGCTTTATCCCATCCAAGCCAAACCTTTGGATTATGAGCCCACCAAGTAAAGAATTGATTTACTGGTGGGTATGACTGTGTTTCTTTACTATTATATAGGATTCTCTGATTCCTCATCCAGGAAAACGCCCAATTCTTAAAGTAGCCGTATTTTGCATCCTCCTCATCTACTGGAGTTCTATCCCTTCTCTTTGCTAAGATTCCTCCTATACTGGAATACTTAGGATCTGGATCATAAGCATCCCTATAGATAATATTTGCTGGTGCTTGGGGAAGTACTGCTGTTCCAACTTTAAGCGCTCCATATTTATAACATATCTCTTTATAGATGGATTCAGCGTCCCTTCCAAATCTTGAAGGCCAACACTCATCAACATTGTTTTCCACTTCAACACCACCAATTACCCTCTTAATACTAACACCTTTTTCAGCCTCGAAGAGTTCAGATGGTGTTTTTACTCCAGCATTTTTTCGAAGAACATTAAAGATCTCTGTGATAAGTATTAGCTCATTCATGGGTTGACCTTTATACTTTTCTATTGGTGGATCTACAGCTTTCCACTGCCACTGAATCCATCTTCCAGTATTTGTTACGCTTCCCTCTCTTTCTATTCTAAAGGTTCCAGGTAGAAGTATATCTGCAAAAACAGCTGTCTCCGTTTCAAATACATCACATACAACTGTAAATAACCCTTCCTTTTTAAGGGATTCCTTTATGAAGTTTGCATTTGGCATTGATACTACCGGGTTTTCCCCAAATATGAATAGTACTTTAATTCTACCATCCATAACAGCTCTAAAAAGTTGTACTATAGCATTCCCAGTTCCTATAGGGAGATCGCAGACAACAGGTTCATTATCGGGATCTTTACCTGGCCAAGTACCTACATATATGCCCCAATGATATTCAAGAGCATTCCATGTGGGAAACATTCTATCATCCCATCTGAAAACATCCGCCTTATTTTGAGCTGCAGCTTCCTCTATACTACTCCATGGATATGGTACTCCTCCCGGGACCCCACCCCTCTCTTCTGGTTTTGTATTCTTCCATTTCTGATATCTTCTAACATCATCAAGATTTCTTGGAGGAACCCTATAACCCATAATAACATGGGATAATACATTCATATCAGTACTTCCCTGAACGTTTGAAATTCCTCTTAAAGCATTTACTCCCCCACCTGGAACACCTATGTTACCTAGTAGTAATTGGAGAATTGCCTGAGCCCTAATTGCTTGAACAGCATTTGTATGTTGAGTTGTCCCCATGGCATAGTAGATGTTTCCGGGCTTTAATGAAGTAAAAGTTTCAGCAATCTCGTAGAATTTCTCCTTAGGTATTCCCGAAACACGTTCAACTTCTTCTGGAGTAAACTTCCCAACAATTTCCTTAAGCTTATTGAAGATGGAGTTTTTATTTGTTTTCCAGTCGTCTAGCTTGTTTCCATCGAGATCATAGGGAGCATTTGTACGTTCTTCAACATACTTCCAATCGATTCTCTCAGGTTTTTCATACATTAAATATCTTATTAAGCCTAAGAATATTATTGCTTCACTTCCACTTCTATATCTTACATAGATATCTGCCTTACTGGCGGATCTATGATATCGAGGATCTAGAACTATTATCTTAGCATTATTCCTCTCCTTTGCTCTAGTTACCCATCTAAACTCCATAGTATGGGATTCAGCAGGATTACTAAGTATAAGGAATACCTTTGAGTTCTTAGCATCTATTACGTGGTTGGTCATAGCTCCAAATCCAAAGGTGTTTGCTAGGGCAACAACAGTAGATGCATGACATTTCCTTGCTTGATGTTCTACATTTAAAGAGCCTAGAAGAGACATCATCTTCTTTATGAGATAGCATTCTTCATTATTGAAGTAAGCTGATCCTAAAGATGCTACAGGACAATCCCTTCCTATCCTATAGTAGTTGTCTTTATTATCCTTATATGGAAAGCCCTCCATCGCTATCTTTACTTTTTCAGAGATTATTTTGAATGCTTCATCCCAGCTTATAGGAACCCACATTGGATCTTCATTCTCCCCCTTTCTTGGATTTGTACGTTTTAACGGTTGGAGAAGCCTTCTCTCATTATATATGGATTGATAATATGCTGAAGCTTTACTGCATAGAGCACCTTCATTTATGGGATGTTCTGGATCACCTTCTATTTCAAGAATCCCATTATCCAAAACAGTTGCAAGTACACCACATCCTCCAGCACAGTATATACATATACTTGGAATTTTCTTACCAAACTTGTACAACTTAGCCTTTTCTATAACTGGTTTAGCTTCAAACTCTGGTGTAAGAACTGGAAAAGATAGGGTTATAGTGGCTAAGCATGCTTTTAAGAAGTCTCTACGTGATATTGGCTCCCTTATCATAGAGGTCCAAAGAGAGCTAGAATCAGTAATATAAAAAGTTTACGCTTCTTTTTAAATGTAACAATGTCCATACAATAATGAGCTCAATATTATACTCATCAGCATAAGCATTCTCAACTGATATGAATAAATGATGATAACTCATCGGGCCTATGAATCCATATCTACGTATATTAATAGCTAAAAATCTTATCTGGTCCTCATCAAATTACATCCAGAGGAATAAGTTGATAAAGCCTACAAACATGAATGGTGTTTTTACATCTACATCTTCTAATGATAACATATTAAGAATATTCTAATTAACATTTGAAATTCAGAACAGCATTAACTAGCAAAATACTTAAATATGTTTTTGGCATTGCTCACTATGGCTAGACCATCTCTAGAGGAACAGATAAAATGGATTAACAGGGTATTTAAGAAGTATCCTAGGCTTGAGAGAACACTTAGATTTTATAAAGATATTCTTGAAGTGAGGATGAATATTAGAAGCTACCTTTATGATATTGAAGCTATGCATTTATGCAATGCTGTAATCAAATCTCTTGAGGAAAAGGCTTTAATGAATAAGAAACCAATAACCTACATTCTAGATATCAGAATTCCTTCATTAAACAATATATTGAATGCTGTAAATTCCATTATAAATATCCTTAATAAACATGAATTCAATAAGGAACTAGAAAATTTATCTAAAATTCTTTCTGAGGAGAGAAATTTATACTCCATATTTATAACAGCATCATTTAGAAATGAAAGCAAAACGTTTATAGAATTGTCAAGTAAGCTAGGCATCAACTTAAAATTACTTACCTTTATATTTAATACTCTAATTCAATCGTTTCTGGAGGAACTAGCCAGAAAAACTAGTAAAGAATTCCTAGATAATTGGCTTGATATTCCATGTCCTATATGCGGAAGGGAACCTTTCATAGCTAAAATCAGAGATAAAAAGAAATATCTCGTATGTCCTCTTTGCGGTTCTGAATATAGAACATCATCACTATTATGTGTGAATTGTGGAAATAGAGACCCATATACCTTAGGATTTCTCATTGATAAGAATAATTCAGCATTAAAAATAGATGTATGTATGAAATGTAGACATTACGTGAAGGTAATAGATGAAGACTTACTAAAGGAGGAAATACCAGGAGGATTAGAAGATATTTTAACATTAGAGTTGGATAAAATAGCGGAGCTTAAAGGGTTTAAAAAATACTAAATCTTACGTAGTTCCACTAATTACATGAGCATAAATATTAACCCCATGAGGGCTCCTCAACTTTACGTCTACAGTAGAAGTTGAGCTTTTTCTCCTCTCCTTCAGATAGTGTAACTTTAAATTTCTCTTCAATATAATTGAGGGGGGAAACTATCAGCTCATACTCTCCAGATGCTAAATTATTAAATTCATAATATCCATTTTCATTTATGTTTACATAAAGGTTTGTAAATGGTAATACCAATGTAACAATACCTAACTTTAATGTTTCCCCTGATTCGGCATCATATACATAGCCATAGATTTTTGAAAACCCAGTTTCTCTATCAAGATGAATGAAAATAGTTTGTTCCTCCATTATATTAATATGAACTTCCCTATACTTAAATCCTTTCATGTTTACATGTAAAACATTATTGCCAACTTCTAAATCAAGCTCAAATTTACCATCAAAATTTGTCAATGTAGACTTATCACCACATCTAACATGAGCATGACTTATTGCCCTACCGTTCCTATCATATACATACCCAGTAATTCTCACCATAAAGTTGACTAAGACTACTAGGATTTAAATTTTATAACATCACTGAAAACTCTATGAACTTAAGCATATTTAACATCTCTATTTTGGGATTGTCTCTGTGAATTCTTACCTTTATCCATTACTAATCCATGTTTTTAACATGAAGCAATTAACTCATAGGAGAGGTGCATGCTCACTATTTTACTTATTTTCATGGCATATAATTATCAAATAACCTATTACCTTAGTGTACTTATGATTTTCTCCATTGATTCCTACTCTAAACTATATCATGTTTAAATTCAATATTTTACATGCTATAATAATGAATAAATCCTCTAATGATAGAGATGTAAACATATTCCGCATTAGCTTATTGGGTAATGATTATCTATTGTAAAGCTGCTGAAATTCTTATTAACATCAAGACTTGCTAATTGAGTTCATAGATATGGTTAGGTGTTAATGGATTATATATTGACTTCTAACATCTAGTTAAAGAAATCATGTAGATTCTAATAAAGATCTTAGAGAGCTTAATACAATTATGACTGCTTTACTAAGTTAATTAAGATTAAGTTAAAGAGGAGTTAAATATAGCATATAAGGATATATAGAATTATTAGACATATCGGATATAGCCCAATTAACCTAAAGCATTATACGGCTGAGATAAGTAAAGTGAAATTTAAGAAGTTAATGGGAGCTAGTGGAGAGGAAAGAGGAAACATTGTTATTAATGAATCTGTCTGAAAACTCATAGTTATTGGTAGTTAGCTTATTAACCTAATTAAGTCTTAACAACATTCAAGAGTTTTCAGATGAGTTCAATGAATATATTCTGGGGATAATGGTTAAGAGGATTATAGCTTAATAGACCAGTAGTTAAGTTAATGATAAACAAACTAATATGTATTCTAGCTAACCATATAGTAGACTTGTTAAAGTTAATATTATAGTTTTTATCTTCCCGTCTTGCCTATTTAAGTTTCGAGTATTATAAAATGCGACTTCACAATTAACGTGAAACTATAACTATTCATTATAAGTAAACTACTATATAAAGCATATCTAACCTTTATCTCTCAGTAAAGAATGGAAACTAGATATTAGAAATCAATATATAATAAGATAAACTCAGGAATCATTGAAAATCAGGTATTCTACCTATCATAATACGGAGCCACCTATAGAAAAGCTTCAGTAGGAAATAAAGTATTCAAGAATAAACAAATTAAAAGATGATATGAAGAAATTCTCAAAGAAAGAAGCAATTTGACATAAACATAACAAATACAAACCAGTAGGAAATTATTCGAAATATTAGTCTGGAGTCATTATAACTTTGGAAGAGAAGAAATAAGATATTTCATTAATGTACTAGATGAGTTTATATCTTATCTATCCATTAGGAATCAAAATCATAAAATAGAAATAAAAATTCTAAATATTTATAAGTTTTTAGAAATAAAAATTCTAATATGAAGGAGTTGCTTTTCAAGCAAAATCCATGGTGGGAGGGAAAAAAGGATTACCACGTTGAAAAATGGGAAAGCATGAAAATAAGATGGATTCCAAAATGGATAAAAAATATTTCCTTAAAGCCATATTCCTTGAATTTTATAGTCGGTCCAAGACAAACAGGAAAAACTACTGGAGTAAAGTTGCTGATAAGGAAGCTTTTGAAAGAGTTTAGAGCTGAAAGCATTTTTTATTTTGATTGTACTTTGCTGGCTGATATGGAAAGTTTAAGAAGAGTATTGGATGAATATCTTGAAATAAAAAAGTTGGAAAGAATAGAAAATTCCTTTATTTTTCTTGATGAAGTTACAAGCTTAAAAGATTGGTGGAGAATTGTTAAAGGCTATGTTGATATGGGAATTTTTAAAAACGATGTTTTAATTATTAGTGGATCTTCCTCCTTAAAGCTTAAAAGAGAAGCGGAGTTATTTCCAGGTAGAAGAGGGAAGGGTAAGGATATTTTTGTTCTTCCTCTGACCTTTAGGGAATTTCTTGAGGTAAATGGAATTGTAATTGAGAGTACAGGTAAGGTGGAGGAGGATATGAAGAGTCTGTGGCGGATTGAGGGAGGAATTAGAGAGAAATTTAAAGTCTATCTGAATGTTGGTGGCTTTCCGATCTCTATAAATGAGGACCCGACTGCTGAACTGCAGTTAATTTCTTCAATTGAGAGTGAGTTACTAAGAACTGGTAAAAGTTTAGAGTTGACCAAAGCGATTCTATCAACAATTTTCAAAAAGGCTCCTTCTCCTCTTTCTTTCTCAACTATTGGTAGTGATGTTGGAGTTTCCTATAAGACTGCTCAAGATTATTTAGAAGTGTTACAAAACCTTTTCATTTTAAACGTAGCTCTATTTAAAAGAGATGAAATAAAGTGGAGGAAAGAGAGGAAATTCTTCTTTTCCGATCCATTTCTAACAAGAACTCTAAGTCTATGGTGTGGAGAAAAGTATTTGGAAAGTGCGTTTTATGAGTGGATTGTTCAAGAACATTTATGGAGGAAGTTTGGTTCTGTTTATTATTTCAGAAATAGATTTGAAATTGATTGTATTGCAGGTAGTTTAAAAATTGAAGTTAAAGTTGGGAAGCCACATAGAGACTATCCAAAAAATGTTCTAATCTTAGATTTAGAAAATTTGCCAATATTTTTAGCTGTATTATAGGATTCACCCACACCTAATACATAGATTCTTGTTTCTGAATCAAAACCTTTTATTGAGCAATTTCTTTATTTCTACAGATTTGTGAACTTAGATACAGACATTACAATTAATAGTTAGCATATAAAGCCAATTGATAGTCAAAAATGTTTAAGTTTTCTATAGCTGATAGTTAATTTTAACTTCAAGCTAATCAATGATGAAAAATACTATATATGTAACACAGTTCCCTAAAGAGTTCTCAATGAATTAATTGAAGGAAGAAGCTAAATAGAAAATGAATTAATACATATTCATACTTAACTCCACTCACATAATTACAGGCATAGCTTATGGCTTATTTGATTATTTTAAAATTAGGAAAAGTTAGTGTCTAAGAGGTTTTCTAGAGTTATAATTCTTAATTTTTACAGAGAATATAGTATATTGAGTTAGTAGCTTACTTAGGTTTTCAATAACTATAGTTAACAACTCTAATAAAACCTATTCAAACACTAAGTACTTTAAGGCATTAGGAATTATATTTATTTACTACTAGTTATTCCTTAATATTGTGAGTATAAGATCAATTCTGGAAGATGTAGTTACTGGAAGAATTTCAATTGATGAAGCTGAGAAAAAACTTAGATTTTTAGCCTTAGAATTGGTAAATAACTCTGTAAAGCTTGATATTGGGAGGGAAGCACGGAGAGGAATTCCTGAGGTTATATATGCAGAGGGAAAGACAATAGATGATCTAATTAAAATCACTAGGAGGGTTCTGGAGAATCATGGTAGAGTTATTATTAGTAGGGTTAATAATGAGCAGGCTAAGGTTTTGGAGGAGCTTTTTAATGCGGAGTATGCTTTCAATTTTTATGAGAGGGCTAGAATGATCGTTATTAAGGAGAATTCCTTTAGAGTTGAGAAAACAGGGAGAATAGGTGTTTTAGCTGCTGGTACAGCAGATATTCCGATTGCTGAGGAAGCTAGAATTACTGCTGAGGAGATGGGGTGTGAGGTTATCTATGAATATGATGTTGGCATAGCTGGAATACATCGATTGTTTCCAGCATTGAAAAAAATGATTGAAGCTGATGTTTCATGTATTGTTGTTGTAGCAGGTATGGAGGGGGCATTACCATCGGTTGTTGCAAGTCTTACAGATGTTCCAGTTATAGGAGTACCAAGATCTGTAGGTTATGGATTTGGAGCTGGAGGAATAGGAGCATTAACAACAATGCTTCAATCATGTGTATTAGGACTACTTGTAGTAAACATAGATAATGGAGTTAATGCAGGAGCATCAGCAGCTTTAATAGCTAGAAAAGCTAAAAGAATTAATAAACTAGCATGAAAACACAAACAATCAGTTAACAGCTCTAATAATTTTTCTATTCATTACTTTCAAAGAATTTTTACTGCGATCACAAGCTTTTAATATCATATAGACTTGCTCATACTGCTGAGTGGAGATTAGATTCCAGATCCATAAGCGAGTAAAAATTATAAATGTAAGCATTAAAGAATACCAATACAGCTATTCTATTTAATTTATAGTTTGAATATGTAGTGGAAAGCTAGACTTAACCCAATAGATATTAATATGGCTTCTATTGGATGAATCTTGAAGAACATAACCAATACGATGACTAGTAGACATATAGCTAGAGGAATTATTTGAATGGAGGATCCCATAAATATAACGTTTCTAGAAATAATGACTAAAGCTATGAATATTAATCCTACAATAGCTGAATTTATTCCTCTCAGAATAATTCTTACAGTTTCTGTTTCTAGGTATGGCCTTATTACTACTGCAACCATCAATATCACGATGAAGGCAGGCATTACAACCGCTATAGTGGCAGTAAGAGAGCCTACTATGCCTAGTAGCTTATAGCCTATATATGTTGCACAATTAATAGCTATAGGTCCTGGAGTAGATTCTGCTATTCCAACTATATCTACAAATTCTTTCTCATTTAACCATCCCCTATATTCAACTATTTCCTTATGTAGGATTGAAAGAGACGCATAACCGCCACCAAACATGAACATACCTATCTTTAGGAATACTAAGAATAGCTCAATAAGATTAACCACAATTACACTTATTAAGCTTAAATATAAAGATTAGTATGTTTTAGCAGTAGGAGATTAAGTAAGCTAGTGGAGAAGTTGCTATTTATAGATTTTCTTTACAGTTTCCTCACTAGATTTAACTCCTGGAACTTCGTATAAAACACCGTTTTCTGAAAGTATAAGTATACATTTACATTTTAAGCATTGAAAATATTTATTTACCCCTCCTGACTCGCATTTTTCAGTACCTAGAAATATTACTTCACCATGTTTACATTCATAATTAACCATAACTTTACGCCTAAACAATATACTAAGCCTTAATATATTAATTTTTAGTTAGTAATCTAATAAATAGACTTAACTAATTAAGTGTATTTAATCTTTTACAATATGCGTATTAATTATCATAAGCTTATCTTCAAGTTTAATGCTTCCATTTAGAAACTTTATTTGAACCCAATATCACCATTCAATCAGAATTATGAAGTTTAGATACGTTTTATTAGGGTTAAGAAGTACTAAATTATAGGGTATAGGTGTCTGTATGGGTTTTGAATGGTATATGGATTTTGTTGATTTAGACTATAAGCCTAGTAGTAATGACTTAATCTGTATTTTTAAGATTTATCCGGCTTCAGGAATTACATTGGAAGAAGCTGCTGGAAGAGTTGCTTCTGAAAGTTCTATCGGTACATGGACTACGTTAACAACTCTTACTCCACATATTAAAAGCTTAATGGCTAGAGTATATGAGATAAGAAGGAACATTGTAAAAATAGCGTATCCATTAGAGATTTTTGAAGGAGGGAATATGCCTCAAATACTAAGCTCAATTGCAGGTAACATTTTCGGAATGAAGGCTTTAAAGGCTTTAAGGCTTGAATATGTAAGATTTCCAAGAGAAATTATAGAGGCCTTTAAGGGTCCGATACATGGTATAAACGGTGTAAGGAGAATACTTAAAATCTACAATAGACCTCTCATAGCAACAGTTCCTAAACCCAAGGTGGGTATGACGTGGATGGAGCATGCTAAGGCTGGATATGAGGCTTGGATTGGTGGAGTAGATCTACTAAAGGATGATGAAAACCTTTCAAACCAAAGATTTAATAGATTTGAGGAGAGGTTAATTGAAACATTAAGAATGAGGGATAAAGCTGAAAGGGAAACTGGTGAGAGGAAGGGATACCTAATTAACATTACAGCTGAAACTAGAGAAATGCTAAGAAGAGCTAAACTTGTTTCTAGGCATGGTGGGGAATTTGTAATGATAGATATTTTAACTGTTGGATGGGCTGCTCTCCAAACAGTTAGAGATGAAGTTGAAGACTTGAAGCTTGCAATACATGCACATAGAGCTTTCCATGCTGCATTTACAAGAAGTAGGAGGCATGGAGTATCCATGCCGGTTATTGCTGAGATAGCAAGACTTATAGGTGTAGACCATATACATATAGGAACAGCTGTAGGTAAGCTTGAATCAACAAAGAATGAGGTTAAAACGCTGAAAAACATAGTATCATCTAGAAAAACGAGAAGCATACTGGAGCAGGAATGGTATAATATTAAGCCTGTATTTCCAGTTGCATCAGGCGGTCTACATCCAGGATTAATACCTGAACTCATAGAGATACTTGGTAGAAACATAATAATTCAAGTAGGTGGGGGTATTTGGGGACATCCAATGGGCGGTAAATCTGGAGCTTTAGCTGTAAGACAGGCAGTAGATGCAGCTATTAAGAAAATACCACTAGTAGAATATGCTGAGAAACACGATGAGCTTAAGGAAGCATTATCAAAATGGAGCTTCATAAAGCCTATATAGATGCTACCTATAAAGTAGAAACTATATGACTGAGTTTAAACATTTAGCTTTGCTTTGTAAGCATCTTGAGGAAACTTCAAGTAGAAGGGAGAAAATTAGATTATTATCCAGCTTTCTTAAAGGGTTAAGTAAGGATGAAATAGCTCCTACAGTTCTATTTATTACTGGTAAAATACTACCAGAAAATGAAGTTAATGCTTTAGGTATTGGATTTCAAACAGTTAAGAAAGCTATAAGTGGGGGGAAGCAGGAAGTACTTGTAGAAGAACCGTTAACAATAGTTAATGTATATGAAAAGTTTAGGGAAATAGCAGGTATTAAGGGAAATCGATCAAAAACCAGAAGACTCTATATGCTTAAAAGTTTACTTAGTAAGATGAGTAGGGTTGAGATTGAATATACTATTAGATCTATTTTCGGAGAGATGAGGCATGGTGTTGTTGAGGGACTTATGCTTGAAGCTATAGCTGAAGCAAGTAATATAAATATAGAGGATATTAGGAGAGCATACATGTTGATAAGTGATATTGGGAAAACAGCTGAAATAGCTTTAACAATGGGGAGGAAGAATGTAGAATCTATTAGAATAAGGCTTTTCACTCCAATAAGACCAATGCTTGCAGATAATGCTAAAAGTATTGAAGAGATTTTGAAAGAATATGGTAGGGTGGCATTTGAATGGAAGTATGATGGAGCAAGAGTACAGATACATAAAGAAAATGGAAAAATAACGATATTTAGTAGGAGACTAAATGATGTAACTAGTAGTATGCCCGAAATTGTAGACATAGTTAGAAGAGATGTTAAAGCAGATAAGGCAATTCTAGAGGGAGAAGTAGTAGCTACTGATAGGGATGGAAAGCCCCTGCCATTTCAGGAGCTTATGAGGAGATATAGAAGGATTAAATGTGTTAATGAGATTTTAAGAGAAATACCTTTAAAAATCTATTTTTTCGACATACTATATGTTGACGGTCTAGAGTTAATTAATGAACCATACATGAAAAGATGGCAGATCCTAGAGGAAACATGTAGTAAGGAGCTTCTAGCAAACAGAATAGTTACAGATGATATCAGAGAAGCTGAAGCATTTCTTAGAGAAGCTTACAATTCCGGACATGAGGGATTAATAGCTAAGACATTAGATAGCCCCTACAATCCAGGTATTAGAGGGAGAAAATGGTTAAAGATTAAACCCTACGAGACACTAGATTTAGCTATAGTAGCTGCAGATTGGGGTTATGGAAGAAGATCTAAATGGCTTAGTGACTACTATCTAGCAGCTTTAAATCCTGAAAATATGGATTTCACAATTATAGGTAAGACGTTCAAGGGATTAACAGATGAGGAATTTGAGTGGATGACAAACAAGCTACTAAGCATTAAAACATCTGAAAATAAACATACAGTTTATGTGAAGCCTGAAGTTGTTGTTGAAGTTGCATTTAATGAAATTCAGAGAAGCCCTAAATATGGATCAGGATTTGCACTCCGCTTTGCGAGAATACTAAGAATTAGAACTGATAAAAATCCATATGATATAGATACAATTGAAAAAGTAAAGAAACTCTATGAAGAACAGTTTAAAAGAAAGACTAGAATCAAAGTCAATACCGATACAACCTAGAATTTAAACTTCTACAAACACATCTACATGTAGCCTGTTAAGCTTCCTATTACATTATCAAATCCTCTAAAAACTTAATCAAATAATTAATGAATACACAATATGTTTTAAGATATAACATAGCTTCACTTACAAAAATGAAAGCTTTTACTCTTACAGTAGGGAAGTAATCATCTATTCTCTATTTAACAATCTTTGGTTAATGACTATTTACTCATATATTTTATTCCTTACTTAATTTTCAAACTATAATCTCTTCAGTAAAATAAGAAATCATCTAACAAGTTTTTAACAAGCTCTTAGACCTCTTTCCTTCTATCCTAATAGTGGAAGTATTTTACATCATAGTGTAAATTTGGAATATAGCTGAACAGTAGCCTTTATATATTTGCTTACATTTCTTCTTTTATGTCTGTTCAAGATGTTCTTGAAAAGATTAAGGTTTGGTTTGAAACCGGTGATGAAAACTCTAACGATATTGTTGAGATGCCGTGGGAAGTTGAGATTGAACGTGATGCTAATGGCGGTATTAAGATGATTACAGCTATTAATCCACGTATGCCTGTAAGATTTCATGTATTTCCGTTGGAGAAATGTATTAGAATTGCTGTTGATATGGGGCTTGAAACAGCATATCTTAAGCCAAGTAGCCGAATTAAAGTTTATAGAACTGCATTGATTCTTAATAGTGCTGTTGAAATTATGAAGTTTGAGCTTGTAGGTTTAGATGATGAGCTTTGGGCATGTGCAGATCTTAGCATTCAATCCATAAATGAGGGGGAGTTTAATGACACTATTGCTGCGTTATTTATAGGTTTAACAACAATAGTTGTTAAGCTTGGCCTTGAGGAAAAGCTTAAAACTTCAATGTTTACAACACTAATTCAGATGTTAAAGGAAAGAATTGAAAAAGGCTTTAAACCTGAAGATCTCCTTAACTTTCTTACTAGACGTGCAGGTATGGATGAGAAGCTGGCGAGGCAACTTATTATGGAAGCATCTGGTAGACAGCCACCAATAATGTATCGTTGAATTTAGATGTTCAAAAAGGTTTAGGTTTGCTGTTCCGGAGAAGTTGCTTGAGATGGGGGTGGAATATAGGGCTGTGGTGGTGTTGGTAGAGGCTTAACCTCATCTATAATTGTTTCAGTTAAGTATTTAATAAATGTTGCCGTATAGCCGAGGATAGCTATTAGAAATCCTATAAGCATAACAATTAAGCCAACCATAAATGTTGTTGAGGGAATTATTGAAGATATTGTTGTTGGCTCTATTATTGGATATTCCTCAGTCATTATCGATCGAAGAAGTATCCTTGAACTTTCTCCAGTCATGAAGGCCCCTATCAGGACTATTATTCCTCCTATTATACCCCATATTATTGTAAATACTAGAATTAATACTGCTTGCCTAAATGCTTTACTCCATGAAACCATATTAATCAAGTATTAATCTACTAGACTTATTTAAATCTACCGTATTATGATGCTAATTTAGTGAAAACATTTAAATATTTATAAATGTATTTTGATTGGGATTTGCTTGGTTGAAGTTTACAGATTTAAGAGGCAGAGTACTCATGAGCCTATGAAGGAGGCTTGGAATCGTCTTGTAGACTTTCTAGTTACAAATAAGCTTCTTAATGAGAAGATAGATATATCTTTTGAATACGATATTAACAATGGACTTCACAGCTATGTATTAAGGGTTTGGAGGTCGTAATATCATTTTTCCATTTTCATTGTAAACAAACCAATATCAAGCTCTCCATAACTAAACTAGAGATCTGAGTAACTTACACTATGGAGTTCATAGATTTCATCTTTTCTAAGATTCGTGAAGTCTTATTGCTAATATTATAAAGCAATGTATTGAAGACCATATTAAGCCCATGTGGCTCAGAACCTCTTTTAGATATGTCCATTTGGCTTACTTAATTCACTATATCGTCTTAAATATTTCTCGTAGCATCATATGAATACACCGGAAGCTAATGGTTTACTAATACTCTATGGACTTAAGTATTAGAATATGTAGTTGAAGATTTTAGATCCATAATTCTTATTGTTCTGTTAACTTAAGTCATAAACTACAAGTCTGGGATTTAAAAACTTTCCATCATAGTCAGATTTAAATATTTGTATTGTTAACTTCTCATGGTATTTATGACTGGGCTTATGATAGCTGCTAGAAGTGGTAGTACTCCAGAGGAGGTTGTAGAAGTTGCACGTATTGAGGGATTATCACCAGATGTACTACGTCAGAGGCTCTCACGTGGAGTAGTTGTAATTCCTAAGAATAGTCTTGCAAGGAATAGAAGAATAGTTGGTATAGGTGAGGGTTTAAGAACTAAGGTTAATGTTAATATTGGAACCTCTACTTTTCATGTAGATCTTGGAATGGAACTGGAAAAGGTTAAGATAGCGCTTAAATATGGTACTGATACGTTAATGGATCTTAGTGTAGGTGGAGATCTAAAATATATTAGAAGGGAAATTCTTAAAATTTTAGATGTTCCATTTGGAACAGTTCCAATATATCAAGCATACATGGAGTCTGTAAGAAAACATCATTCAGGCATTGATATGAGCGAGGATGATGTCTTCAGAGTTCTTGAAGAACATTATAGAGATGGAGTTGACTTTGTAACTGTTCATGTCGGTTTAACACGTGAACTTGCTGAGAAAACTGTTAAGATAGGACGTAGAACAGGAATTGTAAGTAGGGGCGGTGCAATACTTGCGGCATGGATGCTACATAATGAACAGGAAAACCCACTATATAAAAACTATGATTATCTTCTTGAACTTTCAGCTCAATACGATGTTGTTTTAAGTTTAGGTGATGCTTTAAGACCCGGATCAATTATGGATTCTCATGACTACCCTCAAGTTGCAGAAATGATTAATGTTTCACAGCTAGTCAAGAGGGCCTGGGAGAAGGGGGTTCAAGTAATGGTTGAAGGACCTGGACATTTACCAATAAATCAAATTGCTGCAAATGTAAGGCTTGAAAAGTCTCTATGCCATGGTGCTCCATACTATGTTCTCGGTCCTCTAGTAACTGATATTGCAGCAGGCTATGATCATATAGCTGCAGCTATAGGTGCTGCCCTAGCTGCAGCTGAAGGAGCTGATCTAATATGTTATCTTACACCTGCAGAACATCTTTCACTACCTACGCCTGAAGATGTTAAAGATGGACTTATAGCTGCTAAGATAGCAGCACACGCAGGGGATATTGTAAAACTTGGAGAGAAAGCGTTAAGGATTGATATTGAAATGTCTAGTGCTAGAGCTAAGCTTGATTGGGAAACAATGTATAAATTATCTCCAGATCCCCAGCTTGCAAGAGATAAACATAAGAAGTTTAAGGAAGTTGATGTAGGACCATGTACTATGTGTGGTGATATGTGTGTCTATGTAATACTCAATAGGTTTAGAGGTGCTTAAATGAACCTACTTAAGATATGGGTTAAAACATCTCAACTCCATAATGCAGATATAGTAATCTTTGGTGAATGTGTAAGATTTATTAATTCAGAAATATTTGAGAAGCTTTCTAGAAACCATGTTGTTTTAACCTATTGTCCTGAGGCTGAAGGATCACTATCGTATGGTAAAATAGCATCAATAATTAGATCAAGTAAGCCGAAAAGCATACGGATAGTTACCATAGATGGGTCCCCTCACTGCTTCACCTTACATACAGCGCTTAACGAGGCTTTATACATTTTAAATGAGGATATTGATAGGGAACACTACGTACTAGTAGATGGAAAGGATCTTGTTAAAATATCACCGGATACTGTAAGGATTGCTAGGTATCTACATATTGTTGATGATCTTCTAAAGAAGAATCCTGAAGCATTATCTGACTTGATTGGTCATAGTTTAGAATATAAATATGCTTATGAAAAACTTAAACCTAAACTATCTTAACCTGATCATTAAGATATGGTAATTGATAAAATAAATTTATGATTATTCTGAATCATTTAAGTATTGATTCTAGGATTCTATTTTAGGTATACTTAATATATGTTTCTCCTCCTTCATTACTTCCATTACGGCTTTCCATATTCTGTCATTTATGTGATGTATGTTTCTAGCTATTTTACCTTTCCTCACCTTCAGCATCTCATCCCAATTCTTTAAAACCTTAACTATTGCTAACGGTATATTCTTTGATTGTTCAGCTACTACTGCTACTTTCCCTTCAGCTAATTGACCAATTACTTTTACTACTCCTGGAGCCATTAAGTCAGCACCGTTAATTATATGGGGAACTGCTCCATGATTAACCCATATAACCGGTAGTTTAAACAAGTTACATGAGAAAAGTGATGGAATATATTCATTATCTACCTCAATTATAATGGGTTTGCTGTCCATTAGGTATAGTTTTTCCCCACTTCTTAACTCTAAGTATTCTAGGCTTCCCTCAAGCGTTAATATGAGGTCAATACTAGCTAGCATTTCAGAAAACTCTCTTACAGCTTTCTTACTTAGTTTAAACCTTTTCCTAATTAGACTCATAACACCATTAATAAGACTACAATATTAAATTTACGCTTTTAACCCTTACACTTATAATAAACGTATTAAGTAGACTTTTTGGAAAACCTTGATTACATTATTATTTCTAGATTACCATGATTGCTCCTGTATTGTTTCTATGTCTAGTTCTTTTCTCTTTGTATGCTTCCTTTATCATGTTTACTCCTATAACTTTTCTTCCCGCTCTCTACCTATTATTTTCTCTATACTTTACATTTCCAGTTAGACGTTCAACATCATCTATTTCTATTAGGATTTTAACCTCTATGTTTTCATTATGAACATATAGGTATAAATCTATTCTAATCTTTCTTAAAGTATCTACTAAGAACATTAACCATAATCGGCTTAAATACCATAAATCTTCCAATACATACCTATAAACACCTGAAATTATCCTCTCTGAATCTACTTTAAGTCTCCTAGTAATGCTGCTAACTTAAACCTATTACTATGTTTAAGCAATGTAGTTTCCACAATTCCAAATTTCTTACTAAAACTTTCAAATCTTCCTTCATGTATGTTACTAACGATTTCGCTACTTCAGTTATTATACGTGTTTCTCTAGTTTTTAGCTTCCTTTACAGTCTTCTTAATTATTTCTCCACACCCTTCCATGCAACCTTGGTTTAATAGACATAATTCTACAACATAGGTCACTTATAAACCTACTAACTAGCATAAATTACAAAACTCAACAGAGAAAGTAGGCTAACAAGTAGTGGCATATTCTTTGCTTCTAAGATGTAAGCCGTGAAAGATGAAGAAGCCGCTGATGGATTGCTAAGCTATGAACCATTATTAAATCTCCAGCTGTGTGGAGAGTAATAAGGAGCCTTATAGTTTTTAGTTTATAGTAGTTTTAAATTCTTAGAGCCCAAATTACTGTGCCTGCGGTTTCAGATTCGTATTGTTTACTATTAGCTTAATTAAGTTTCATTTAGAGCTATAGTTCTTCTAGGAGGTTCTATGATTAATATTTATCTTCCTCTAAGCTTATTATCCTATTAACAGCTGTATTAGAGATCTTATAAACTTCAAATAATACCTTAAACCTTTCTTAAATTAGACATTTAATATAGAAGACTATATCGATATCTTAACATTCAATGGAATTTTATTCCATTGAATACAATCCTATGAAATCTCTAACATAGAGGGATAAAAATCTATGAGCTGCATAATGGTCACTAGTATTCTCGGTATAGTATTAAGTCTGCAAGTTTAAGAAGTGTTTGTTTTGCATCTGTATCTGGAAGTATCTTTAAGCTTTCTTTAGCCTTCTTAACATAGGATAGACCAAAGCTGTATGCCTCCTCCTTTACTCCTTTAGATTCCAGTATTTCAATTATTTTTACTACATCATTATAATCTACGTAATCCCTTCTAAGAGTATTGAAGATTATATTAGCTTCATTGGGGAAATTCTTTACATATAGTAGAAGAACTATGTTTCCAAGCTTATGCTCAATAATGTCTTTACCTACCTTCTTCCCTATTTTTCTCTCTTCACCAAATAGATCAATTATATCATCAGCTACTTGAAAAGCTATACCGATATTAATACCGTAGCTACCTAGAGCATTAATAAAGTCTTCCTTAGCATCTGCAACTATAGCTCCGGCCATACAGCATGCTTTAAGTAATGCGCCGGTTTTACATTTAACCATCTCAATATATTCATTAATGCTAACATATTGTCTTCTATGTTTAGCTATGTACTCATCATTTCTTCCAGTCTGTTCAAAAAGTACGTCGAGTCTCTCACCTTCAACAAGAGCTTTTATAGTTTCAGCTACAAGCTTATGAAGACGGATAGAGTTTTTTGAGTTGTTTAAAGCCTCAGTTATGGCTTCTCTATAGTGTATAGCTGCTAGAATAGCCATGGTATCACCATACCTTTTCCTTGTGGTTGGTTTACCACGTCTTAGTTCACCACGATCAATTATATCATCGAATATGAGGGAGTAGTTATGTATAAGCTCCATAGCTGCAGCTACTGGAAATACGTCTTCAATCCTTCCATTACAGGCCTTACATGACAATATAACTAGAGCAGGTCTAATCCTCTTACCGCCTGCTTTAACTTGATGTAATACAACTTCCTTAAACTCCTCGGAGGTATTGCTTACGAGGTATTTCTCAATTAAGAACTCTACTTGAGCTCCTATAGATGAAATTTCATCCAGTAGATCCATAATGATGGAGAGAAACAAAGTATTTAAAGCTTAACTCAACTATTTATGGATTATATGAAGACACTATACATGAAACACATAATACCTATTTTGGTATCTATATTGATGAGTTGGGGGTTTACATTTATAATTCAGCTCTCTAATCTTCCATCGCCAACACCTATTATAACACCATATCCTGAACCTGAACCTACAACACCACCAGTTGAAGCACTTACTAGACTAGAACCATACTATAATGCCTTAATCTTTACTGGAGTAATAGCAGTAGGTGGATTGATTGTCTACTTCATCGTTAAGATTAGGAGAAAGCTTTTAAGAAGCCTACTTATTATCTCATATATTATAAGTGGTTTTGGAATTTGTTATCTATACAACATAATGATATTTAGCATTATCACAATAAATATAGATAGAGGTATTTTAGAAACTTTACTTATTACTATACCGGTAATTGAAACTATTGTGATGGTGTATCTTATATTTCATGTTAAGGGGTTTCTTCAAGCAGTCAGTATGATAATTTTCGGTACAGCTGCAGGATCATGGATTGGATCTACATTAAACGTATGGTCAACAATACTACTACTCATAATGCTTTCAATATATGATATTGTAGCGGTATATAGAGGACCTATTAAGGCCATAGTTGAAGATAATCCTAAGGACCTTACGGGACTCGTAGTAATGTTTAAAGAGATAAACATAGGACTAGGAGATATTGTATTTTACTCTCTGACACAATCCTTCTCAATAATAAACTACGGATACATGCCAGCATTAGGAGTATCTTTTGGATTAATTGTAGGATTCTACATAACAGTAATAATAGCAGAGAGAACTAAAAAGCCAGTACCTGCTCTTCCAGCATCACTAATTCTTGCCCTTATAAT
Organism: Methanomethylicia archaeon; assembly: GCA_038845975.1. Taxonomy (GTDB): domain Archaea; phylum Thermoproteota; class Methanomethylicia; order CALHIW01; family CALHIW01; genus CALHIW01. The sequence goes on from JAWBQF010000007.1 coordinate 37,392, forward strand.
CATTCAAACACTAAGGTTAATCTAATACTAAATCCAGCTATAATCTCTAAACCGTTAGTAGCTTAACATTATAGTATTAAACACACTATCCCTTAACATAATAATTTATAAGCATGGTTAACATCTTTAATCAATGAGGATCTATAAGTGTACTTTAGGTAGTAGTAAGGTAGTAAAGCTTATTGTCGGTGGCCTACATGGTAATGAAGGTAAAATTATAGGCCCAATTCTAGAAAAGCTTAAACACATGAATTTAAAGATTAATGGTAAAGTTATTCTTGTTCCATGTATTTCCCACGGTGAGAAATATGTAAGTACTCTAAGTAGAAAGTACTACAAGACAAAAGCTGGAAGAAGACTGCTTAAACTCATAGAAATGTTTAAGCCAAACATATATGTTGAGATTCACTGCTATAAAAGATCAGCCTATGAAAAACTTACAGATCCCTTTAGAAGATTCAGTATGGGGATACCTCCATTACTAAGTCTTGATGATGGAGTACTTATAGGTGCAGCTTTACCTCAACTCTTTAAAGCACATATGTTTGACTTAGGGCTTGTAATTGAGAAGACATGTAAAAAGGGGGGTGAAGAAACAATACTTAACATTTTGAAAATTATAGTTGAGATACCTGAATACTTAGAGATAACTTCAAAACTAAGCTTAAAATATCCAAAGCAAATCTCAAAAATAATAGCATATCATAGCCTAATAAAATCGAAAGTTAGGAATATGTAAATACTATATATAGTTAAAAGTTATAAGCTAGCTCTTCACCGTAAACTTATGGAGCTAGCTAGAAATCTATGGTATCTATGTAAGCCAAGAGTACTACTAGCTATAGCTTCACTTGCAGTTATAGCATATCTAAAGGCTTCAAGATTTCAAGTACTATTAAACTATGAAGTATTGATGTCTACTATAGCTCTTTTCTGCGGTGTTGGTGGTGCTAATGCTCTTAACAACTATATTGATAGGGATATTGATGTATTAATGGCGAGAACTATGAGAAGACCAATACCATCAGGTAAGATTAAGCCTAAGCTAGCACTATCATTTAGTTTATCTCTAATACTTACATCGCTAATTGCTGCATACTCAGCAGGTATTGTTACGTTTTCACTTCTCATATTAGGATTATTAAGCTACATTGTAGCCTACACAATCATAGCTAAGAGGAAAACAACCTTAAACATAGTTACTGTTCTACCCTCTATAGCATGCCCTATTTGGGGTGGATGGTGGATAGGTAAGGGAATGCTGAATTTTGAAGGGTTTATGCTTGGATTAGTGATTATGAGTTGGGGAGTCCTACACCTATGGGCTTTATCCTTTGCCTTTTCAAAAGACTACGTAAGAGTAAATGTTCCAATGCTACCAGCTATAGTAAGTAGAAGTAAGGCTAAATGGCATATTACTATTTCATCTACAATACTTATAATATTGGCTTTAACTATGAGTATATATGTAAGCTTAGCATATACATTATCAGTTTCAATATTAAGTATGGCAATGCTATATTTAGTAGCTAAATTTATAATAATGCCAACACCTAGAAAAGCATGGCTAATATATAAGTATACTTCTCCATATATTCTATTAGTATTACTAGTATATCTTTTCAGTTAAATAATACATACTATAATGACTTATACTAACAGTGTAAATAAAAAATATTTAAAAACTTAATAAGTATGAATATTGATACTTATAAGTTATATGTTTGAGCTATCTACACCAGGATTAATAGATATTATTTTAACAATTGTGATAGTTCCATTATCAGTTGCTGTTATAACGCTTGCAGTATTGTTTACAAGGTTTTTTAAGAAAACCCCATTTGAAAAACCCTGGAAAATACTGTTTATAATTCCGGTTTTTCTATTTCTTATAACGTTAATGGATCCTATTGGTAAAGCCTTAAACATATATGGAGAAATATATTATAATCTAAGACTTTTTATACTCTGCATATCAATGTTTATGTTTCTATATAGTCTCTATAATTTCTATCAAGTCCTTGCATACGTTCAACCCTATACTGGAGCTGTTGTAATTAAGTATGAGAATCCTAATCGAAGCTATAAATCTAATCCATATCAGGAGAGGGAGAGAATATCTATAGGTAGAGATATTTATGAAGAACTTAAAAAGCTTGCTGAGGAGAGGGGAATGACTATAAACCAGTTTGTTTATAGTGTAATTGTTCCTGAATGGCTGAAGCAAAGAGAGTGGAGACAATACACTAGTAAAACTTAAATCCCGGTTTTTATGTCGTAATCTGAAGTAATGTGAATAAATATTTGGGTCTAACTAGGATAAAAGCTCTTAAAATATCACTTCTAGCTGTTTCCACAATTGTAATTGTTGAGTTTATATCAGGATTTCTGCTGAATAGCTTAGCGTTGGTTAGTGATGCAATGCATGCATTATTTGATGCATTTACAACCTTTATACTTCTCGTAACGGCAAGAATAAGCTTAAAGCCTGCAGATGAGGATCATTCTTACGGTCATGGAAAATATGAAGCTATAGGAGGATTTATTGGAGGAATTATACTTCTAGGAGTTACAGTAACTATAGGTTTCAACGCCTTAGAGAGGATTTTATTAGGAATTAAGCCTTTAGAGCCAGGATTTATAGGATTTGGTGCTGTTCTATATGCTTTCTCTATACATTTAATAAGAGTATTTATATTAAATCCAGGAAGATTCCGTGAAAGCTATATTATTAGAGCAGATTTTATCCATGCATTCTCTGATCTATTTTCAACAGTTATAGCTTTTATAGGCTTAATTCTTGTAAACTATAACTTAAAAATTAGTGATGCTATTGCTGGAATGGTTTTATCAGTTCTATTATTGTTTGCTAGCTTAAGACTTATACGGTCTACAATCCTCGACCTAACCGATACAGTACCTAAATCAACATATAGAAAGGTGTTATCAACAATACTTAAAGATAATAGCATTACTGAGCTTAAAAGCTTAAAAATGAGGAAAATAGAATCTAAATATTTCATTGAGGCGATAGTTACTTTAAGAAATGGATTAACATTTGAGAAGGCACATGAGGTAAGCATGAGAATAGAAGAATCTATTAGAAAAATTCTGGGAGAAGCTGAAGTAACAATACATATGGAGCCTAAGAATAGTGAAAACTTAATATCAAAAATTAAAAGCATAGCTTTAGAGCATGATGAAGTTAAGGGAGTACATAATGTAAAAGCTATATGTACAAGTAGAGGAGTGAATGTAAGCCTTCATGTTGAGTTTGATCCTGAGACATCTCTTGAAAAAGCACATAAAACAGCGGAGGCAATAGAGGAAAAAATACATAAATACATAGATAAAGTAGTAACGGTAACAATACATATTGAACCTAGTATTAATAGAGTTTTTGATGAGGAACATGCAAGGGAAGATTTAGAACTAGTAGAAACTGTTAGAAGAATAATTTTAAAACATCCTGAAGTAAGGGGAATAAATAGAGTAGTAGCATTTACATATATGGGAAGAAAATACATCAACATATCATTCTTCCTAAATAGCGATCTTAAGCTTAATGAAGCACACAACATAACTACAAAAATAGAAAGAGATATTAAAAGAAGGATACGTAGCTCAGAGGTAACAATACATTCAGAACCACTATGAGATTCATATATTTGCACTACCTTTACTAAAGCGTGTTAAAGTATTAATTTAGATACTTCACAACACCTATAAACTATTCCTAGCTTCCATTTCTTAACTGGGGCTTCGCATTTTCAGTCACATCTACTAGCCTAAGGATAAAAGCTCCTTCATTCCATAAATCTCATTAAGATATAAACTATATTTATTTATACATGTGTTCAGATCTTTGCCATCTAACCTATTCTGCAAGAGAACATCCCTAGTAATTACTATGCTCTGAAACATTTAAACCTATCAACATCTCAGAGCTAAGCTCTAGATTTTCTTGTCGGTTTTTATAAGAAACATTTACAACTTCTATGCTAAGTTTAGAAATAGGAATTAGTTTACATTAAATTCACAGTACTATTTTTAATATTTAAACTATGTATTATACATCATGTAAACATTTAAACTGCATAGAGCTTATATTACTTTATCAATAGCTGCTTCTCCACTAACAGGGAAAAATTTATAAACCTCCTGAAAAGCTCCTCTTGGATAATTAGTGAGGTGTATAGTATTGTTTGAGGAAGAATGGGAGGAGGAAGAACCAGAGGAATGGGAAGAAGAGGAATGGGAAGAAGAGGAATGGGAAGAAGAGTGGTAAATAAATAACAAATTTTTACATTTAGAGCTTCTAAACGCTACATACATAAGCTGTAGAGGAATACATTGCTAACTACAAATTTTTGGCTTTGCTAACTTAAGCATGTTTTATCACATCTATTTTTGGTATTGTATTTTCTATGAATTCTTAGCTTTTATTTTCCTGTTAATCCATGTTTCGTTTAGCTATGCTATTGACTTCATAAGCATTAATGCATGCTCATTATCGCATTTATCCTTCATGCACGGTATATAGTTATCGAATACTCTATCCTTAATGTATTGTATTATTCTCTCCATTAGATTCCTAACCTCTAAACTATATCATGTTTTTAATATTTTAGATGCTTATAGTATTGCTTCATTACTTAATACAACTATATTTGAACCATAGATAGCTCTAACCTTTTAATGTTAGGGATGTAAGTATGTTTGCAACATCATAAACCCATATGTAGAGAATTCTCCTCAATAATGGCTTAAACGCAACATAAATAACCTTCTCTTAGAATCTACACTAATAATAGTATCATCAACCATAAATTCTAACATCCCCCTATCAAACTCAAATAGCTTAAGATAAACCACGATAATATAGATACTTCTAGTAACGATAAAGCTTATAATATCTGAAGCCATTCTAGATGAATGGAAATATTGAGCAATAAACAACTAGAGTAAATGGAGTCCCCTCCCTAACAAACTTAACAAATTTAACCATATTAACACCATAAATAGGGAGAGAACTCTCAAATAAATCTAAAGTTAACAAAGCCGTATAGGGAGGAGGCATATACTTATGGCTTAATCATATTTTTCCCTTCCCAAATTGCGATATAGTTCGCTTAGTACCATCTATCATAATCAATACGATTTAACATTCCCCTCATATTTGATTGGGGTTAAATATTAGTGTCTTAAAAGATTTCGCTATATGAATTAATGAGTACGTCATAACTATTATAGTAAATACAGTCTTAGGCTAATTATTGATTTTAAAATCATTAATTACTCTTCTAAATATAACAGTCAACTAAATTAAGCATTATTATATACTGATAACTAATTCTAAACTTAGTTAATAAGAGTTTTCATGGTTTCAATTCATGTTAAATGTTATCTGAAGTTAATATAGAAAAAATAGTATATCAATAGTATGGAATGAATTAAGTTATAAGCTAAAGTTTAAATAGTTGCTGATAAATACATTTAATATGTCTGAGGAAATTATGGTTGTTAATACTGATTATGTTCCTGGAGTGGAGGTTGAGAGGGTTTTAGGTATTGTATGGGGTTCTTCTGTTAAAGCAAAACATGTTGGTAAGGATATTAAAATGGCTTTTAAACACTTGATTGGTGGGGAGTTGACGGATTATGCTGATATGCTTGAGGAGGCTAGAAAGATGGCTTTTAAAAGAATGATTGAGAAGGCTAAGGCCCTAGGTGCTGATGCCGTAGTAAATGTAAGATTTACAACTTCAAATATAATGTCTGGAGCAGCCGAAATGGTTGCTTATGGTACTGCTGTAAAGCTTAAAAAGCAGTAGTCTCTGGTAGTTTCCTTAAAACAATTTTCGTCCCCTCTGTAAGAATATATTTATTATTAAACCTATGCTAATGTATCCTTTATCTTCAAGTTTTTGAAGTCTTATTCTTAAACCTTCATCATCAACATCCATTTTCTCTCTAGTACTCTCAAACTTACATATTAAGTATTGGGGATAAATTACTCAAACCTTAACAATGCTTAATATGTATTTCCATTCATCTAGGATGACTTCATATATTCTAACTTTGTTATTGATAGGAGTTATATTATCATGGTTTAGATCTTTAAGCTTGATTGTTATGATTATGGACTAATGAGAAAATAAGCACCAAGAATTCATAGAAACACAATACCAAAATGGAGGTAATAAGACATGCTTAAGTTCATAAGTCTTTCATATGTTAAATAGATTTATATATTTCAGTTTTCTCACTAAATGGTGATACTTTGGGTTTATATCCAATAGTGTTTATTCATGGTGCAGGAGGTAATCATAAGGTTTGGGCTTATCAAGTTAAATATTTTAAGAATTCTATTGCTATTGATTTACCTGGTCATGATGGTGGTGAGGGTAAGCGAAGTATTGAGGAGTATGTGGAGTATGTAAGGGATTTTCTTGATAGGAATAGCTTGAGAAATGTTGTTTTGGTAGGGCATTCAATGGGTGGTGCTATAGTTCAAATGTTTGCATTGAAGTATTCAAACTATTTAAAAGCAATAGTTCTAGTATGTACTGGAGCTAGACTTAGAGTTTTACCTAAAATATTTAAGTTGATACATGAGGATTATTCTAAAGCTGTTGATTTTATTGTCAGTATGGCTGTATCGAGTAATGCAAGTCAGACTATTAGAAACCGAGTTAAAGAGGAACTGCTAAAGACTAGTCCTGAAGTGATTTATGGGGATTTTGAAGCATGTGATAAATTCGATTTAATGAACCAAATTAGTAGTATAAGTGTGAAGACATTAATTATATGTGGCTCCGATGACCTATTAACCCCTGTAAAATATTCGAAATATCTTAATGAGAAGATATCTGGCTCTACATTAAGAGTAGTTGAAGGCTCAGGACATATGGTAATGATAGAGAAACCTGAGGAATTCAATAATATACTATATGAGTTTATCCATTCACTTTAAACAGAATATCTGTAAGAAACTTATATTTTACTTTTATTAGTTAACATCATAAAGCTTAACCGTAAATTCCTAAAGGTTTAGGTATGAAGGGTATCGGTATCATACCTGTTAAACATTTAAACTATGCTAAGAGTAGGCTTTCTAATATTCTAGATACTAATAATAGAATTAAGCTTTGCCTACTTATGCTTACAGATGTTCTTAATGCTCTAACATCATCCAAGCTTTCAAGTATAATTGTTATTTCACCTGATAGTAGAGTTTTAGGTCTTGCTAGGTCTTTTGGTGTTGATACTGTTAGTGTTGATTTAGGATTAAACGAATCCATAAACTACGTTAAAAACATCACTAACAATTTCGATTTAAGTATCGTTACTCCATTAGATATTCCATTAATTGAACCTATGGACATCAATAGAATTATTGATTTAAGCCTAAACTATAATGTTATTATATCCCCTTCACGTGATATGTGTGGTACAAACATTTTATGCCGTAAGCCACCAAACAACATGGAAACATTCTTCGGTGATTTAAGCTTTAAGAAACATATTGATGAAGCAACTAGGAGAGGATTAAAAATTAAGATTTATAGTTCTCTTAGAGTATCTATTGATATAGATTCAAGTAGAGATCTTGATTTTGCCTTAAAATATTGTCGTGAACATAATGTAAATAAACGATTTATAAGCATGTTTAATTCTAAGTAATATATATTAACATTAGCCAATAGAATTCATTACCGATGCTAAGTTGTTAGTAGAAACATAACTGTTAATATTAATGCTACTATTATTATTGTTCTCTGTATTATTCTTATCTTAAGCCCCCTCATTGAAGCTAGCTTCTCAACTGTTAAAATTCCTAAACATGCTAATATTGTTAGTATTATATATGGAGTTACTGTTCCTATGTTTAATGCTACTATGTTTATTAGTGACTCTACGGGTTGATATGGTAGCTTAGCTATATAGTATGTTGTTACTGGTGCTATACATGGCATTTTAACTAGGGAGAATATAAGCCCAAGAATGAAGTATAAATATAAGCTTCTAGATGAAACCACCCTATTCGCTAATCTTAGTAGGAGTTTAGGTGTTCTAAATAGTGGAAGTACTCCTCTACTAGCATCCATAGCTATACCTATTTTTTCCACTTTTATTTCTAGAATTATTTCAATCAAATAGTAAGCTATTAATACTAGGAGTACTATTATTAGAGCTGTTGTTGCATGCTGAATGTTTTGAATTATTATTGGTGATGAAAACACTATGAAACTAAATATAAGATACGAGTAGAGCACTCCTAACGCTACTGCTATAAGCTTCATAAACCTTCCACTTCCGCTTATAGTTGCAATGATAAATGTCATTATGGCTATTATACATGGATTAAATCCCTGAATAGCTCCAACTATGAAGGCTACTATTGGGCTTTCAATAGGTTGTGTTTGAGGTTTTTGGCTTAGCTCCGGTATTTCTGGAATGATTATCCTAAGATCCCTGCTTGATACGTTTCTCAACTCAAACATTTTCTCTATTGCCTTAATGATTGCTTCATCATTTAAATCCCATGAAAGCTTTAATGCTAAATCACCATATAAAGCTATAATTTCTATAGTATTCAATTTCGGTTTTGAGCTGTTTACCTCTCTATATATCTTATCAGCTATTGAGGAGTTTTTAGCTATATTTATGAATTCCTTCTCTATATCTATAATCTCTGAAATCCAGTTTTTAACTCTAGAGTTGAACTGTTGCTTATAGTCTTCCTCGCATGATGGGCAATTTGTGTTTAAAAAGACGTATACATGTACCACTGTATTGTTAAATATTGGCTTTATCCTATATGGTATACTTCCTGTTAAACTATATATTTCAGCTTCAATTCCCATTTCTAAAGTTAACAATTCAGCTTTCTCTCTTAGCTCCTTAAGCTTATTCATTAAAACGTTTAAGTCGCTTATCTGTTTCTCTAATTTCTCCCTCTCTGCCTGTAATGCTGTTATCTGTGCATTTATGTAAAAATGTGTAAGTATCAATATTAATACTAATGTAAATGTTAACATCTTAACTATGCTGTAAGCATAAAGTACTTTAGACAATTAGTATACACCTCTAAATCTGATAATATGGTGTTAAGATCAAGTATTAACATTTCATTTCTATTAAGGAAAACTACATATTCATATTGCATGTGGGGTCTAGTCTGATATGCTTTACTGAATATTTCTTTAAGTATATTAAAGTTTGATGGAGAATATATTTGTAAGTATGCTATACTAACATTTTCTAGAAATACTCCTTTAAAATATTTTTCCAATGATGTTTTATTATGTTCTGGATATAAAACATCATTATAAAACACCAGTACAGTTACTGTACTAACATTATTTCCAATGCTTAAAGGTTTAATACCTCTGTTAAGTAGCCATAGTTTAATATTGTATACTTCTCTCATTTTAATATGTTTTTCATTAGCTTCATTAATTTCCTCCCTTAAGTTATTAGCTTTACTAATTAGAATTGAAAGACTTGATTTAATACTGCTAAATCTCTCCACTTCATCCTCAAGCATTCTAATATCTTGAACTATTGCATATATCAGTATAATTGTAGCTATTAGAGTAGCGGCTAGAAACAATTTATTAATCACAAGCTAAGTTTAACCCCTACTTTATAAAACTAACGTTACGAAACTTAACCACATGAATTACATGAAGATTAATAATACTGTTTCCATGAAGTAAAATATTATGTCTAAATACTTACATATTTACTTTTTAGTAGTATAGCATCCCCCTCAATATTTGGTGATTCGCTTATAATTACTCCCTTAATATTGAAGTCTTTTAGGGCTCTTGCTAGATCATAGTAGTTATAGTCAGCCTCCTCAAGATTAACATGTTTTACTTCTCCTCTCTCACCATATATTATTCCTGAGAAATGCATATGCATATTGTTTAAAGCCTCTCTACCAAGCTTTTCTTCAATCTGTTCAAATATTGAAGCTATTTCACCATATTTATTGTATCCACCAATACTTCTAGCATGTAAATGGGCGAAATCTACACATGGAAGAACCCCCTCAAAATTCTGGCTTAATGCTAGGACTTCTTCAAGAGAGCCGAATTCTGCAAGTCCTCCTGAGGTTTCCGGTCTTATCCAAATTTTAATTCCCTCATCTCTTAATGTCTTTACAATCTCTTTTAGTGCATTATTAACTCTATCGTAAACTATTTTCAACTCGTCTTCACCATAATATGCTGCATGGAAGACAATAGACCATCCTCCAGCAGTATGAGTAATCCTAGCAGTATCAAGAATTCTCCTAATACTAGCCTTAACCTTATCTTTATCTGGAGAGTTTAGATTAATATAGTAGGGAGCGTGTGCTGTTAAAACTACATTCTCCTTTACACTTACCTCTTTCACCTCTAAGGCTGTTTCTCTACTCATCTTTATACCTCTAACAAACTCCATCTCCATAGCATCTAAACCTAAAATCCTAACCTGCTTAATCCCGTTAATACTTGATGGTTTAGGAGTACTTATAGGTACTCCAGCTGTACCAAATAGTAAACTATTAATATTCACCTTATCCACCGACAATATTAATCCGCACAAAAATTAAAGCTTACTACTTAACAGCTTATTCTTAACATCTATAGTGAAGATATTTTGACGTATTCCCCACTTATAAAACATGTCTAATTCACTTGTTAATCTTATATACTCTTGCCCGCTAGTACCCATAATTATAGTCCAGAGATTGGTGTGATGCTAGATCAAGCTTGAATATACATTTAACCTAGCTATAGTTAATAAATAGTAGCTTAGGTATGGATCTACGCAAGACTTCTAGTAAATTCTTCAAGCTGCTTAAATCTATGAAATATTAAGCATAATATTACTAAGAGGCTAATGTATATCTCTATAGCCTTAAAAGCCTACTAATTCTATCATTCATATACTTAAACCCATCATTGTATCTATCAGCAAATCTAAGACTTAAATTAAACCCATCACATCCAATAAGTTTCCTATCAATAACTCTCTAATCCATAGATAAAGTAAAAGTTAATCCATAAGTATTAAATTTCTATTTGAGACTCATCATTAACATTTAGAAACACAACTCTTCCCTTAATATGTGTTGCTAGTACTGGTAGTCCACCAGCTTTTAAAGCTACATCGATTAAATTCTTTGCAATAGTATTTCTTCTCCATTTACATTGTATAAGCAGTATTTTACCATTCTTTACAGCTAGTAAATCAAAGGGACCCTTACTCCCAGCACTTCTTGTAACAATCCATCCCTTAGCTTCAAGCTTATCTTTAATATAATGCTCAAAACGTCTACCCTTAACGTATGATCTACTCATACTAATATAACTATTTAAACCTATATATTAACTCATCTATTATATAAATGTAAATTTATGAGGTAAGCTTATAGTTATCTAGTAAAGAGTAAATGTTCTAGTAGTATGTACATTATAATAGAGTAGAATACAGGATAAATCAGATATTTCATTTGAATATTGTGAATTAACTATAAATTTTAAGATTTTAGCTGATAGTAAAGTTTTTAGCTTTTGATATTTTGATATGCTATGGGTTTTACTGGGATTTTAACAAGGAATCCTATGGGCTGGTGTAGTATTCAGCTTCAGGAAGCTCTTTCAAGAAGAGGTGTTAAATTTGTTTGTTTCCGTTTTCAGGATATTGTTGCTCATGTGGGGTTTAAGCCTATAGTTCTTATTAAGGGTATTGATGTCTTAAGAGATGTTGATGCTATTATTATTAGACCTATTGGCCGTGGGAGTCTTGATGAATGTATTTTTAGAATGGATGTTTTACATAGGCTTTCACGTTTTGGTGTTTATATTGTTAATCATCCTTCAGCTATTGAGAAATGTGTTGATAAATACCATGCATTAGCAATATTGGAGGAGAATAGTTTACCTGTACCTAAAACTGTTGTTACTGAAAACATAAGTGAAGCATTGAGAGCGTTTAGAGAGCTTGGCTGTGATGTGGTTATTAAGCCTGTTTTCGGGTCTAGAGGTCATGGAGTTACAAGGATAATTGACCCTGATATTGCAAGAACGGTTTTTCATTCATTAAGCTTTACACATAATGTTTTATATGTTCAGGAGTTTATACCTCACGGTACTAGGGATATTAGAGCCTTTGTTGTTGGGGATGAAGTTATTGCTGCTATGTATAGGGAGTCATCCTCATGGAAGACAAATGTTGCTATGGGCGGTAGACCTAGACCGTTAAAGCCTGAAGGCGAATTTGCTGAGTTAGCTGTTAAAGCCGCTAAAACACTTGGATGTGAAGTTGCTGGTGTTGATATTATGGAGAGCTCTAATGGTTTTGTCGTGAATGAAGTTAATAGTCAGCCTGGATGGATGGGTCTCCAAACGGTTACACATATAAATATTGCTGATAGAATTGTTGATTATGTTTTATTAAGAGCTAGGAGGTAGGATTTAATGGGTCTTATTGATTTTATTGTAAGGTGTGCTCAGCTTGCATTGTTATTAGAGGTTTCTGGATATCCTAAGCCTGGTAATGTTCATAGAATATCTGATTTTAAAGATACTAGATATGAGCATTTCCTAGCTTCAGCAGTAGCTATTGAGCCCTGTTTAAGACGTGCAGCTTATAGAGGATTAAAAGCTTCACGTAATTTAATTGGTTTAGATGATCTTCGCTTAGGTTATCTTATAAAGTATGGTGTTAAAGAAGTTTCTAAATGGCAAAGTGGAGGTAATACTTGTTTAGGTATATTGACGTTAATAATTCCATTGACATGTGCAGCAGTTATATCGTTTAGAGAGGGTTTAGCTAATTTTAGAAGCTATGTTGAAAAGATTGTTAAATCAACAACTCCTAGGGACTCTATTGACTTTTATGATGCTATATCTATTGCAAATCCTGGTGGTCTAGGTAGTTCTCCTAGGCTTGATGTTAAAGATTTAAAATCAAGAGATCAAATTGTTAGGGAGAATATAGGATTGTTTGAGGTGTTCAAAATATCTGCAAGCTACGACCTAATATCTCGCGAGTGGGTTACTGTCTTTGAGATAAGTTTTGAAGTTGGCTCACCCTACTTTACCAAACTTATGAATGAGCTTGGAGATGTCAATGTAGCTACAGTACATACATTTCTAAAAATACTCTCCACATATCCAGATACATTAATAGCCCGTAAAGCCGGTTTAGATAGAGCTCGTGAAGTATCGGATAGAGCTCGTGAAGTTCTTAATGCTGGTGGTCTACTAACTGAGGATGGTAAGAGAATGATATGGAGCTTTGACAGAGAGCTTAGAAATGAGGGGAATAAGCTAAATCCTGGAAGTACTGCAGATCTTGTTGCATCAAGCATTATGATATCGCTTCTAATAGGTAAAATTAAGCTGTGAGGTGTGGTTTTTGCTAAGTAAAGTTAGGATTTTAAGGTTTGTTGATGGTGAGGGATATAGTGAACTTGAAGATCTTGTTGCTGTAGAATCTATATTAAATATCCATATCAATAATAAGCCCTATATTACTTTGTTTTTAACGCCGGTAATGATTGAGGAGTTGGTTATTGGTAATTTGTATACTTCAGGTATTGTTAAGTCAATCAGCGACATCAACTCCATTAAGATTAGCGGTGAATCTGTATATGTAGATGTTAGGGGTAATGTGGAAACTAGATATAAGGGTGTTAAGCCCTCTTCATGTATGGATGATGTTTTAAATTTAACTATTGAATATAAGGTATGCAGCTTCAATTTTAGGGTTAAGCCTAAAAACATACTTGAAGCTTCTAGACTAATGCATAGTAAAGCTGTAATATTTAAGCAGACAGGATGTACACATTGTGCCGCCATTTTTAATGAAAACTTAGAAATACTTGCATTAGCGGAGGATATTGGGAGACATAATGCTATAGATAAAGTAATAGGATACATGATTAAAAATCTACTACCAACAGAGAAAAGCATACTTACAGTTTCAGGTAGATTAACATATGAAGTTGTTCTTAAAGCTGCTATAGCTAAAATACCAATAGTAGCATCCATATCAGCTCCATCAAAGGCTGGGATTAATCTTGCTAGCAAGATAGGTATAACACTAGTAGGCTTTACTCGCGGACGTAGATTTAACATATATACATATCCTGAGAGAATAATACAGTAACAGCGTGATTCATAGTGACTTAAGCTAATTAGAAAGCCATTGAAGTCTATATTAAGATTTACGTAGAGTTTAAATTCTACGGTTTCTCTATTATTTAGCGATGATTTGAAGTCCAGCGGATGACGTGATGATATAATAAACCATCTGAGCCTTAAGGTGTTAGGTATGTTTCAATGTATTAAATGTGGAAGATGCTGTGAGAATACTGAAATGATCTTGTTAAGGGAGGATATTGAACGTATAGCTTCATTAGGATTTAAAACTGAAGACTTTGTAGTTTATAATAAAGGTTTCCATAGACTTAAAAACATTAATGGTAAATGTGTATTTCTAAATCCTAAAACAAGACTATGTAGTATTTATGATTGGAGACCTAAAGGCTGTAAACTCTACCCTATAATATATGTTGTTAGAAGCTGCTTTGAAGAAATAACTGTAGATAACAATTGTCCACAAGCACATACAGTTGACAATAATGATGTTAAATTGGCTGCCCCTCAAATAGCTGATTTAGTATCTAGTATTTTGAGAGAAAGAATATGTTATAGATCTTAAATCCCTATAAAAAATTGTTAGTATTTTAAATAAGTTTTCATATTATTATTTCACTTAGTTAGATTAGGTATTTGCATACCTTTAGATTGAATCCTCATCCCTGAAGAATTTTCAACCCTTACCTCATAAGTCTTACTATTAATTAAGTTTAAATAACATGACCAAACTTAGCTAACCCTGATGCCAATTCGATCCTTATATGCTAAAACTTCAATCGCTCTTAACAATAATCTACATTCATCCTCAAAATATAGTTTAATTGAATAATATCCTTCACCCACTTTAAACTTAGGCTATAAATTTCCTATTAGCTACGTGTTGTTCTAGGCTTAATAAGTCTATAACTTAAACTTTTAACTTCATTACTGAGCTTAGCTTATAACTGTACTCCTTTTCAAGCTTGATCCTTAATATCTTAACAGTTTGGATGTTATACCCTAATTCTTTAAGGCTTTTCCTAATAAGCCTTAAAATTATTTATTGTTTCTTCTCTTTTAGTTTGCCCGATATTCCGTTTGAAAATAAGTAGTGTATGTACTGGTTTAAGTATTTTCCTATTCCCTATGTTAAGCTTTGAACTGCAATGGAGGAAGTTACTACGTCAAGCGCCCCTTTATTTGCTGTTGAGTTGGTTCTAGGACTATAGTTTTCTATGTTTATAGTTCCCTCATATAGTAAGAATTCACCTCTGTAAAGCTAGATAATTTTCCATAGTGGTATTCATCTCAAAATCACCTTCTGTCCTGTTACGATGTAGATTATTGATTCACAAATATAGGTTGCATGATCAGCTATTCTCTCAAGATATCTTACTATTAAAATACTGGAAACTGCACATTTTATCGTAATATTTGCTTTTTCTATTAGTTTATCGAGGAAATCAAAATACATTTCATCTACTTCCTTCTCCATTTGAGCTACCTTCTCAGCAAGTTGCGAGTCATGAGTTCTAAGAGATGTTATGCTTAAACTAATCATTTTTAATGCTTTTTCACCCATTTCTTTAATATGCGAAATTACCCATGTCTCACAATTTCTTACCCGTCTAATTTTTGATTTGCATAAGACATATCGAGAGCATATCTTCCAAATCGGACAAAGTCATAGGCGATCTTCATATAAGACTTAATAGTTCTCAGATCTGAGGCTACTGGCTGAAATCTTGCAATGAGTTCAAATGCTTTATCTTCAATATTGTCCGCCATTAAAACAAGAGCATCTGCCATTTTGCGAACCTCATTATAGGCTTGTCTGTTTTGGATACATTCACTAATGGCAGATAAAACAATGCGATACGCCAGCTCTCCCATCTTATGTAGGGTTACTGAAAGTTCTTCAAGACCGGAGTCTATAATTCTACTCATATTCTCCCTCAACCAAACTCTCCAGTTAAGTATTTTTCCGTAAGTTCATGTTTAGGATTTTCAAAGATCTGCTTGGTTGGACCATATTCTATTAGCTTACCAAGATAAAGGAAAGCCGTATAATCAGAAACCCTAGCTGCTTGCTGCATATTATGAGTTACAATTACAATTGTATAGTTTTCAGCTAGTTTTCTAATGAGTATCTCTATTTTTGCTGTTGCTATTGGGTCGAGAGCTGAGCAAGATTCATCCATTAGCAAAACCTCTGGCTCGACAGCAAGAGCCCGTGCTATACAAAGTCTCTGTTGTTGTCCACCAGAAAGGCTAGCTCCTGAATTGTTTAATTCATATTTAACCTCATCCCAAAGATTTGCAAGTTCTAGGCTTCGCCTAACAACTACATCAAGAGTTTTCTTGTCTCTGACACCGTTTAACTTTAGGCCTGCTGCTACATTGTCGTATATGGACATCATTGGAAACGGATTTGGCTTTTGAAAAACCATACCTATTTTCCTCCTTATCATAACAGGATCAACACCATTATCGTAGATATTCACGCCATTAAACAGCACTTTCCCAGAAACTCGAGCACCTGGAGTTGCTTCATGCATTCGGTTAAGACAACGGATAAAAGTTGTTTTACCGCATCCAGAAGGCCCTATGATGGCTGTTACTGCTTTTTCCTCAATTTTCATATTAATGTTTTTCAGCACTTGTTTTGAGTTAAACCATGCATTTAAATCCTCTATTTCAAATTTAGGCGCCATTAATATCTCCCCTTTGTAAGTACTCTTACAGCGATACTTATCCACAGAACAAGCAGTATTAGTAAAAAAGCAGATCCCCAAGCGAGAGCTATCCAATTTTCGAAAGGCGACATGGCGAAAACAAACACATTTAATGCTAGGTTAGCAACAGGTCTGTCTAGGCCTTCAAACCACCATCGCCAATACCCCATTGTAACAAGTATGGGAGCTGATTCCCCAGCAATCCTTGCAATGGAAAGCAGAATTCCTGTTGTTACTGCCTTTCTAGCACTTCTTAATACTATTGCGATAACTGTCTTCCATCTAGGAACGCCTAAAGCAATAGCTGCCTCACGAAGACTTAATGGTACAATTTTCAATGCTTCTTCAGTTGTCCTGGTTATAATAGGGATCATAATTATGGCTAATGCAAAGGCCGCTGCAATAACTGAAAAACCAATTGAACGAACAATTAATGCGTAGGCGAAAACTCCAATAACAATAGATGGGATACCGCTCAAAACATCGCTAAAGAATCTAACTATTAAAGAGAGCTTATACTCGCTATATTCACTTAGGAAAACGCCAGACATTAATCCTATAGGTGTACCGATAATAGAAGCTAAACTGATAGTTATCAATGTTCCTTGAATAGCGTTTGCAATACCTCCTCCTTTCTCCCCAACAGTTGGTGCTGAGTTGATAAAGAAATCAAGATTGATAACAAAAACACTTCTTTGAACAACTTCATAGAGTATACTAATTATGGGAATTAACGCTAATGTAAGAGATAGATATACAAGGAAACGTGCGATATAATCCTTAATGATTCTGAATTTATAACAATTTATTTTACTCATTCTTTCGCTAACCCCCTAACCAGCATAAGCACTCGCCAAACAATCAGCCGAGAAAGAATATTAATCATTAAAGTCACAAATAACAAAACAAGCGCAACATTCATCAATGCGCTTACATAAAGGTCATATGTAGCTTCTAGAAGCTCGTTTGCAATTATAGCTGACATAGTATACCATGCATCAAAAAGTGAAGATGGCCAAACCTGAAACTTATTTCCAATAACCATTGTTATTGCCATAGTCTCCCCAACAGCTCGTCCCAATCCTAAAATCACAGCACCTATAATCCCGGAACGTACATAGCTAATCACAATTTTGACTGTTTCCCATTTTGTAGCACCAAGAGCTATTATTGCTTCTCGTTGAGAATTCGGTACAGCTGAGAACAAATCCCGCATGACAGCGGAAACCGTTGGAATAATCATTATAGCCAAAACTATACCGCCTGTTAGAACACCGCCACCATAAATAGGTCCTGAAAAAATGGGAATAAATCCAAAAAATGTTTGTAAATATGAATAAACATAATCACGTAAAAATGGTATTAGAATAAATATTCCCCAAAGTCCATAGATGACACTTGGAACAGCAGCTAAAAGCTCTACTAGAAAGGAAATTGCAAATCCAAATTTTCTAGGCATATATTCTGAAAGCGCTAAGCCTACTCCAATACTTATTGGCACTCCTATAATAAGCGCAATAGCTGAGGTAACAATTGTTCCAAATATTAGCGGTAAAGCTCCAAAAACTTGGAGTATGGCTGGATCCCACTTGGTGCCGAAAATAAAGTTTAATCCAAAAGCTTGAATAGATAACCATGATCCATTAATCAACTCGTAAATCATTAAACCAAGAAGTAAGAGAATGCTGGAAGCAGACAATATGCCTATAAGCTTAAAGATATTATCACCATTAACCTGCCGCTCAAAACGTGAAAAATGTTTTATATCTAATCTATGAAAAAAAGGTATTTTATAAAAACTTCTCATGTTTATCACTTATGTAGCTGTTGCCCATTATAAGTTATTAGCTGAATCGTTGCTTCATTATGCATGACAATACTTGATGGTAAAGGAACATAGTATAGTTCAGATGCATAGTTTTGTCCATCATGTATTGCCCACCACAAGAATTCAACTAGCGCCCTTGCAGCTGCTTCATTCATATTTGGTAGTACATTTAACTCCTTGTATACTAGGATATAAGAGAAGCTTGTTATTGGATAGGCGCCCATAGCCTGTATGTCGCCAGCTAAACTGTCAACTATTGAAACTTTCGACCAGTTTTCGTCACCTCTCGGCAAGGTAACTACAGCATAATCTGCAGCTTTAGCAAAGGATTCTATGCTTGGCTCTATAAATTCACCTGCAGCGTTTTGCATATAGCCGTATGCTAAGTTATTCTTTTTTGCATAGGTGAATTCTACATATCCAATTGAATATGGAGTTTGCTGAACAAGAGCTGCAACCCCATCATTTCCCTTACCTCCAATACCAACAGGCCAGTTTACTGAAGTTCCCTTCCCAACGTTTTTCCTCCATTCTAAGCTTATGTTTGATAAGTAGCTTGTCCAAATGAAAGTTGTTCCACTTCCATCAGATCTATGTACTACGACTATTTTCTGATCTGGAAGACTAACATCAGGATTCGCAGCAGCTAATTTTTGATCATTCCATTTCGTAATCTTTCCGAGATAAATATCTGCTAATACTTCTCCAGTAAACTTCAGCCCTTTCGATATGCCTGGAATATTATAGATTGGAACAACCCCGCCTATCGTTATTGGTATGTGTAAAGTATTAGGTGCCTTTCTAGCTTGATCCTCTGTAAGTGGTGCATCGCTAGCTGCAAAATACACAGTCTTTTCGATATGCTGTTGGATACCTCCACCACTTCTAATTCCTTGGTAGTTGATTTTAATGTTAGGTTTAATTTTAACTCCTAAGGAAATGGCTAAACCCTCATCCCAATCCGTTGAGGCAACCATAATAATTTCAAGCAAAGACAGCTCTGACACAATAGTAAGAAAAATAATCTCCCTATATTTAGTGGGGTATAACTTCATTACTGTAAAGACAAAAGATGAGCGTATAAGTACTCTACAAAGAAACACTATAAGAGAATTAGTGAGAAGGAAACTTGTAGGAACAGAAATCATATCTGAAACTTCAAATGAAATTAAACTACAAACATTGCTAAGCCATCCAGAGTTATCAATTGAAAATGCTTTAAGACGCATGAGCCTCATTACAGTATCAATGCATGACGATGCTTTACAAGCATTAAAAAATTTAGATAAAAGACTAGCTACAGAAGTAATACAACTTGATGACGAAGTAGACCGTTTCAGTTTCTATATAGTGCGACAACTAAAGACGGCTATTCAAAATGAAAGAATCCTTAAAGATATCAAGCTTCCTAATCCACGAGAATGTTTAGGATATAGAGTAATTGTTAAGTTTGTTGAAAGAATAGCTGATCATGCAGCAAGAATCGCCGAATATATCCTAGCACTAGAAGAAAAACCAAGTGAATCTGTCTTTCAAAAAATCTATGAAATAAGCATTTTCGCTAGAACAGCATTTGAGGATGCCATAAAGTCATTATTTAAAAAAGATTACATGCTAGCTGACCAAGTGATTTCAAAAGTAAAAACAATACTGCCTATTGAAAATGAAATAATAAAGGAGATTCAATCTAAAATCAAGCAAACAGATGCTCTCAACATGAGGATGATGATAGAAAGCATACGAAGAATAGCCGAGTATGCAAGCGACATCGCAGAAATAGTCCTAAACTTAAATGTAACCAAATAACTACAATTCGGTAAGACTTAGGATATCTAAAAACCATCTAAATGAACAAGTATAAGCATTAATAAATAACAAACATGGATACTGCCCTTTCCAATAAATTTAGCCATAAATAAAGTGAAAACTCAAATAAAACTAAAGCTCATGAAATGCTAAGTATCCAGTAATAATTAAAGTTAAAAATACTTAAACTATAAAGATTTAATAAACTATATGTATTAACCTCTATACTTATACTGCTCCACATATGATTCATCTATCTCTACTCCTATTCCTCTTTTATTAATGACTCTTGCCCATCCATCCTCAATAGTTATACAGTTCCTTAATATTCGATCTCTAAACTCCCATTTCCTGCCATAAACAACGTATTCAGCTATTAATCCATTTGGTGTTGCTGTTAGCATATGGAGACCAGCAGCTAGTCCTACTACTGAATGTAGATGTGGTGCAAACATCACATCATAGCATTCAGCAAGTGAAGCTACCTTCCTAATTTCAGTTATTCCACCAACATGATTTAAGTCGGGCTGAATTACATCTACAATACAGTTCGTTACCACCTCTATAAATTCACTTTTAGTATAGTAGTTTTCACCTATAGCTATTGGTATTTCTGATTTGTTTGCTAGAATTCTTAATGCCTTAAGATTATATATGTTGATCGGCTCCTCAAGCCAATAGATATTGTAATCCCTCCCCCTCTTTGAAAACATAATTGCTTGGGATAAACTATATCCCTGATTTGCGTCAGTCATCAGGTCAAAATCATAGCCTATACATTCCCTAATCTCCTTAATTTTCTCTAAATCTTTCTCTACATCAAATCCAACTTTAACTTTTACAGATTTAAATCCTTGCCTTATAAATTCCTTCAGCTCCTCTACTGTTACCTCACCCATAAAGCTTACATACAGCTTTACCTTATCTCTATACTTCCCGCCAAGGAGATTGTATAGTGGAGTATCTAGTAGCTGACCGACTATATCCCATAGTGCCATGTCTATCGCTGATACAGCACTAGTAATCGCTCCCTTTGTACTTAATGCAAATGCACTTGACCCTTTACCAATCATTTTTATCCATAACTTCTCCCTATCAAGCGGATTCTCCCCGACTATCTGCCCTTCAAGTTTCTTCTTAATTATTGCTTCAAAAATCGGCATCTCCCTACCATGAAGTGGGGAAATTTCACCTATTCCAATCAATCCGTTACTTGTTATTACTCTTACTAATACGCAGTTAAACTCACTCCATTTAGCTGTAGCATCAAATGCTTCCTCTTTTAATGGGTAAGATATTGGAATAACATCTATGCTTGAAATCTTCATGTTCATCAATTCAAATAGTAATCTAACTTAATAAGTTTTTTGTAGCATGCTAACTTTATCAACAATTTAATCAATCTTCAATATTACGATACATTAAATAAGGGGATAAATTCTAGTTAATTGGTGTTGTTATTGAATGATTTATGCTTTATTGACGTTGAAAGTACTGGTTTAGATGCTGAAAGCAGCTTTATTGTAGGCTACGGCTTAATGAGGCTTGACGGATCCTGGACTCATAGCTTTGCTAAAACAGTAAATGATGAACCAAATATAATAGTTAACCTTCTAAACAATATTAGAGATTATGAATGTATAGTTACATGGTATGGTTTAGGATTTGATATCCCAATAGTAACTGCTAGAGCAGTTAAGAACGGTATTGATCCAAGCCCAATATTAACCATAAACCATATAGATTTGTTCATTGTATTTAAAACATTATTTAGACTTAGCAAGTATGATCTTGATAGTGTATGTAAGTTTCTAGGAATACCTAAACGTGTAGAACTTAAAGGAAGCGATATGCCTCCTCTATATTTTAAGGCTTTAAGCGGTGATTCTGAAGCCCTAAAACTAATAGAGGAGCACTGCTATGATGATCTTCAAGGTCTTAGAAACATATATTTAAAAGTTGAGAGTATTATTAATAAGGTTATTAAGGGATGTATTGATCTATCTAAATGGCAGCTTTCATTTAAATAGCCATTTTTCTTTATCCATATTAAGTTTTTCTGCAGTATGATTGTTCTCAATCTTAATCTTTAATCCCTTCACTATAGCAACTGGAATTTTCTCCTGTGCTTGACCCATAACTAGCTCTGCTGCTGAAGCAATTTCATCAGCTAAGGCTATATTTTTAATATGTAGTGTGTAGCCAGCTAGATCCTTCATTCCTCTATAATCTTTAAATGGGTTTATACCGGATAAGCCTATAGCAACATTTATTTGCCCATTTCTTAGAGGTCTTCCGTAAGTATCAGAAATAACTACAGCAACATTTCTACCTGTAAGTACCTTTATCTTCCTCCTTATTTTTTCAGCTGAAACATCAGGATTTATGGGTAGTAGAGTAACGATGTTTTCTAATCCTGAAACATTAGATCTATCAATACCTGCATTAGCACATGTAATACCATGTCTAGTTATAGTTATCAAATGTCCAGGGGATGCTTTCACAACCTCTCTAGACTCCATTAGAACAGCCTCAATAAACCTAGCATCTTTACCAGTAACTTCAGAAAGTTTCAATGCTTCATCTGATGGCCTTAAACTATTAATATCAAGAATTCTTCCTTCAGCTTTTGAAACTATTTTCTGAGCAACTACAATAACATCTCCATCATCAATATTAATCCCCTCCTGAATGCATGATTTAACAATTAAGTCTGCAATATCGTCTCCGGGCTTTATATTAGGTATTGTTTCAAGACCGATTATTCTTAACGCCCTCGCCATAATCTCAACACTAATAGCTAAACTACTAAAATATAAATTAAACCACTATAATTAAACTGTGGCTCATCATGGCTAAGAGAGCTATCGCTTCAGCTCCAGGTAAGACTATACTTTTCGGCGAGCACTTTGTAGTTTACGGTTCCCCCTCTATTGTAATGGCTATTAGTAGGAGAGTTTATGTAGCTGTTGAGAAATATGAGGCTGAGGAGGTTATTGTAGAATCTGATTTAGGATATACAGGCTTATTTACTGGAGACATATATAAACCTTTGATTGGAGGGCTAGACGGTGAATTTATTCTTAAGCCAATATATATTGCGGCTATTAAAACTCTTAAGTTTTTAAGTATTAATAGCGGTTTGAAAATATCTATCAACTCTGAAATTCCTATTGCCTCTGGCTTAGGTTCATCGGCTTCAACTTTTGTTGCTACGATCGCAGCTACTGCTCATCTATTTGGTTATAGTTTAAACTATAGAGAGCTATTCAATCTTTCACTTGAAGCTGAAGAATATGTTCATGGAACACCCTCAGGAGTTGATCAAACAATAGCTATTAATGGAGGTCTAGTAGAGTATAATAGGTTTTCAGGTTTTGAAAAAATAAAATCATCAGTAGATATCCCACTTATTATAGGTAATACAGGTATTCTAAGAAGTACTGGCAAACTAGTAGCTAAGGTTCGAAAGTTTGCTGAGGAAAACCCTAATACCATGGAGTCCCTCCTTCTCCAGATTGGAGAGATAGTTGGTGAAGCTAAAAACCTTCTTGTAAAGGGTGATTTGGAGGGTTTAGGGCTACTTATGGACAGAAACCAGGAGCTTTTAAGAATTATCGGTGTATCACATGAAAAACTTGAAGAGCTTATATTAACAGCTAAGAGAGCTGGAGCTCTTGGAGCAAAGCTTACAGGTGCAGGAGGCGGTGGATGTATGATTGCTCTAGTAACAGATAAAGTAAGAAGTAGTGTTGCTAAAGCTATAGAAGATGCTGGAGGAAAATCACTACCAGCAAATATATCTATTAGTGGGGTTGAAGTTAAGCTATATAATAACTAGATTCTATAATTCTATTTCAGCCTAGATTTTCACCATATCTATAATGATTTACATAAAACTCACAAAAGTCTCTACAGCCTAAACTGTAAGATAGATAATGCTGTTAACAGATTCTGATACTTAGAAATAAGGAAGCTACAATATGTTAAGTTGTCACGTTCTAGGCCATTACAGTAAACTTAAAATAGCAATAGTTAGATATTTATATATAGAGCAAACTATTAACTAATTGGGTTACACTTACATCCTTCATTGTGGTCGAATATGGTTGAAATTGAGGTAATATCATCTATAGATAGGTTTAGATACTTTATTATATTAAGTACCTGTAGATCATTTATTCCCAAAGAATATTTTAAGATGCGTGACGTTTTTCCTGAAAGAGATAGAGCTCATGGACTTATCTATGTTGAAGCTGCAGATAAGGTGACTTTAAGTAAGGTACGTGAAGTATCATTTGTAAAGGTTAGTGATGTTCTTGGAGTTATTTACGAGTCTAAAAGCGGTAGTACTAAGCTTAAATGGCGTAGGATAACTGGTATTAAAGGTAAAGTAACTGGAATTGCTTCAATAAATGCTATAGTTAATCTTAGTATTGCAGGAATAATAACTGCTAATGATGCTAAAAAACTTGTTAAATCTAGGGAAATAGAATCCTTGAAACTTCTTCAATAGCTTCTAGACCCTTAACTTCCTCAGGAAGCTGAGGAACTATTGTTATTCCAATATCTCTAAATTTCTCCTCAAGTATTTTCAAATATTTCCTTTGCATTTCAAATCTTTTCTTATGGAAACTACATCTACACATTTCTTCAAGAGAAACATAGTTAATAACTATTTTACCTATTCTTAATCCAAATGTTTTAAGCTCTTTAACTATACGTTCAGTTTGCTTAACTCCAAGTGCTTCAGCAATTGTAACTATAATTACATGTGTTTTATCATTTCTTAACATGTCCAGAACTTCCTGTGCAAGCTTCTCCCAGCTTGAAATGATTTCAAGAGGATCTCTCTTAACTCTACCCTTTACAAGTACATCTAACGCTTTACGGACTCTAATATATAGCCTAGCAGCTTCGCCTAAGTGTCTATAGAACCTATCTTGAAGATTTATTAGGGAAATTGTTCCACCAGCTGGAGCTGTATCCCATACAATAATATCGTATCTCCCGTTTTTATAGAAGTCAAGAACATAGCTTAATGCAAATTCCTCATCAATACCTGGAGCGCCAGCAACATAATCAATAATTTCTCTATCAACAGGTAGAAACGATGATACCACCTCATATACTTCACTTCCAAACTTCTCTATCCACTTTCTAACCACAAGATCATAATCAAGCTCAACAGCTTCAAAACTATTAAATCCGGGGATGCGTGTAACCTCTCCTTTAACATTTACTTCAAGAATATCTGATAGTGATGGTGTAGGATCGGTTGATAATAGTAATGTTTTAAATCCTTTCTTTGCAAAATGTAATGCTGTAGCAGAAGCACATGTTGTTTTACCAACTCCACCCTTACCACAGAACATAACTATTCTTGGTTTTTCAATGTTAAGATAGCTAAGCCCCTCCATACAGATGCAAGTAAACACGTTATTCAAATATTTAAATCTTCTGTACTGTGGTTCTCGTAGGATTTTCTCTTTAAATCATCAATTAAATGGTTTCGACAATTTCAAAATAAGTCTATTTCCATAATAGTTTTTATGTAGCTATTAATTCAAGTCCTTGAATGTTTATTTATTATATGATTCTATGAGGTGGTTGAAAACTATAAAATTGGGCTAGTAATACACTATGGTAATTACATGTTTGCCAATTCAAAAACTACATGATACTGTCAAGTTATTTTTAGGGAGCTTTGAGAAGCCGCTTTTGGAGGTGATCACCATTAGGTGGCTTCTCAAAGCCCTTGAGAATAGTGGTTTGTTAGGATTAATAGGTTTTCGCTCCAGGGTTAGGGCTGTTCTGCTATATGGCTGGCCTAAGCTATAGGGAAGTAACCTATGTTCTGAGAGTTATTTCATGTAGCTACGAGGCTGTAAGGCTTTGGTTAGAAGCTGGAATGCGTGACCGTTAACGTTGGGGTTAAGCCTAGGTGTATGGTAGCCGTTGATGAGGCTAAGATTAAGGCTAATGGGGAATGATGATACGTATGGGCTGCTATAGATGTTGATACGCGTAACGTATGGGTTTCATGGCGGAGGAACATCCTACATGAAGCCTTTCTGAGGAAGGTTCTGGAAGCATGCGTGAACAAGCCCATTATCCTCGTTGATAAGGGTCCTTGGTATCCTGAGGCGCTTCAAGCCCTTGGGCTTGAATGGGTCCATAGAACCTTCGGTGAGAGGAACCGTATTGAACGATGGTTCAGAACCATGAAAGCCAGGACTAAGCACTTCTTCAACAACTTCCCAATAAGGAAAAGCCTATCTTCAAGATAAAACTCTTCATAAGGCTCTTCGTCCTATGGTACAACTTCATAAGGCCGCATCAAACCCTAGGAAGACCGCCAGCAATACCGATAACTTGACAGTATCAAACTACATAAGCGAAAAGAATAAGTAGACTTAGCTTAATTAGTTAAGCGGTATGTGGTGTGAAATGTGTTGTTTAAGGCCTTAGTAGATTTAGTGAAGCCTAAGCAAACACTACTATTACTATTTACTGCTTTAGCCTCCTATACAGTAGCTGCAGGTAGTCAGTTTATGTTTTCAATATTTACATTACTAGCAGTATCAGGTTTTCTACTAATATCTGGTGTAACAGTATTTAATATGGTGCTTGAAGTAGATATAGACAGCATCATGGAGAGAACAAGGATAAGACCTATTCCATCTGGTATGATAAATAGAGTCTACGCTACCGTATATGGTATACTGATATATACTTTGGGTTTGGTATTAGCATACATGTTAAGTATTTGGATAGTAGTAGCTGGTGTTTTAGCATTGGTATTTGATATTATACTGTATACTCTATGGCTGAAGAGGAAGGTAGAGATAAGCATAATTGTTGGAGGAGTTGCCGGAGGTATGCCTGCTTTTGGGGGGTGGTGTACTGCAGTAGGCTATCCTACAATTGAATCTATTCTAGTAGCTGTATTAATCATGTTATGGATTCCAATGCATATATGGTTTATAGCCTATTACTATATGGAAGACTATAGGAAAGCCGGTATCCCAATGCTACCTGTAACTAGAGGGGTTAAAGTGACCGTAAAAGCTATTACGATAAGTCTAATTCTATTCCTCTTTATTATTGCGATGATGTATGCTAGAGGAGCTCTAGGTCTTATGACTCTTACGCTTTCAGTATTCATAACAGCACTAGCTTTAAAGAGAACAATTAACTTTCAATCCAACCCCAATAAGGAAGTTGCTAAAAGATTATTTAAGGTAGCCAGCCCATATCTAGTAGTAGTTTTCTCATCGATGATTATTGAGAAGACACTATATATTCTAATAATAAATCTAAAATAAGAATACCTTAATATTATTAAAATCTATTACTCCATAGTAGCAAGATTTCTCAACATATAATCTATTAGAGTTGGTAGCTTAAGTTTATCTTCTAGATGGTATGAGTAGCTTAATGAGTAGACTTTCCGGAATTCAAGTATTTTTCTATTACCTAGTAGCTTATTAGATTAAGAATGTTCTATTTCCTACTGGGCGATAAACATCCTATTTTAGTATGTCTATTGAAAGGTTTAATATATGATGATTTGGCTCTTAATAAGTCTAGAACGCTGTAACGCACTATTTAATGAAAGTAAATTACCTAGACGAGAATAGTTAAGCATACAGTAATATTCTTAAGTAATCTATTGTTTTACTATCGTGGCTAGCATGTCTGGGTGTGCGGATTTGGTTCTTATGAATGGTAACGTTATTACTATGTCTAATTTTACTCAGAAAGCTGAAGCTATAGCTATAATTGGTAATAGAATAGCTTTTGTTGGTAGTAATAGCAAATGTAGAGAATTTATTGGTTCTAACACTAGAGTTATTGACTGTAAAGGTATGACTATTCTACCTGGATTTATTGATGTTCATAATCATCTCGTAAGTTATGGCTTGAAGCTTGATTGGATTGATCTTAGAAATACCTTTTCAATCAATGATCTTAAAAAGCTTGTTAGGAAAAGAATTGAGGAAATTGGTAGTGGTAAATGGGTTTTTGGTTATGGTTGGGATCAAGAAAAATTTAGTGAGAAGCGGTATCCTTTACGCTATGATCTTGACGAAGTCTCTCCTGAAAATCCTGTTGTACTTGTAAGAATTTGCAGTCATATATGTGTTGTTAACACGCTTGCTTTAAATATAGCTGGTATAGATTCTAATACTATAAGTCCTAAGAACGGCTATATAGATAGGGACTCTAAAGGTGAGCCTACAGGTATACTTATGGAGGAAGCTATGAATTTAGTTATGTCAAAGATTCCTAAGCCAAATATTAATGATTTAGTAACTGCTATTGAAAAAGCTTGTTTTGAAGCTATTAGAAATGGATTAACAACAATACATGTAGTTTCAGCTCAACCAGATGAAATTAGGGCTTTTCAGAAGCTTCGAAGAGAAGGGAAGCTTCATGTAAGAATAATACTATATGTTGACCAAAGTATGCTTAAATGTTTAAGAGAATTAGGTATTGAGTACGGGTTTGGAGATTTATTTTTAAAGATAAATGGTGTTAAACTATTTATGGACGGATCATTTGGTGCACGTACAGCTGCATTAATGGAGCCGTATAGTGATAATCCAGCTGTAACTGGTATTCTTTGTAATGTGGATGATGTTAAGGAAAATGTTAAACTAATTCATGAATCTAACTTACAGGTAGCTCTGCATGCTATTGGAGATAGAGCAGTTATTGAAGCTATTAAAATCTTTAAAGAGCTTAATAATGTTGATTTGAGGAGACATAGAATAGAACATGCATCACTACTTCTACCAGAAGTGTTTAGTGAAGTATTGAGATTAGGAATAGTATTAACCGTTCAACCATCATTTACAATATCTGATTTTTGGATTGTTAATAGGTTAGGTGATGAAAGGGCTAAATATGTGTATCCAATTAGCAGTCTTATTAGTAGTGGTATTAAGATTGCTGGAGGATCTGACTGTCCTGTTGAGAATATGTCACCACTATATCAGATATATTCTGCAGTAACTAGAGGAAAATATGAAGGAGTGAAGCTATACAAGTATACAGAGAGTGAATGTGTTACTGTATTAGATGCTATTAAGTTATTTACGATGAATGCTGCATATGCAGGCTTTGAGGAGAAGATTAAGGGGTCAATAGAACCCGGAAAGCTTGCAGATGTTATTGTTCTATCAGAAAATCCATTAACTACGAGTCCTGAGAGAATTAAGGATATAAAGGTATGTATGACGATAATTGATGGTGATATTAAGTATTCATGTTTATAACTTCTCCCTAATAGATCTTGAAATACTCGAAAATGATAACCCTCCAATTCTAAACCTTCTTTTAACCTCACTAATACTTCCACCAACTATCTCAATACTGTTAAGATCACCAATACCTAACCCCATTTCATGTGCTTTCCTGATGTACTCTATACTCATAGGGTTAAAGCCCATAATTGCTGCACTAACAGCATCAACCGCAATCAAGTCATTACCTGCAATAATAACCCCAATTTTAACAGGTATTGAACCAATTTCTCCCCCCTCCCCCGCAATAATGCCATCGACAACAGCAAGTCTAGGCTTTAAAACTCTAAATAGATCAATAAGTTTTTCATGAATATGACTATGCATAACTCCCTTATCATGTAGAGTTCCCATAAGATTCTTAACGCTTAACGTAACTGTTGCTAAACGGTGAACTTTAAGCTTAGGAATACTAACTATAGCATTACATGAAAGTGCTGTTTTAGCTATTCTAATACTTTTCAGTCTTAAAGCATTTGGAAGATTAACCTCAACATAGTCATCGAGGTTAAGATTAACGAGTTTAAAGCCATATTTAGCTGCAAAATCTACTAATCCAAGTAGTTTAAATGCTCTATCAGCAGTATCGGATCCTAATCCTCCCTCCCCAATTGTTATATTATGTACTCCATGATTTAGAAGATATGTAGAAACAGCTTCAACTACCTTAGGGTCAGTAACCTCCCCATATTCAGGTT
The DNA here is from genome assembly GCA_038845975.1 of Methanomethylicia archaeon. Classification (GTDB taxonomy): domain Archaea; phylum Thermoproteota; class Methanomethylicia; order CALHIW01; family CALHIW01; genus CALHIW01. The sequence goes on from JAWBQF010000007.1 coordinate 67,917, forward strand.
TGTTTGCAACGATATAGTTGGGTTTAATTAAAACTTTATCATCACTGCTAAAAAACATATTTGCCTTAATCAGATCTAAAGCTTTATAAGTGGCTTCTAGTGGGTCTTCACCCCTTACTAATGCAACTCTAACCATAACCTAGAATTAGGCTAATACATATAAATACTCCTATAAGTTAATGTCCAATTCTAAATCCCTATATAGCTTTAAACAATAGTTTCCTCTCGAAGAGCCTAGTAGCCTCCCTAATTTTCTCTACTGTTGCTAGTTTAAGTGCAGATATTACACTTACTAGGTCTATTAGGCTAGATTTAACTTCTAATGGTAAATGTGATAGGTCCTCATTGATTACTTCTTCTATTTCCTCTTGAAATCTAGGACTTGCTTTAAATGGAAATATAAATGCTAAATCCTTCAGTAATGATGCTAAATGTATTTGAACTAGCTTACGGTTTCCTCTTACAATTGGCCATAGAGTTTTCTGACTATTTAACTCTTTTTCAACTATTTTCTTGAAGAAAGCTACTTGATCTTCAATAAATCCATTCTCAAATAGAAGATTAGAAACTTCAAGGTCCTTAATAGCTACCGTTATGAGGTAAAATGCTTCAGGTAGTATTTTAGAGTTTGGTAGTTGTGTAATTATGTAGTATTCAAGTTCGCCATGGAGTACTGCATGTCCAACCTCATGTCTTAAACATCCTAATCCAGCTTTCTCGCCTAGAGCTTTTAGTGTTTCAGTTGAATATAGTATTCTAGGAGCCCCAGTCCAGGCATCGTGAAATGCGTAGAATTCTTCACTTAAACTCCATGTAGGAACCCCATATTTAAATCCCTCACTCATAGTATAACTTCTCATTAGTGATAAGCTATTAAATATATAGAGATATATTAATGGAGGCTTATACTTTATCCTTAATAGGAAATCCTCAACAATATCCTTAAGTCTTTTCTCCTCACTAATACTTACTCCAAAGTTTATAGTAGCAATCTTGACCATTTCTACATAGAGTTAACAGTATTCCAACTATAGAATATGATGGTTTAAGCATTTATTCTCAGCATTACTAAGTAGATTCTCATAACTAACCCAGTTCAGAACTTGATGAGTGGAATCTTAATTAAATAAGTTTGAAATGTAGAAGTACTTCCACCACTTATAATCGGCATGAATACAACAGTATCTTCATCATTAACGTAATCATTCCAGTCGGCTGACTTGCCATTTACTAAAGCTATAATTCGCTCTCTATCTTTTACAGGTAGAAGCTCATAAACCCTTACATTTTTCTCTAGCTTTATATTAGTTTCAGAAGTACCAACTATAGAGGCTATGTATCCAATATATTTAATCTTCACCATAGCTACACGATCTTTATTAAACTGGAATTTAAATTTTTAGATTAAATATAGGGCGTATCAACTTGACATATTGTAGTTCTCTCCTTAAGTTTCAAGATCTAAATATAATGTTGATGTGTTTCTCTTAAATTTAAAATTAATATTGGATTTAAGTTTAATAGAATTTATGGTGTTAGGTTCACTGTTTTCTCAAGTTTTTCAATCGTATAGTCTAGTCCTAGCTGTTTTAATGTAGCTTTTCTAGGTATTCCGTTTTCATCCCATCCTCTCAATTCATAGTACCATGATAGTAGTTTACTATATGCACTTCTATCTAGTTTTTCTCCTTTAAACGGTCCTCTTGTTAATGGATTATTAAACCATCTTTGTGGTGGCCAATCCATTTCCCTACTCCATCCACCCATCTCCCTTATCCAAAATGCTCTTATTAAATTATATATTCGATCAGCTATTACATATAGCTCATCCATTGTAAGCGCTACTCCTGTTGCAGCTTTAAGATATTTAAGATACCATTCAAGCTCAAATCCTAGCTCAATCCATGGGAATCTACATAGTGTTAAACTTTCAAAAACTCCCCCTCTTATTCTTTGAAGCTCAATAACTTTTTCAGCTTTACCTCTATTTACTCCAAACCTATCTGTTTTAACTTCCCATGATATAACCCAAGAATCCTTATGATGCGCACCTATCGGTGAGGTTGCATACGCTAAAGCCATAGCTATAGCTGTATGACAGTTATATGCTGATATTTCAAGCCCTTTAACATGCATAGCCCATTCATAGGATCCTCCACCAATCTTTTCTGAAGCTTTTCTAACACCCTCAGCCAATATTTCTCCAATATCTTCTCTATTAACTATCTTAATCATGAGCTCTCTTGCAGCCTTATAGTCTCCCCACTCAATTCTTTCACTTATAAGTTTTCTTTCAGAGGCTTCCATAGCAAAACCTATAACGTTTCCCACTGATATCGTATCAACGCCATACTCGTCTGCAAGTCTATTAAGTGTTGATACTAAATTCAAATCTCCAACTCCAATATTTGATCCAAGCATAGCCACATTCTCATAGTCAAGTTCAACATATCTATCTTCAGAATCTCTTACAACGTTTCCACAAATCATATTACAGTATGGACATCCTCTCTGTGAAATCTTTATTTTCTCCATAGTATAGCCATCAATGTTTTTGGCATAATCGAAAACCCCCTCCCTAAAGTTATAAGTTGGTAGTACTGAGTTTTCTTGACTCCACTCTATAGTCATCATCGTACCCTGTCTCCGCCAGAAATCATATCCCTCCCTGCTCTTTATGTTTGCATATCCATCTGCTCCAAGCCTCTTCAAATCATCAACATTTGCAACAGGTATATCTTTATTACCTCTTATAACTATTGCTTTAAGCTTCTTAGAGCCCATGACAGCTCCTATTCCAGGTCTTCCTCCTGCTCTTCCCTCCTGTGATAGTATGTTAGCATACTTAACAAGATTTTCACCAGCAGGCCCAATAGTTAATACACCTACGTTTTTACCATGTTTCTGCTTAAGTTTTCTCTCACATTCAAAAGTTGTTAAACCCCATAAATCATCAGCATTAACCACTTCAGTAAAATCATCTTCTATGTTTATATAGCATGGTTTTTCAGCCTTTCCCTCAATGACAATAGCATCATAGCCTGCCTTTCTAAGCTCTGTAGCAGCTACACTTCCAAGATTTCCATCACCATATCCGCCAGTCAAGGGACTTTTCGATGCAACAACAATTTTACCACTACTAGGAATAGGTAAACCAGTAAGAGGACCTGTAGCTAGGATAAGCTTATTCTCAGGTGATAATGGATCAATACCTGACGGCAACTCATCCCATAATATTTTTATTGCAAATCCTCTCCCACCGAGAAAGCTTAATGCAAGATCAGAGTTAAACTTTTGAATTGAAACCTTGCTTAAGGATAGATTTATTCTTAAAATTTTCCCATTCCATCCAAACATTAAACCACCACTCAAATTTAGACTTCAAATATATAAACTATTAGGTAATCTAAAAGGACGTGGCAACTTAAGTTCATATTCTAGGTGGTTGTAGTATAACATGAATGGATTCAGTATTTATCTGCTTTTTACTGTCCAGGATATTGTTTATTGCGATGTTATTGTTAAGAGTATTCTAGTTCTCTGCTGAGTGATGAATATCCTATTCTACTATTTTCTCTTGCTAAAAGATTTTAATTTATTTAGTTCTTCAAGAGATTTAGGAAGCCGTGATGCCTCATCAAGAAGAAGATCTGTTTCCATCACAATAACTTAATATTTCATTATTTATGAATTGTTAGATATAGTGTTGTTCCTTTTAGCTTTAACTATATAGCATTTTAGATTCAGTAATAACATTATAACACCGTATTCCTCAAAACTTTTAGAACATGTAACATCAAGATTACTATTTGAGAATAATATGTTAAGGCATTGCCAAGTTAATAAATGTAAAATTCTGGAGTTTCCATATTCTAAGCTTGAAAGTCTAAAGAGGTCATGAATTAAATAGTAGCCTCTAATGGATTTATGATATTAAGAAATATTTAAGACTACGTGTAGTAGTTAGATAAGCTGGATGGCTTGTATAAGAGGCTTTTGAGGTGCTGGTATGACTTCAACATGTCTACTAATGAATTTTAAATTGTAGAGTTGAATTTGTGAATTCTAAAACAATGTCTAATTTACTTTTAGGCTTTGTAAATTTATAAGCTTGTAGTATTAGAAACTGCTATGAGAATTAGAGCTATTACCCTATTTGCAGATTATATTAGATATAGAATGAATTTACCGTTAATAGCTAAACTTTTCTATAATGAGTCTCTTAAATCTTCTTTAAAGCATAATGTTAGTATTTGGACTTGGAGAATTGCTTTAAACCCAATTAAAAAAGATATGCTTATGGATGTAGCTAGTAGTATTGAATCTATTCCTAAGGAAATAAACTATATAGCGATTCCATTAGATGGTTTAAGCGTAGATGATGTAGATAACATTATAAACCTACTTGCTAATACAGATCGTATATTTCTATCCATTCATGGTGGTGAAATGGAGTACTCCATATTTATTCAAATTCTAAAAAGGCTTTCATCAAATCCCCAGTTATGTACACGTATAGCGTTTGCTATTGATAAACCCATATTAACACCGTATTTTCCATTAGCTTCATCTCCTGAAAATGGATTTGGTGTTGCCTCTGCTCTTCTGTATGTTAATGATCTTCTAAATACTCAGGAATTAAATCGGAGAATTAATGAAGTGTTTTTAAAAGCTTACAGTATAGTTAATGAGGTTTCGCTTAAGCTTAATGCTGAATGCTATGGTGTTGATCTTTCACTATCCCCATGGATGGAGGAGAGTGTAGCTTTATTTATTGAGAGAATTAAAGGTAAGCCGTTTAATGAAGGTGGTACTTATAAAGCTATATTTAATCTTAACTGTTTAATTAAGTCTATTTCAAATCAATCTAAGTGTGTAGGATTTAATGAAGTTATGCTGCCTTACGCTGAAGATTTACGGCTAATGAATCTTGGTGAAAGAGGTTTACTTAGTGCTTATGACTTAATTTCTCTAGCATCTGTTTGTGTTGCTGGGTTAGATATGGTTGTAGTTCCATATGGAGAGCTTGAAGATATACTTTGGGATGCTTATGCAGTATTGAAGAGTAAGAATCAGCCATCAGGAGTGAGAGTTATTCCTGTTAAAGCAAATTCTGGAGATAAAATTAATCTTGGAAGATTTGGCACGGTTCCCGTTATGGTGTTGAAGCATAATGTTAACAGGTGTTGTACATGTTGAGGGTTGTTGATGAGTATTTAGAAATGGATAATGTAAACCTCTATGAGCTAGCTAAATTATACGATACCCCACTTATAGTGTTTTCTGAACGTAGAATTTTAGAAAATCTAAAATCAGTTAATGATTTGAAAAACATTTATGATAAGATTAAAATATACTATGCTGTTAAAGCATGTTCTAATGTAAGCATTCTTAAGATTATTAGGGAGATGAATATAGGGGTTGAAGTAAGCTCTATAGGTGAGCTTTTTAAGACATGTGTAGCAGGGTTTAAGTCAGAAAACATAATATTTAATGGCCCTGCTAAAAAGCTAAAAGATATTGAGATAGCTGTAAGGCTTGGAGTTAAATGTATTAATGTTGACTCCATGTCGGAGCTAATAAAGATATCTCATATAGCTAATAAGTTAGGTAAACCTGTAGATATTGCTTTACGTATAGATGTACCAGTTAAGAGCGATGGTATTGCTATTAAGAGTACAAATACGAAGTTTGGCTTTGATTTAAAGGATATTAATGATACTATAGACTTCATATTAGGATCTAAATATTTAAATCTTATTGGTTTACATGCACATATAGGTAGCCAGAATACATGTCTAGATTCATGGGTTAAATCTGCTGAATTTCTTGCTTCAGTATATAATATGATTGAGAATAGGGGAATTAAGCTTCAACATGTAAATCTAGGTGGTGGATTACCTGTAGATTATGCTCATAATGCTCAAAACATTCCCTCCATTTTCAAACCCTCAGTATCCGATCATGAAATAGTTGGCCTAGTAACCAATGTTTTAAGAAGGAATATTGGTGATATTGAAGTATATTTTGAACCTGGAAGAAGAATTATTGCAAATACATCTCTCCTCCTCTCATCCATTGAAGCTATTAAGTTGAAGAATGGTGAGAAGTGGATAATCATAGATGCTGGATGGAATATCTTGAACAGCGTTAGAGTTTTAAGATGGTACTATGAAATAGTTCCGGTAAATAAAGCTAATGTTAAAGAGTTTAGTAACTATAGGATTGGAGGCCCTCTTTGCGATAGTAACGATGTATTTCATGATATTCAGGGTGAATCTCAAGGTAATCCTATTCTTCCTAAATATAGATTACTACCTAAATCTCTTGAGGTTGGTGATGTTATTGCCATTCTTGATGTCGGTGCTTACCTTCTTGATTTAATGAATAATTTTAATGGTTATCTTAAACCTGAAGTTTTAATGATTAAGTTAAATCGTGACATAGTATCTATAAAAAGTAGGGAAAAACTTATGGATCTTGTAATGTACGAAGTTAATACTAAGGATCTTAAGGAAGCTTATAGGATCTTAGAAACGTTGATGTAGCTATGAGAAGAGTTAATCCAATCTTAGCAGCAATACTTAACTTTATAGTTCCAGGATTAGGATTTATATATATTGGGAGGCGCTTACTTGTAGCTGTGGGTTTAATTCTTATTAGCGTGTCAATTATTGGAGCTATGTTAGATTACAAAGACCTAACATTTACTGATTTGATTGCTTCTCTTATGTATAGTGTTGTTATGGCTTTACTTGCATACATAGCTGCTAGGAAGGTAAATATGAATCAGCTAAATCAATTTGTATTCATAGCTAGAAGATCCTTAAGAAAACGTCTATTAATACCTCCACCGCCAGGAATATATGTAGTCTACTGTAGGCAATGTGGATGTTCAAATCCTCCAGATAGTGATACATGTATTAAATGTGGTGGGAAACTGTTTGAGTATTGATAATTCTAAGTTAAACGTATATATTGGATTTTAAGTCTTTATCATGCTCATTTAATCCAAGTATTTTATATAGTGTACTTGTTATTTTATCAAGCTTTCCACATACTTTATCTAGAATATCTATCTGTTTCTCAACCACACTAGTATATTTTTCTAAAATATTTAGTAAAGCTTCCAGATCAACTCTAATTTGAACCATTTCCCTCTTAAGCTCAGTAATAGATTCATCATTTTTCTTATTCAAACTATCCCCCTCAAATGTTAGTAATCTCCCTAATTAAGCTTTCGTAATTGTTTTCTTCAAGTGATATGTTAGCATCTATAGGTGCTCCTCCTATAGAGTTTGCTATGAGTTCTTCAAATGTATCCTCAGTACTCTGATATATTAGACCTATAGGTATTTTACTTGATGTTAAAATTATTTTAAATGCTTCAAGCCTATTTGATGGGCTATGGTTTATCTGTTCAACATCTAAAGTGTTTTTTCTAAACCATTCATAGGTGTTTAACTTATTAAATGTTACACATGGACTTAAAACATCTATTAAAGCATAGCCCTTATGTCTTAGGCCTCCCTCTATAAGTCTTATTAGTTGATCTAAATTACCTGAAAATCCTCTTGCAATATATGTTGCACCAGCAGATAGAGCTAATAAAACTCCATCTATTGGTTTCTCTATTTTTCCCTTAGGGCTTGTTGATGATATAAATCCCCTAGCTGATGTTGGGCTATACTGTCCCTTAGTTAATCCATATATTTGATTATTCATTACAATATGTGTTATTCCAATGTTTCTTCTAGCTGTATGTATAAAGTGGCTCATACCTATAGCATAAGTATCTCCATCTCCGCTTGCAACTATAACCTTAAGTTTTGGGTTTGCTAACTTTATTCCTACAGCGGCTGGAAGAGCTCTTCCATGTATTCCATGAAAGCCATAGGATCTGAAGAAATCTGTAAATCTACTTGAACATCCAATACCTGTTACAAGCACTATTTCTTCTGGTTTCAAATTGTTTTTTACTACAGCTCTTCTAAGTGCTGTTAGGACAGCGTAATGACCACATCCAGGACACCATACTGGATTCTTAAGGATAAATTCCTTTTCATCAACCATTTTCAATCACCTCTAGAACATCTATTGGTCTAAAGGCTCTACCATCATATTTCAGTACCTTACCAATATTAACACCAGTATTCCATCTAATCAGTTCGCTAAGCTGTCCTTGAGCATTATGTTCAACAACATATACCTTAGCAGTATTACGTATAAATTCATTAATTTCCTCTGAAGGGAAAGGCCATAAATACCTTAACTGTAAGTATTTTACTTTAGACTCTCTACTATTAAGTCTCTCAACTACTTCAAGAATAACTCCATGAACTGAGCCGTAACCTATAAATGCTATTTTAGCATCTCTGTATCCATAGATTTTATGTGGAAAGAGCTCTTTAAGAATTTTCTTAGCTATCTTCAACTTCCTTAATCTCTTATTAACCATAGCCTCTCTAATCCATGGATTCTCAGCTGTATATCCTTTCTCATCATGTTCATTACTATTAGCTAGATATATTCCACCCTTAACTGGAGGTATTGTTCTGGGAGATATTCCATCATCTGTTATTTCATATCTCCTATAATCACCTATAACTTCACTTGTAATAAGTTTACCCCTCTCAATTCTAACTCTTGAAAGATCTAGTGTATTAACCGTCTCTCTATTCTGAGCTATGAATTGATCTATAAGAATTATTACTGGGCACTGAATCTTCTCAGCTAGATTGAATGCTTCAGTAGTCATGTAGAAAGCCTCCTCAACAGTTCCTGGTGTAAGAACTATTCTTGGAAACTCACCATGACCGCTAAATAACGCCTGTAAAGTATCTGCCTGTTCCGTTTTTGTTGCAATACCTGTACTTGGCCCAACTCTCTGTACATAAACAATTACTATAGGTACTTCAATCATTCCTGCAAGCGATAATGACTCAGTCATTAGTGAGAATCCTGGACCTGACGTAGCTGTCATAGCTCTCAATCCAGCATATGATGCTCCAATAACCATGTTTATAGCTGCAATCTCATCTTCTGCTTGAATAGCTATACCCTGATACCTCGACATATGCGCTATAAGTAGCTCCATGATTTCAGTTGCAGGTGTTATAGGATACCCAGCATAAAACCTACAGCCAGCAATTATAGCTCCTAGAGCTATTGCCTCATTACCATTAAGTAGGAATCCTTCCTCTCCTATAGTTTCAGTAATTACTTTTTCCCTTCCAATATTTCCAGCAGCATATTCTCTACCAATTCTATATGCTTTAATGTTCTTATCTAGAATATCTTCCCCTCTCTTCATGAACGTCTCCATCAATACTTTAAGAACATGTTTTTCATCAATACCTAAAATATAAGTTAAAACACCAAGTGCAATAGCATTTTTAAACAGTTCACTTCCTAAACTATTAATAGACATTTTTTTAAATGGTATTCCATAGTTTCTAATGTTTAAATCCTTAACTTCTCTTATTGAATTATCATATATTATTACTGTATTCTCACTATAAGCCTTCTTAAAGTATTCTATTGCTTCAAGCTCAAATGTTACAAGATAATCTATAAAATCCTTAACTGCGTATATAGGCTTATTAGAAACTCTTACTGAATAATATGTTGGTAATCCACGGATATTACTTGGAAAATCCCTATATGTTAACACATCATAACCAATAAATCTAAATATTTTCGCCAATATATCTCCTACTAGGAAGCTTCCATCTCCAGCCCTACCACCTATAGTAATAAACAAGTCTAAGTTCATAGTTAAGAAAGTTAATATCCCTAAACTATAAACTTTTCTACTAAGTAAAAATTGTACTATTCTGAATATAACTGAAAAAACATTTTCTACTGTTTATGTGCTAACACCATGTTTCTAGTATACAATTGTCTAATAACTAAGATTATTTGGAATCAACTAATTACAAGATAATCTATAAAATCCTTTATCCCCATCACATTGTTTCCATAGTAGTACTAGTAAGCTAGTAACATGACTACATATAGCCAATAACTCTAAACCCAACTCCTAACTTTAATCGATGAATAGCCGGCAAGGTGTAGTATAGGCTTCGTGAATTTTAGCCTATATTGAGTTTGATAGGAGAATTAATCTAAGAATTCATAGAACAATACTGAAATAGAGGTAATAAATATGCTTAAGTCCACAAAGCCGTAGTATACGTAGTAATCTTTTTAAGTTTAGCTTAGAAGTTTTAGTTTATGAATGTTAGAGAAGCAATATATAGTAGAAGTAGTGCGAGATTTTTTAGGAATGTTAAGATACCTAGAAATATTGTAATTGAAATACTTAATATTGCTAGATTTGCTCCCTCAAGTAAAAATGCTCAGCCATGGAGAATTATAATTGTTGAGAATGAAGATATTAAGAAGAAAATTGCTGATGCATCCTACGGTCAGGAATGGATTGCATCAGCATCCATGATTTTGGTTTTCCTAGGTGATATGGAGGCCTATCTAAGAGAGGATTTGTTCTCTGCCTTTCAAACTCTTGTTGACTTGGGTATTGTTAGTCCTAGCAGTAATGATTTAATGAACTATATTTCTAAATGTTCTGATAGTGAGGTTAAGTTAGCTCGTTTATTAAATTGTATACTTAATGTGGCGGTAATAATTGATCATCTAACTCTACTAGCTGTAGATTACGGTTTAGCTACATGTTGGGTTCGGAAATTCGATGCTTCTAAAATACGTAGCATGCTTAACATTCCGGATAAATATGTAATTGTTGCGCTTCTACCATTAGGCTATTCTGAAGCTAAATTTCTATCTAAAAATAGGCTTAGTGTAGATGATATTGTTATTAAATGGTTATAGCTTTTTCCTAATATGTTTCCCAGTTAAATGAATTTTGAAGCCACATCTAGGACATTTATTATCAATAACCTCATATTTTACGATATTAAATCCATATCTCTTAATCAATGTATAGTTACAGTTCGGACAGTAAGTATTTTCGTATTGGCTTCCTGGAACATTTCCAATATATGGATAATATATTCCTGCTTTCTTAGCCATTCTATATGCTTCTTCCAATGTTTCTATTCTTGTAGGTGGATTGTGGAATCTATATGCTGGGAAGTATCTTGTAAAGTGTATTGGTGTTTCCGGACCTGCCTCCTTTAGATGTCTTTCAATAATTTCACGTATACACGCCTCATCATCATTAACGCCAGTAACTACTAGGTTAACAACCTCAACATGCAGCCCCATATTTCTAGCTTCTCTAATATTTCTCCATACGATATCTACATCACATCCGCCAATATAGTTCCTATATACTTCCCTATCTCCCTTAACATCTACTTTAAGCCCTGTCAATCCAGATTTAGCTAGCATTTTTAGTGCTTCAAGACTCATGTATCCGTTTGAAACATAGCAGCAATAAAGTCCTTTTCCACTACCAATTCTAAAGACATCTATAGAGTATTCAAAAAGCATTGTAGGTTCATTGAAGCTTACACATAAACCATTATCGCCATGCTTTAATGCAAGATTAACCATTCTGTAAGGATCTATGTAGTTTACATGTCTAGTATCCGGTTTAACTTTAGATAAACTACTATTTTGACACCATGGGCAGTTAAAATTACACGACCATGTTGAGAAGGTTAAAGATGTTGAGCCTGGCCAGTAATGATAGAATGGCTTAATTTCTATAGGTCTACTTTCTAAACCACTAATATCCCCGTACACAATAGTATATAGATCTCCATTAATATTTATCTTAGTTCCACACCATCCATAGCTATCTACTGGAATTATACATTTTCTCTCGCAAGTATTACATTGAACATTATTGTTAATTCTAGTATATAGTAGAGCTCTCTTAACTGTAGGCTTACTTAATATTTTATCCATTTTATTAATTGCTATGTGTTTAATCCTATTTAGGCTGTTGGTTTCTGCCAATCCACATGGAGTATGCATTATCAAAGCCGTAAACCTCAACATCCCTAATGAATTTAACATGATCCCTAATAAGCTTCTCTATTAATTCATCATCTAACTCCTCTCCCTTCATTATTTTTTCTCTAGCTAAGCTAAGCAGACTATCCAGCGGTAAACTTCCCACTCCTCTAAGATCTATAATGTTTACATCAATATTGGTCTTTAAATAATCGAAAAGCTCATAGTATGGATCTAAACATATATTAACATCACTACATTTACTAACAATGTATTCAGCATCTTTCTCAGCATATTTTCTACATAGCTCAATATGTTTCATAATAATATCTCTCCAACTTTTCACATCAACTCTATCTCTAATCCTAACTTTTAAAAGCTCCTTTACCGTTTTCCAAGCTAGTAGGTTAAGCTTCTTAGAAAGCTCATCACTTACAAAACAGTAAATACCTTGATAATACTGAGTTTTAAATATAAGATATCTAGCTAAAGGTTCTGCAAACCTAAACCATAGTTTAAACTCCTGATCTACAACTTTAACTAATATGCTGAGATCTCTTGAGATAGCAGCATCTCTAATAATGTTTTCAAATTTTCTAGGAAGGTTAATAAATATATTGTCATACTCCATTGATGTTAAATATTTAGTAAGACTACTTTTACACTCTCTACTTCTATCAGTTATGAAAACGTGAAGTAATCCCATTCCAATATATTATTCCAGCTACGTTTATTTAAACCTTACAACAGTAATCCTGTAAACTTTAGCTTTATCATAAAGCAGAGTTTTCATTCTTTTAATAGTTTTGGTTACTGACGTTTATTTAAGTTTTCTCTTATTTACATGAAGCCAACCTGCAAACTTAAGCTATTAGCTACATATATCTTTCATATCTAAGATTCATAGAATCTTCTGCTATTGGGAAAGTTTAAATATATCTCTCTACTGTAGTTTTCATGGCTAAGAAGTATGTAATTCCTGATTTTATATTTAGGTGTCCTATATGTGATTTAAGATTTAGAAAGTCTAGAGCTGTAGCTCAACATTTATTCATGAAGAGAGATCGTGAGCATATTGAATGGTTAAAGAAGAATAATATCAGCTACGATGAGAAAGATGAAGCTAAGAAAAGAGAGACTATATTGAAAATTAAAGGAATTGTTGAAAGCAATTCATTATTTAGAGTTTAACATGTTAAATGAATTACAAGAGCAACCTTCTTGGATTCTCTCTTTAACCCATTATAAGCTCTACATGCCTTAACGTTCTTTTCAACTATAGTGTCAATTCCCTTGTCTTTAAGAGTTTTAAATACCATCATCCATCATCATTAACCCATTGTAGCCAGAACCGATTACAAGTATTTCTGGCTTATCTTTTAAAATGTCTTCAATATCTCTTATACTAAGTCAATGTCCCTCTAATCTTCACCATCTATCTTTAATTCTTCCATTATGGAAAACTATTAGATCATGAATGTACTTTCTACCATTGATAATTATTTCACCAAAACCATAATGTTCAATCATAACTATGTATCAATAATTTATATTTTGCTAATCTTAAATTAATAAACGGTTTATCATACTTACTAAACTTACTCAAAATATTATAGTGTAATATATTGTCTTTGTTCTCAACAACAAACTATATCCTTCTCAGCTAGCAATGTAAAGTATCTGAAATCCTAATATTTAACTTTACAATTAATCCAGAACTAAAGTTCTAGTTTCTCTGTTAAACTTTATGTAGTTATCTATCTATATTAGATCTAGATGTGTTTGTTGCGGATTAAAGTTATGTTTTATGTTTTTAGCTCTTTCAGTTGCTATTATATGTGCGTTGTAGATAGGTTCAGGTAGACTATGTCCCTTCATGAATTCTTTAACTATTGTGATGGATTCTCTAAGGCTTATCATATGTCCAATGCTAATGTAGATTTTAAACGATTCCATCTTTAAGACAGCACCTATTATTTCTTCCCCATTTATTATCTGATATAAATTTTCATTGACTTTAACCTCTCGGCCATAGAGTCTTTTCCTAGCTACGCCTATTGTTGGCTTGTTGGTGAGAATCCCAATATGGCATGCAATGCCGAATCTACGTGGATGAGCTAACCCCTGTCCATTGACAAGGATAATATCAAAGTTTTTCTTAACATTTTTTAATGCTCCATACATGCATGGAAACTCTCTAAAGGCAAGCAGTCCGGGTATATATGGGACTTTAACATCTAAAACCTTAATACCAGTATCAATAATGTTATTATCTCTATCCATAATTACAGCTACTCCAACACCCTTACCATTACTATAGGCTACGTCTAATCCCACAATATATCTAAAATCTTTAACTTTATTTTCCCTAATAACTTTACCTGCAAGTTTTAATTGTGCATTTTTAGCTTTTTCAATGGAGAAGTGCATGGAGATACATTTAATGTGGTTACAACATCTATTTACTTAGCTTAAATTATCTTTCAGGATCTCTAATTCCCTGCTCTGTTATTGAGAATACTGTTTCAGCTTCTGGTAGGCATGGTGAATCCGTAACTTTAGCTATTCTTAGATTTCCCTTACTCTTTCTTAAATATACTCTATGAGTTGATGCATGGCTTAATATGTGTCCTCCTGCAGGTGCTGTTGCATCACCCCAGAATACGTCTGGTCTTGCCATAACCTGATTTGTTACGTATACTGCTATATTGTATGCTCCTGCTATTCTATTAAGCTCATGCATATGTCTATTAAGTTTCTGCTGTCTCATAGCTAGGCTTTCCCTACCTGGATATTCAGATCTAAAATGTCCTGTAACACTATCTATAACTACAAGCTTAATATCCTCTTTCTGAATAAGATCTTTAACTTGTCCGGCAAGAAGCATTTGATGATCACTATTGTATGCTCTGGCATAAATTATATTTCTAAGCGTTTTCATAGGGTCTAAATCGAAGGATTTTGCTATCTGCATAATTCTTTCAGGTCTAAAAGTTCCTTCAGAATCTATATATAATGCCTTACCATTAATTCCACCTTTTTCTGGAGGTAGTTGAACTGTAACGCAGAGCTGATGAGCTATCTGGGTTTTTCCCGTACCATATTCCCCATAGAATTCTGTAACACTTCCAGTTTCAATTCCTCCTCCTAGCAGATTATCTAGGTTTTTTGAGCCTGTTGAAATTCTTACTATTTGACTTCTTTTCTGTAAAAGCTCCTCTGCAGTCATAAATGTAATTTCAAGCCTTTCTCTTGCTGAAGCAATTATCTTTGCAGCTATAGATTCTGGAATATCTGCTGATGCTGCAAGCTCTCTTACTGATGCTACAGCTATAGACTCATACGTAGTGTATCCAGCATCCTTAAGTTTTTGAGCTGTTGATGGTCCAACACCATCAAGCTCGGTTAAATCTACTTCAGCCATCAATAAAGTATAGAGTTTAAAGATATAAAGCTAACGCATAAAATTTGGGCTTTGTTAACTTTAGATTTATTTGGTGGTTCTCTCCCTTGTTTATGGTTAAATTTGTTAAGTTTGTAGGGAGAGGGGTTCATTTACTTTAGTTGTTATGGTGCTTATATATTTCCGTTCATCTGGAATGGCTTCAGAATTTAGTTTATTGTTGTTGGGAGTTATTCTATATTATGGTTTATCTTAATCTTCCATTTGAATTCGATAGGAGGGATGCTAGGATTATGGTTGATCTATTGTAAGTAGGTTTTAAGAGAAGGTTGTTTATGTTGTGTTTAAGCCATTATTGAGGGGATTCTATATGTATGGGTTTTATGCTGCAGCATGCTTACATCCCCAACATTAAAAGGCTAAAACTATCTATGGAATATAGTTTATTAAGTGATGAAGCAATACTATAAGCATCATGAGAATATTAAAATTAAACATTATATGGTTTAGAGGCTAGAATTAATGGAGGGAATCATACAGTATGTTAAGGATAGATTATTCGATAATTATATACCATGCATGAAGGATAGATGTGATGGTAAGCATGCATTAATGCTTAAAATCAATAATATACATACTAAACAAACATGGATAAGGAAAATAAAAGCTAAGAATTCATAGAAGATACAATACCAAAATAGAGGTAATAAAACATGATTAAGTTAACAAAGCCTTTGGAACAGTCGGAAAATTGATAAGAGGCTAGAATATATATTAGTGTATATATATGATTATAGATTTCCACATTCATTCAGCATATAGGGAAAATATAGTAAGGGAAATGAATAGGGCTGGTGTTGATATAGGTGTAGTAGTAACCATTGATGCTGATCCTAACGATATTTATAGTAAAGAGGCTAAAGCTAAAGTTAGAAGTAGATTTAGCAATTCACAAAACATATTCTATAGTTTAGGCGGCAGATTTATACGTGGCTTAGGTAGGCAAACACCTATAGAAGATTGGATAAGAAACTTCATGTATGAGGCAGCATTAATATATCCAGGTATTGCTATAAGCAATGAGGAGCTAGGTAGATTTGTAAGTTTAAATCCCGAACGGCTTATAGGGTTTGGATCGGTAAACCCTAATAAATCTATAAGCTATGTTGAGGAGAAACTTAAAGAAATCAAAAATCATGGTTTAAGGGGAGTTAAGCTTATACCTACAATACAGTTTTTTAATCCATCTGAAAACAGAAATATTAGTAAAATATTTGAGTTTTGTGAGAGAAATAGGCTAATAATACTCTATCATACTGGATGTGATCCTGGACCGTTTGAAATACCTGAGCTTTCAGAAGATGCAAATCCTAAATATCTACATAAAGTTCTAGATATATATAGTAATGTTAAACTTGTACTTGCACATATTGGAAGCTACTCAGCAATTAGGCCTGGAATATGGTTTAATGAGGCTTTAAACCTCATGAGGAAGTATGATAACGTATATGCAGACACGTCAGCTGTTACAGATATACTTTATAATGAAAAAATGATTAAGAAAATTAGAGAAACAGTAGGGTTTGAAAGAATAATATTTGGATCAGATTATCCAATAGTAGATGGGAGAAACATATTAACTGAAGTAGAGAATATTAAGAGAAGCGTTTTGAAAGAATATGAAAAGGAACAAGTACTAGGATTAAATGCACAGAGCCTACTAAAACAATAACTGTACTAAATCGTAAAATATTGGTAATAAACATGCTTAAGTTCACAAAGCCTTATAGCTGAATTCTAAGCAATCTAACAATATCGTTATGAGCTTTCATTCAAATAATAATATAATTACTATTTAGTTGTAAAGCTAGGCAGATCTGTCTTTCTCCCTCTCTTCCCTATCCTTCTTACTATAATATATTCCTCCAGGTGAATGCCAAGCATTATAGTGGCTTTCTAAATCTTCGGCGGATAGAAATAAGCATTTACATTTAGGGCATTTAATTAATTTTGACTCCACTTCTAACCCTATAATAATCTATAGTCTGCTCTTATAAACTTTAATAAATATAAAGTATAAAAACCAATAATACTACCATGTTAATAAGCATACTAAAAATTCTATTAATGTGCAGAGGAAAAATAGAAGTTTAGGCTTCAATATTAGAGACTTTATACTTCTAATTCTACTATTAATAATGCTATTTATTGTTAAGAAGCCGCTTATACAGCTATCAAGTATTCCACTAGTAGCCTTAAACCTACTCATAGTAGTTTCAGCAGTTACTATTTTGACTTTAACTATTAAAATTAGAAATATGGTTTTCATAGGGTTTAGTGGATTTAGCCCTGTCTTTATTAGACTCACTACACCAATAGTAATTACTGGTGTAACTGGAACTGGGAAGACATGCTTTACAAAGTATTTATTAAGGAAACTAAGAAAAAAGTTTAAAGTCATGGTTTTTGATTGGAATGATGAATACTCTAATGTAGCGGTATCCACAACAATTAGTATCAGTAACTATAAGTTTAGAATATTAAGTAGAAGAGATGCTATTGAAGCTAGAGATTTAATTGCTGCTTCACTTAACCTAACAGATCCTCAAACAAATCTACTTGGAAAGATATTATCTAGCTTAATTGGTAGTGAAGTATACATTAAGGATCTAGTGAAACATATAGGTAACTATCCGATAGATGATACCGTTACGCTAACCGTTCGAGAAGCATTATTGAGGAAAATATCTCCATTTACTGGAGGTGAAGATATGTTAGATTTTCAAAACGTTGATGATGGAGCTATAGTTATTGATGGAGGTGAGGTTGAAAGAAAAGTAGGCTATGCACTAATATTAAAGGATTTATGGCAAAGGAAAATTAGGGAAGGTAGGAAGAAGGATTTTGATATGATTCTAGTTATTGAGGAGGCACATAACCTAATACCATATAGAGACAGTTCAGAACTTAGCGTATTTGAAAGATGGATTCTTGAAATACGAAAATATGGTGTAGTAACAATACTTGTCTCACCATCAATGAGTCTACTAAGTAATGTCGTATCTGCAAATACAGCTATGTACATAAACTTCATAGAGCCAAGAAGAGCAAAAATCAAACTATATAGTAAAGAATTCAATATTAATGTACCGTCTTTAAAGGATGAAATAGATGTGAACTATATTAACAAAATAACTTAGATAGCTGTTTACGTTTACTCCATGTTCAATTGTTTATATATGTTCACTAGCTTTATTTTAGCTTAAAATTATATTCTTCTTTCTGTTGTTTAAATAATGTTGTGGTAGACTGCTAGACTGGAAAGTTGTTTATGTTGTAATATCTAATCTTAGCGTTCCCATAGCTAGACTTTGGACAAGCGCTAAATACTATTAAAATTATTAACATAGTGAAATATGGTAGTGAAAATTCTCTGGTTTAGTTCCTTCACATTAAGCTTAAACCACATTAATCAGTTCTAGATAAAGTATATAGCTAGTTTTATTACTTAGAATGGTTTGAATCCTATTAGCATAATCTCTCATTTATAACTTCCTTTAATTATAGTTCTTTTCTATAAATCCTGTAGATTTAGATGCTGATAGATATCCTGGCATTACATTTTCAATGGATTCCGTAAGAAAATTTATAAGCTATTACAAATTCATCACATGGTGACACTATGGTTTACTTTGCAATTGAGTTTGTACCTATGGAGCCTATTAAGAGTATTGTTGAATACGTTAAATTAGCTGAGGAGCATGGTTTCCAGTATACATGGATAACTGATCACTACAATAACAGAGATGTATATGCAACGCTTACAGCTCTAGCATTGAATACTGAGAAAATAAAGCTTGGAACAGGAGTAACAAATCCCTATACTAGATCAGTAGCTCAAACAGCTGCTTCAATAGCTACGATAGATGAGCTATCTAATGGTAGAGCGGTTTTAGGTATTGGGCCTGGTGATAAGGCAACGTTTGAGGGTTTAGGTATAAGCTGGATAAAACCTGTAAAAGCTATTAGTGAAACCGTATCTGTGATTAGGAGGCTTCTAGCTGGTGAGAAGGTTGAGTTTAAGGGTGAGGTTATAAGGATTAGTGGTGCAAGACTATCCTTCAAGCCTAAAGCATCAATACCAATATATATTGGAGCTCAAGGACCGTTAATGCTTAAAACAGCAGGTCAAATCGGTGATGGAGTATTAATAAATGCATCTCATCCAGAAGACTTCAAATACGCTATAAGTCAGATAAAGAGTGGTGCTGAGGAGGCTGGGAGAAGTATTAGTAGTATAGATATTGCGGCTTACGCTGCCTTCTCAGTTGATGAAGATAGAGAGAAGGCATTAAAAGCAGCTAAAATAGTTGTTGCATTCATAGTTGCAGGATCACCTGAAACAGTTCTTCAAAGACATTCAATAAACATTGAATCAGCTAAAGCTATAAGTGATGCATTAAGGAAGGGAGACTTTAAAGGAGCATCGAAAGCAGTAACTGATGAAATGATGTCTGCATTCTCAGTAAGTGGCTCTCCACAAGACTGTATTAAAAGAATTGAAGAACTCCTAAAAACAGGAGTTACACAAATTGTTGTAGGCTCACCCATAGGACCGGATAAGAAAACATCCATAAAGATAATTGGAGAAAAAATACTACCATCATTCCAGTAAGCTTTAAAACATTAATAATTTTTATATTTAACCCACGAATCAATAGCTAATAAAAACAGCTCTTAACCACCACATTACTAACAGTTCTTCCATTAATAATGCGATGATCAAGAGCATATGTTCCATATTAACCATAGGATGTAAGCTCCGTAGTCATTGTTAGCACATTATCCTCATACATTTCAGTTTTAACCACTCCCCATATTGGTACGCTACTATGTGCCCATGTTTTCACGACAACACCCCCTTCTCCAGATACTTCTACTCTAAGACAGTTTATGAAAGTACCTGCTGGAACAGTTATGGTTTCATATCCAGTAGTATACCTCACATCAATAGGCTCCGGCTCTTCAACTCCAGAGGGCATTTCACCCGGATCAAATTCCTGTTGCATTACTAGATTATTACCTACATATACTTGCATACGTCCATGAACAAAATTATATTCAGTTTTAGTAATCCACCAAGTTGTTATCATCTTCGTCTCCTCCTCTCTCTGAGTTATAGTCATAGATAGTAGCCAACATAAATTACCTTTATAATTTTCCTCACTATCAACACTTAGCTTATACGTTCCCATCACCGTCAACTCATCATCCTCAATCCCCTTCATAATATACTCAGCATAAGCTCCAACTTTAAAGTTAACTATAGGCTGTATAGGTAATGGAGTAGGGCTTGTAGGCGAACTTATAGGTGTTGTAGAGGGTGATGTAGCTGGAGTTGTGAAGGTCTAGGTGTGAGAAGTAGAGTGGTTGCTGCAACAGCTATAACTATTACAATGACCGCAATTATAGCTATAATCTTGGAAATGGCTTTGCTACTCATCATTCTCCCCTCTCTTTATAGTGGAGAGATATATAAATCTTTTGCCTTGCCAACTGGCTTTGTTAACTTTAGATTTATTTGGGGGTTCTCTCCCTTATTTATGGTGTTAATATGGTTAAAGTTATCAAGTTTGTTAGGGAGAGAACTCCATTTACTCTAGTTGTTTATGGTGCTTATATATATTTTCGTTCATGTTCATCTAGAATGGCTTCAGATATTCTAAGCTTATTGTTGTTGGGAGTTATTCTATATTATTGTGGTTTAGATCTTTAAGCTTCCTATTTGATTTTGATAGGAGGGATGTTAGGATTATGGTTGATGATACTATTGTAAGTAGGTTTTAAGAGTAAGGTTGTTTATGTTGCATTCGAGCCATTATTGAGGAGAATTCTCTACATATGGGTTTGCGATGTTGCAACATGCTTACATCACTAACATTCCTTAAGAAAATTAGAGCTATTTACGGTTCAAATATAATTGTATTAAGTGATGAGACTCAATACTATAAGCATCATGTAAATATGAATTTAGAACATGAATTATACTGTTTAGAGATTAGGAATCTAATGTAGAGAATCATACAGTTAAGGATAAGCTATTCGATAACTATATACCGTGTATGAAGAATAAATGTGATAGTGGACATGGATTAATAGAGGATAAAGCTAAGAACTCATAGAAACACAAAATCAGAATAGAGGTAATAAAACATGCTTAAGTTAACAAAGCCATTACTATAATAGTTTAAGTTATTCACTAGTTTTAACTAGGAGACTAGTTAACTCGGAGATCTTATTAACTTTTTCAAGTACGTTTATAATGTTTATGATTTCTTGTGCTTGTTTCATTGTAAAAGTAATTGTAGCTAAGTTTAGAAATTTATTTTGAAGCTCCTCATTAGTTAAGGGATTTTTATAGGAACCCTTAGGATAATATTCCGTTTCCGAGTAACTTCTTCCATCTTTAAGAGTAACTTTTACTTCAGCTGGAAACATTTCAGGATAAAGTTTATCCAACTCAGAGTCTCCTTCTACCCTAATTCTCTTCATAAACTCCCTAATTTTAGGATCAAATATTTTCTCCCAAGTAAAGTTTTGAATTGTTACATGTCCCTCTACAGCTGCAAGAGCTAGGCAGAAAGGTATGCTTAACCTTGCAGCCATAAGTGTTTGAGGATTATAGTTGCAGAAGGATGAAGCAGCAAGATTATATGTTTTCAAGCTTATTTCATCGATTTCATCTACTTTTATACTTCTTGACCTTATGATTTTTATTAATGCTTGTATTGGTGTATGACTAGCTAGAATTGATGGGAAAGCTTTGATACCGTTAAAAGATAGTTCAAATGGTTTACCTAAATTCTCCGATATTTTCTCTATTTTAGGATTGTTTGAATATATTCTACAATATCCTTTCTTATATTCAAAAATATCTCTTGGACCTATTCCTCCTTTCTTAACAAGCCATGCAGCAAGTAATCCTTTCATAGCTGCCATTCCTGAATGTAGGCTTTTAGTTATATCTCCAAATTCTATACACGCATAGGTTCCTGATGCTATATCAGCAGCTATTCCAAAAGCCATATTCATTTGCTCAACATCTAGTTTAAGAAGCTTTCCACCAAGAGCTGCAGCCCCTATAGTTCCATTTAGAGCTGTTGAATGCCAAAACCTTGCGAGATTAGGCATAACGCTTTGACCAACTTTCGCTGCAGCTTCAAATCCTAAAGTAAAGGCTGTTACTATTTCTTTACCATTTGAGTTTAACTTTTCACCTAGGGCTAAAGCTGCTGGAACAAGAACGGAGCTTGTATGGGTTAGGGCTGCTGGATGGGTATCATCGAAATCTATTGAATGTATAAAGCTTCCATTAGCTAATGCTGCGTAAAGAAAGTTTGTTTTAAAACCATCAACTATAACTGTTGATTCACTACCTCTAATCTCTTTTATAAGTTCCAGAATTGGTTTCAACATTTCCTTCTCTAAGGTAAAGCCAGCTATGCCAACGCCTAGAGCATCAAGAAAGCAAATCTTCACTTTATTAACAATATCTATGGGTATATCTTCAAACTCAGTTTCAACAATAAATTTTGAGAGTATCTCAGTTACTCTCATTTCCGCCACTCTAGATTTTAAATGCGATTTCAAAACCATCATTAATTGCTGATAATATATTTCCAGGTTCTCTACAGTCTCCAATAGCATAAACCTCCCTAAATCTTCCTTTTAGCTTATCGATAAGATCACTATTTACTCTAAATCCTGTAGCTAATACTATGGTGTCAGCCTTTATAAATTGGCTTTTCCGTCTTCTACTTACTATCACTCCATCCTTAGTTATCTGTATAGGTATTGTTTTAGTAAGAATAGTTACTCCATGATCTTCTAGGCTTTGTATAAGAGGAAGCTTTGAGATGTTGGGCATATCGCCTCCCACATCTTCTAGCATTTCAATTACTGTTACGTTCTTCCCTGTTTCGGCTAGGTATTCAGCTACTTCTAAGCCAACTTGGCCACCACCAATAATTACAACTTTCCATCCAGTTTTAACATCTCCCTTAAGAACGTTCTCAGCTAGCACAACGTTTTCGCTATTGATTCCAGGAATATCTGGAATGTATGGTTTCCCTCCAACAGCTACAATTATAACTTCAGGATTAATCTTCTCAATGATTTCTGGTCTTGCTTCTAAACCTAGTTCTACGTTTATATTTAGTTTTCTAATTTGATCCTTCATGTAGTCTATTAGTCTTTGAATATCCGACTTTCCTGGCGGTATGGTTGCTAATAGCATTCGTCCACCAAGTTCTTTTTCTTTCTCAATAATGTAGACTTCATGTCCTCTCTTCGCCAGTACTATAGCAGCCTCCATTCCAGCTGGGCCGCCACCAATAATTAATACCTTTCTACGTTTACTAGCTAAGCTAAATACGTATTCACCTTCTCTTCCAGCTATGGGATTTACCTCACAGCAGATAGATGTTTCCTTCTCTAGAACATACTGAATACATTTACAACATGATGTACATGGTACAATATCGTTGATTCTACCCTCTGAAGCCTTCTTCGGGTAATCTGGATCAGCAATTAGTGGTCTTCCTAACGCTATAAGATCAGCTTTACCATCTCTTAAAATTTTTTCAGCGAAATCTACATCTCTAATTTTATTAGCGATGATTATAGGTATTGATACTGCTTTCTTAACGTTCTCAGCAAGATGTATAATACATCCCTGTGGAAAACGCATAGGTGCAACAGATGGTATAAACTCTCGAGCCTTAATCGCAGCACCAAAACCTACAGAAACACCAATAGCATCAACTCCAATCTCTTCAAGCCTCCTCGCTATTATCTGAATATCTTCAAGAGTATTTCCACCTTCAGGTTCCTCACCATTTATCCTACATACAATTGGTTTATTACCTATATTTTCTCTTATCCTTCTTATAACTTCAATAACGAATTTAAGTCTACCATTAAGGTCCCCACCATATTCATCCATTCTTTTATTCGCCCATGGAGATAGGAATTGGCCACATAGATACATATGTGCGCAATGTAGTCCAATACCATCGAATCCAGCCTCTATGGCTCTTCTTGCAGCTTCGCCAAACTTCTCTACCAACTCTTCTATTTCATCTAATGTTAGCTCTCTAGGAACAACATATCCTGGAACTGGATGAGCTATGCTTGAGGGAGCTACTGGTATTAATCCACGTGTTACCTCCAATCTACCAGTAGTCTTAGATACTCTTCCAGCTCTTCTTCCACCATGAGATAATTGCATGACGATTTTTACGTCATGAGCTTTTACAGCTTTAACCAATTTTTCTAGTCCAGGTATATACTTATCATTATCTACGGCTAAGGCCTCCTTTGAGTTGTTCCCAATAGGGAAATCCACTATTCCATCTCCAATTATTATTAAGCCTACACCTCCTCTTGCTCTCTCCTCAAAGAATTTAATCATTCGCTCCGTTACAAATCCATCCTTACAAAGATTAAGTGTCATAGGAGCCATAACAAGTCTATTCTTAAGCTCCATTTTACCTATATAAATAGGCTCAAATAACTTCATTAAGTCACCATATACTTTTAAAGACAAGTCATTTAAGGCTTTCGGTATTTTAAAATGATGTTGTTAAGTTTTCTGATTAGCAACATGTTATACCAAGCTATGTAGGTTTCCAGGAAGTTATTAGGCTTTTAATGATGGAATTGAAGGGAAATCATGTAGAAACGTTTGTCTAGATTTCCAAACCAGGCGTTCTATACGATTACTAGACCGAGACTTGACGTCTCTACTTAAGGTCTAAGCTCATGTTTTCCGATACCATAAACCCTTTATCTATCTAGGAACTTATAGAACATGTCTCCAGCCTTTGTAGGAAGTTTACATCCAGCTCCTCGTCCAGGAACCTAGGCCAATACCCTAGTTCCCGTATCTACTGCTGCTCAATATAAAGTTACTATCCTCCAGCTTGAGTTTACCTTATCCATAGCTATAATCCTCCTACGTCTTTGTTCAGGCTTAGGAAGAGCTTTCTTTAACCTTGAACAAAAGCCACTTCGTGACCGAACCCGCCTCTAAAAGACCTTGGTGTAGGCCGGATTAATAGAGGAGAGCGGACATAACTTTAACCCTAAGGGACAGCTGGTTCTAACGAAATAAGCCTACCATATACACAAAGCCGAAAAGGAATTAAACCACCTGAAAGAAAGAAGCATATCAACTAAACTTGACGGTACCTTTAAAATTATTTTAATAGACTTTAAGGTGAAAAACTAGCAATTTACTTTAAATTATTTAATACATATAACATATTGCGAGCTTATCGTTCCATATTCATTATAACCATATCAATAAGCTAAATATAAACATTTAAAGTCAACTCATTTAGTTGATACTGTTACTTTTAGATTTTTGAGGTGCTTTGAGAAGTTATTCTTTGGAGGTGATATTAATAGATAAGCTTCTCAAAGCCTTAAAGGATAAAGATTTCGCTTAAAAGAAGCTGAGAGCATCATTCTCTACATGGCTTAGCTATAGGGATATCGTTTACGTCTATTGTTGATGTGAACCACATATTGTATGACGTTGGGTTCAAAATTGAGGGTGTAAGGCTTATGCGAATCTAAACATAGAAGGATGACAGCTATTGATGAGATGAAGCTAAAGAACAGGAGTCCTAAGTCCTTAAGACATGCGTTAACAAACCCTAATTCTAGTAGGGACCTTGGTATTTCCAGGCATAACCATGATAAGATGAAGACATCAGATCTTCGCTAAGGAATGCTATAGAACGATGGTTTCGAACACTTAAGGATAGAATAAAGGATTCTACAACAACTTCCAGACGAGGAAGCTTCATCAAGGTAAATCTATTCCTCGATTTCTTCATATTGGTATAACTGGATAAGATCTCATCAAACTCTAGGAAGGCCGCCAGCAATAACGTAAACCTAAAAGTAACATCCATTTAGTTGGCTTTGTTAACTTTAGATTTATTTGGTGGTTCTCTCCCTTGTTTATGGTTAAATTTGTTAAGTTTGTAGGGAGAGGGTTTCATTTACTTTAGTTGTTAT
>JAWBQF010000008.1:0-93672 GCA_038845975.1 Methanomethylicia archaeon
AAGACCTCGTCAATAGTTGCAGTAGCTGAACCAGTATTCTTAACCTGAAGCGCGATAATAGGTCTTCCACTAGTATCTTTTCCAGAACAGTATATGTATGATATTTCTAGTTTTTCATATCTTGTGAATAGTCCTGCTATTCCTACAACCCAGAATGCTACTGCTATTGCGAGTGCTACTGCTACAATAATTATTGTTGCTATTACTGGGCTTATACCCCTCCTATTTAGCCTCCTCAATTTACAATGCCATGTATGTGTTAGGGTTAATGGTTTAGACAATAACAAGTTAAGAAGTATAAGATTTTGAGAAATCGATGAACATTTAGAGACCTCATGGGGGACAATACATAAGTAAAAATAGAACATGCTAAAAAGTAATGGATGTCTAATAACATGCTATAATTTGAGCAAGACCACAGATTGCTAAATGAGTAGACATCATGTAGAGAATTGATTGAATATGGGTAAATGGAGATTATAACAAGAGGGTGATAAATGGTATAACATCTAAAGTTTGTAGTGTATTCTTCTTGTAGGGAAGACTTAAATAGTTTTAGGTGATTTTATGAATGTTACGGAATGGTTGATGGGAGCTAGATGGTTAATGGAGATTTGTAGGAGATTATTGGAGTATGATTCAAATATTGTTGAGATTGTTCAGTTCGGATCATCAGTCTATGCTTCTGAGTATGCTAGGGATGTGGATATCTTGGTGTTAACTAGGAGAGCTAGGGATTATGATGGATACTTGGATGCCGTATGTATTGGGGATTCCCCGTTTAATGTGGATGTAGTTGTTATGGATATTAGTGGGGGCTAAGGCTTAGGGAGGAGTTTATGAGAAGTATAACTGGAGCATTTAGGGTGCTGTATGGACGTGGGAAATATATACTTGACTATGCTAAGACTCTTAGTGATCCAACGTTTGAGGAGTTAGGTCCTCGTTAAGAGTTGCAGCTTCACTACTAAACCTCGCATTGGAAACCACTAATCTGCTTGATATGGATAGACTTATCAGGGAAGCTTTTGATGCTCTCTTTCATGCTGCTAGAATAGCTTCAATGACTTACCTCTCAATTGAAGTTAGTAGGTGGGGTTTAATTAGGAGGGAGCTACCAGAACCCTATGGGGATAAGTTTAAGGAATTCATAAAAGTTCTACATATAAAATACTTCTACCATGGAGCTATCTTAAGAATATGGTTAAAGAGAAATTTAATAAATGGTATATGAGGGTGGAGAACTTCATTATTAGGTTGGAATCTGAAATGAGAAAGCTTAAGTAGACATCTTGTAGAAACGATATGGGCTTGTAGAAATTTATCATATGTTAATCCTATATTAGGAAATGGATTCTATTCCTCTATTTATGTAAGGATTTTGAAGTTGTTTTAGCGTAATATTTTTTATGGGTATTACTATTCAAAGGAGGGAACTTTAAGAAAATAGGGAGGCAATGTGAAGTATAAGTAGATGTATTTCAACTATAGTAATTCATGGAGTTGCAGCTTACTCTTCAAGTAAAGGATGTGAATTAGCAAAGCTAATAGTAAATTTGTTAGAAAGACTTCAAAATAATAGATGTTAATGCTGAAATTTTAAACATCAGTTAAGACGTAAATATAAATCTCTTATGGTGAACAGTATAATAGCAGCTTTAAACCTAGATGTATTACTCATGATAGATAACTCCATATAAAACCGTAAAGAAATCGAAACAGAATGGATTTAGCTTTACTTCTCTATATTATAGCTTCAATTATTAAGACTATTACTAAGTGTAATAGTCATACTCTAGATTCTGAAGGAAAGATCTAATATCCTCTCTTATAGCTCTGTAAATCTAACATATTCATCACTTACCTCTAATATTGTATTTCTACGAATTCTCCCATATATAGGCTGAGGAAAACTGTTAATGTAAGCAGGCTGCACTAGAAAGATTTAGCCCTTATGAACTAGCCTATTCCCAACATCATGTTAAGACTATGGACAAGCATTAATTTAATAGACTATTGATAAGGAGGGAGAGTTAGTATACATATAGGATTATTGAGAAAAGCTTATTAACTATAGATGTGTGTAGTTACTATATAGGTGTGTAGTATGCTTTTTCAGGATAGACCTGTTGAAAACCCTAATGATCTATATGATCGTGAAGAGGAGTTGGAGAAGTTAAGGAAAGCTATGATGGAGAAAGCAATTACTCTAGTTATTGGTTTTAGAAGAACAGGAAAGATATCTCTTATTAAGGTTGCAAGCTTAAATAATAATGTAGTTTATGTTGATGCTAGAGTGTTTGAGGAGCGAAACTATATAAACAGAGAGATTTCTAGAGGAGTTTGGTAAGGGAATTAATTCCTTCATACCGAGGAAAAAGAGAATTCTTGAATTTCTTAAGAATATATCAGGTATTAAAGTAAAAGGTTTTGAAGTTATGTTTTCATGGAGTGGGGGAGAATTTCATTCACATCAATACTAGAAGAACTTAATAGATGGCTGAATTAGATAATACGAAACTCATAGTTGTTATAGATGAAGTTCAAGAACTAGTAAAGCTGAAAGGATTCAGCCTACTTCCCACTATTGCTTATGCTTACGATAATTTAAGAAATATCTCATTTGTTTTTGCAGGTTCTAAGATAGGTATGCTGTACAAGTTTCTTAAGATAGAAAATTCATCCTCTCCACTCTATGGAAGATACATGGAGGAAGTGGATGTTAAGCCCTTATCCCGTGAGCAATCAATAGATTTTCTATATAAGGGATTTAGTGAGGCTGGAGTTAATCCAAGTAGGGAGATAATAGAGGATGCTGTAGATAAGCTAGATGGTATTATAGGGTGGCTTAGCTACTTCGGACTTACTGCACTAAGAAATGGATTAAGTGAAGAAACAATAAGAAAGGTACAGAATACTGCATTTAAAATAGTTATTAGTGAATTCTGTAATTTTGTTAGAAGTAGAGGCTCAAGAAGATATATGGAAATCCTGAAAGCTGTGAAAAACAGTGCATGTTGAAGTGAAATAAAAAGATATCTTGAACTTAAAACAGGTGAAAAATCTACGACCCGAACTTTCAAAACTACTTAGAAACCTCATAGATTCATCATTCATAGAGAAGAAAGGCGAAATCTACATAATTCAAGATCCAATACTAAGATATGCTACTGGAAAAATCATGTTAACTTGAACTCTAATGCTCTAGTAGTAGCTTTAGAGGAGAGTATAGTTACTATTAAAGCTATTTCTTTGAATGAGTTGGAAGTATTAATAGCATATAATTATACTGTAATTGACAGTATGAGGATTAAGTTTTGTTTATTTAGGTTGAAGTTTATGTAGCTTAAATATATGTATTTAGAGATTTTGAATTGTATATTTTAGGATTGAATCCGTAATATTGTAGGTTACTTCCCCGTCTTCATGTTTCTTCTCAATAATTCCCATTTTCTGTAGGTTTAGAAGTAGTTCGTGGAGAGCTGGGTCACTAAGTGGTTGTAGTTCTTTTGATATTATGTAGCTCTTTATTTCACTCCATCTCCGCCTATTTAGGGATATGCTTTCAAGTATGTAGCGGTATCTTCTACTTCTTTGAAATAGTTCTTCAAGCTCCCTTCTTACAAGCTTAGAGCCTTGAATAAAGGTTTCCATAATGCTCTCTCTTTTATTAACTAGGTTTTTATCGATTGATATCCTCCCGAAGAAGACAAGCCAGCCTATAACTCCATTAAGGTAGTTAACAGCCTCCTCCAAGAATTCATTGGAGGGTTTAACTCTATACTCCTCGAATCCTCTTCTAAGAAAGTTAATGCTTTCCTCTCTGCTTAGTCTTTCTAGG
This sequence comes from Methanomethylicia archaeon, assembly GCA_038845975.1. Lineage (GTDB taxonomy): Archaea > Thermoproteota > Methanomethylicia > CALHIW01 > CALHIW01 > CALHIW01. The sequence goes on from JAWBQF010000008.1 coordinate 3,842, forward strand.
GTTACTTCATAGTAGTATCTTCCGTAAAGCTCGGATTTAGGATTGTCTATTCCTAGGAAATCATGTAGTAGTCCCACCTCACTACCTGAGAGAATTAGGCTAATATTTTTTAGATTATCGTAGATATAGGCTATTAAACCTCTAAAGTTTAGTCTTGAGTATCTTAGGTATTGTCCTTCATCAAAGACAATAATGGCCCTTCTACCTTCATTCCCACTCCATTCATCCATGGCTTCAAGAAGCCTATAGAGAATGGGGAATCCTCTATTAACCTTACCTCCCAAATCTACACGTATTCCTGTAGGTGAAATCTCTATGCTTGAAACCCTTCCTAAATATTCTTTAAACCTCCTCCATAACTTGGAGGAAACTATTTTGTTAACGTTTTCCTCTACCATCTGGTAGATACTATAGCTATTTATAAAATTGTATTTTTGATATATTCCTCTAACATCAAAGTATATGTATGGATTTTTCATTAAGTTAAGAACAACCCTAATTAAGCTAGATTTTCCAATTCTTCTAATCCCCAATACTAGAATTAACTTTCTACCCTCAACTAAAGCTCCTCTTAAACTATCTATATCCTCCTCTCTATTAAAGAAATCTTTAACATCTTCTTTGACATCCTCATCAAATAACATTACTTAACCCCCATTAATTTACTTAACCCCCATTAAGTATATAAATCTTACTACAAAATTTTATATTAATCTATAGACTATTTTAATGAATAGTAGAAATATGGGGGTACATGAAGCCCCCTCCTAAACTTAATATGAGAAATATATGTAGCTAAGGCTAGGTATGGATTTCATACTGTGGAATTATTTATGTTGATTATAGGTGAGGTTATAAGTTTTATGTAAGATTCCATTACAGTCTGTAATATTGTTTTTCATTTCAACCGTTAACTATATATATGGATGGTATATATAATTAGTAAGGTGTAGTGTTTGAAGGCTATGTTTATAATTGCCATATCACTATTGTTTATTTTTTCACTTGTTTTCAGCTTTACTTCATGTTCAGCTGAGGCTGTTGTTACCCGTTCTAACCTTATTGATTGGGATGGTTCTCTCTTCTGGTTTAATGTTACGTTTCCTGATGAGTGGGCTGTTAAGCATAATTATACTGTTGATTTTAGTTTTAAGCTTGTTACGTTGAAGGGTAATGCTGCTTTACGTTTAATAAGACTTCATGCATATATTCCCGGAACTGAGATTTCCAATTCTACACCTATTATGAGGGAGCTGAGGATTGATGATGTTTACACAGTCTCCCTAAGTTTCTGGGCTAAGGACTTTTCATTCAGTTCAATTCCTGCCGGTAGCTCTAAGCTTTATAAGATTAATATTGATCTTTACGGTGAGATTGATAAGGTTGTTAAGGATGTAAAATATACCTATCCTAAGAGTTCAAGCTTTAGCTTTAACCTACAGATTCGATCACCAGCTGCTCCAGTAATTCTATCACATAATGCTCCAAGTAGTGTTGACGTTAATGCTCCATTCGATATTGGCTTAACTCTTCTTAATGGTGGTGAATACTTTATTAGGAACATTAAGATTCAAGCTCTCCCTCCTAGTGGTCTTCAGCTTCGTAGTGTTGATGTTTTCGAGGTTAAATCTATGAGTGTTAATGAGAGTAAAGTGTTTACGTTTAGATTTATAGCTTTAAATCCTGGCTTACATAGTGTTAAGTTTACAGTATCCTATATTAGCTATGGAGACTACGAGGTTAAGAGGGATTTAACAGTTCAGGTGAGAGCTAAATCTCTAAGTAGTATTACATGTAGCTACAGTCCCAAAACACCTACAGTTTTCACTCCTGTAAATATTACTGGATCTATTAATCCTAATCGTCAATCTGAAATTAGTGTACTTGTTATAAATCCTATGAATATGAATAAAACATTTACAGCTAAAACAGATTCTAAAGGTATGTTTAGTACTGCATTTACTCCTGATGTTATTGGTACGTGGAGGATTGTTGTAAGCTGGCCTGGTGATAGTGAGTATAGCTCTTCTCAAACATCTTTTAGTATTGATGTTGGTAAGGGTGTATTAAATGTGGTTTTAAGTATTAATCCTGAAAATCCTAGAATTGATAGTGATGTTACTGTTTCAGGTAGGCTTTCAATACCAGTAGATGTAACATTATCCCTACTTATTACTTCCCCTACTGGTTCATCATCTAGATTTAATGTTCAAGCATCTAGGGGAAGCTTTACATATACTTTTAGGGTTAATGAGGCTGGTACATGGGTTGTTGATGTAAGCTGGCCTGGTAATGAAAGCTTTCAGGGATTCCGTAGAGTACAAACATTTGAAGTCCATACTCCTGAAAGAGGATTCTTATTTGGATTATCTCTTGCCCAACTCATCATAATAGCCTCAGTAGTAATTGTATTTATTGTTGTTTTACTGATTGTGTTTAGGAGGCGTTAATATGATTGATTTGAAAAGTAGTTTTCATATCTACCCATTCACTATGGCTAGACTCTATGCTATAGGTGTTTTACTGATTGTTTTAGGTATTAGATTTATTTATCTTATAGGTAGTTTAACCTCATTATTTGATCTCTACTTTACTCTTGGAGTTATAATATCTATAGTTGCTGTATCCACCATTAAAACTCCTAAACTTACTCTTCTCTCTATAGTGAAGATATTTCTAGCTGTAATTCTTCTTATACTACCATTTGTTATTGGTGAGCTTTTCATGATTTATCTACCTTACACGTATTATCATAGCTTCGAAAGCTTCCTTATGTGGTTTTTCTCCTATCTCATGGTTCACCAGCAATTTATAGCTCTACTATCATCTATACTAATTCTTCTTACAGGTGTCTCACTAATTATCTATGCTGTAGCTTCAAGCTTGATTGTTAAGATTAGGCTTACTGAGGATGGATTGATTGTTGAGGAGGGATTTTTAAAACCTATCCATGTCTCAATACCATTCAGTGAAATTGTTAATGTTGAGGTTTTACAGAATAGGTTTGAAGAGCTTTTCGACTACGGTAACTTAATTATTATTAGGAAAACGGATTCTATAAGTATTAACGGTATTGAGAAGCCATGGCTATTAAAGAAGCATATTGTAGGTAGGATTCAGGAGTTTACTAGGAGGGAAATTACAGCTACCTTTGATGAGCTTGCAGGTACTCTTGACTTTAAGTCAACATGTAAAATATGTTTAAAACCATTAATGACAGGTTCAGGTACATTATCTCTTATTAAATGTCCATATTGTGGTGCAGTATATCATGATGAATGCATGTCTCTATGGCTTAAAAACGAAAATACATGTCCTAGCTGCGGTACTAATCTTTTAAATATTTTAGGTATTAGGAGGACTGGATAATATGCCCATATTTAGAAGAGGTAGGAAAGAAGTAGGTAGTAGCGAACCTACTGTAAATGAGAAGATTGAAGAGGAGAAAACTGAGAAGAAGATTGAGGCTTCTCAAACCATACCTATTAAAAAGATTTTAGTGAGAACTAGGAAGAGAAGAATTGAGGAGAAGATAACATACACCTTTAAACCATTACCGTCAACCTATGTACTTATAGATTCCTACTGGGTTAAGGAGCCCTATGCAAAGGTAAATATTGTCTCACTACCTGAGCTTGGTGGTGCTTATGCATACTATGTTGATGAAGTTAAGCTTTCAAGAGATGAGAGAAGGATATGTGATAGGTTAATCGATATTTTAAGCGCTGAGCTTAGACCTCCTGAAGTAGATGTTGAAGATGTTAAACAATACGTTCTAGATGAGGCTAGAAGGCTTTCACGTAAGTATAGAATTGCATTGGGAGGTCTTACTGAGGATAGTTGGAGTAGAATACTCTACTATGTTGAGAGGGATCTTATAGGTTTCGGTCCTATTCACGTTATGATGGGAGACCATAATATTGAGGATATATCATGTGAAGGTATTGGTAGACCCGTATATGTATGGCATAGAATTTATGAAAGCCTCCCAACAAATCTTATATTTATAGATGAGAATTCACTTGACGACTTCATAGTTAAGCTTGCACATATTGGTGGTAAACATATATCAACAGCATTCCCAATCGTTGATGCTATGCTTTACGGTAAGCATAGGCTTGCAGCAACATTTAAGAAGGAGATTTCACCTAGAGGCTCAACATTTACAATAAGAAAGTTTAGGGAGAAGCCGTTTACAATTACTGAGCTTATTAAGCTTGGAACTATTGATGAGGAGATGGCTTCCTACTTCTGGATTCTCCTAGAGAATAAGGCTTCAATAATTGTTATGGGTGGTACAGGTGCTGGTAAGAGTACAACTCTTAATGCTCTTGCAAGCCTTATTAAGCCAGGTATGAAGATATGTACTGTCGAGGAGATTGCTGAGCTTAACTTCCCACATGAGAACTGGGTTCAATTCGTTACTCGTGAAAGCTATGGTCTTGGAAGCTCAACAGCTGGAAGTATTGATTTATTTACACTTGTTAAGACAACTCTTAGATATAGGCCTGACTATATTGTTGTAGGTGAGGTTAGAGGACAGGAAGCATTTGTACTCTTTCAAGCTTTAGCTACAGGTCATGGTGGAATGTGTACAATACATGCTGAAAGTATAGATTATGCTGTTAAGAGGCTTACAAGCCCACCTATGAATGTAAGTGAGGTTTATATTCCACTTATGAATGTAGCTGTTCTTGTTGAGAGGGTTTACCTACCTAGAAGAGTTGGTGGCTTAAAGTTCGGTAGGAGAGCTAGGGATATATCTGAGGTTTTAGGCTATGGGGAATATGAACCAATATTTAGATGGGATCCTATAAATGACTCCTTCATCTCAAACATTGAGAAAAGCTACCTACTAAATAAGATTGCTCAGAGAATAGGTAAGTCTCTCGGGGATTTGCTTGACGAGCTTATAAGGAGGAAAACCGTTTTGAAATGGATGGTTTCTAAGGGGATATTTGATATGAGTGATGTTGCTAAGATAATTACTAGATACTATATTAATCCATCTGAAGTATATGAGAAGGCAGCTGCGGAGATAGGTGCACCGATAAAGCTTAAAGTTACTACTACAATGCCACAAGCTAGAGAACCCATAATTACTGCTCAGCCAATACTAGCAATTTCACCTGAAGAAACTTCAATAGAAGCTCTTGACGATAAAGCATACGGTATACTTAAAATACTAATAAGTAGAGGGGGTAAAACAACATATGGAAGCTTACTATCAGAAACTCCACTAGCACCTGTTGAATTCTGGAGATATCTAAATACTTTAAAGGAGGCTGGATATGTTGATATTAAAACAGGATCCGACGAGTCCGGTAAGCCTAGAACAATTGTAAGCATAACTGAATCTGGGGAGAAATTATATAAGTCATCAGTAGAAAACAGGGAAGGCAAAAACACCTCCTAAACACATATACAGCTTAAACATAAATTTACATCCATGTTAAGGCTGATATTTTAATACTTACTAGTATTTAGCTGTTTTAAATGTATTAGGCTTAAAATTTTAGTTATAGCTATCTGGAAAATATTTATATACTATAAATAATTTATTTTAAGGCTTAAGTGTACGGGTGGTAGCTATAGATATTTATGAGGCTGAGCAGAAAATTATAGATGTACTTGTAAATCAATCAGTCAGTGAGATAAAACCAGTTTTAGATAGAGCTCAAGTTATCCGTTACCCTTTAATTGAGGATGTTTTAGGTCTTCCAGGCCCTGAAGTACTAAATATTCTAACTCAACTATATGAGTTAGGTAGCCTCCAGAGAAGGCTCTACTTTAGGGTTGCTGTCTGTCCTAAATGTGGTGTTATAGATCCACTCTTAATAAGTATTTCATGTCCAAACTGTAATTCTGTAAATGTTTTTAAGAAGGTGTTTGTTAGACATGTTAAATGTGGATATGAAGGATTAGAGGATAGTTTTAGTGTAGGTAGCTGTCCTAAATGTAATGTTAAATATACTAGATCAAAAGATTTTATTAAAAAGATAGTTTTTGAATGTAGTGATTGCGGTAAACAGTTTAAGTGTCCAGGTATAACATATACTTGTAGAAGCTGCTTTACATCTTCAAGTATTGGTAGTGTTTCATTTATGGATGTATATTCATACAGTATTAGTAGGCTAAATCTTCTTAAAGTAGCATTAATATCTAGGATTAAGGATCTATTTACTAGTTTAGGATATCGTGTTGAAACTCCAGGATATGTTGAGGGTATAAGCGGGTTAAAGCATAGATTTGATATCTATGCTTCTAAGCAAAACAATTCTGTTAGGATGCTAATCAGTATTTACGTGTTTGATAAGCCTATTGATGAACGAGCTATTATGAATTCATTTGCTGTAAGCTTCGATATATATCCTCTACAAAGCATAATTATAGCTATACCAGGCATATCGGAATCTGCTAGACAGTTTTCACAAGTTCTTAAAACAAATATTATTGAAGCCTCAAATATTGAGCAGGCGTTGGAAAAGTTTAAAAACTTCATTAATCAAAACATTAAACAGATAATTTAAAACAGTAATACATAAAAATTTATAGGTGTAGCTTCAATATCCACTCATAAAGATCCGTTTTCATGTAATTTCTATATTAGACTTCATGTAGTTTAGCTTGATGCTGTATTTGTAGTTTCTTTGAGAGATTTCTAGAAGCAGTCTGAAATCATAGGTAGATTTAACTATAACTTAACAATAGAGTTAATGAGTTTATAGAGAAGCAAGTATAAAGACTACACAAACTACTACTCTAAAATTTAGAGTTTATATTGTTTTATAAGCTCCCTTGTTAGAATCCTACTGGTTCCTCATGCTACACTTAGAGAAATAAGTTAATAAAGCTTACAGCATAAATGTTAGTAATGTTCCTACTCTTAAAATCCATAACTACTAATTATAAAGGATAAAACACTTCTACTTAACATACAAGATTAACAGGCTACAGTCATATAATAGGAAAGTATATAAGGGGAGTTGTAAGAATTCTATGCTGTAAATACTAATACTAGGTGAGTATTACGGACTTTTGCCCTAAATGTAGACAGCTACTAGTTCCTCAGAGAAAGAAAGATAATACATATCTTGTATGTAGAATCTGTGGGTTTAAGAGGAAAGCTTCAGATAAAAAATCATATAAGCTAAAACAGGTCATTAACGAGCAGAAACGGAGGAAAACAAGAGTTATCTCTGAAACTAGAGAATTCCCAGTTGAAGGTGAAGAAGCCATACTTGAAGACTACTATAAATCATCACTTGAATACCTAGCTGAAACAGAAGAGGGTGAAGAAGAGGATTAGAATATTAGCTATAAGTAAGTCTCTTTGAATATTTTGAATGATATAACATTAAGCTAGGAATTAATCTATACATATTAGACTACTACAAACAGATAAAACAATAAACTACTAATATGTAGAATGATTAAGATATGATAAATAAGGATTTTTAAGAAAATAATGAATGATATAACATTAAGCTAGTAGCTTTAATAATGGAAAGCTTAATAAATATGTTGTTTTAAGCTATGATGTGAGGGTTGCATATAGTTTACTTGATCTTATAGGTGGGACCCCTATAGTTTTGCTAAGGAATGTTATTGAGAAACTTCATGGTGAGGTTTGGGCTAAATGTGAGTTTATGAATCCTAGTGGAAGTGTTAAGGATAGAATTGCTTTATACATGATTAGAAATGCTGAGAAGAAGGGTTTAATTAAGCCTGGAATGAAGTTTCTCATACCTACAACAGGTAATACAGGTATAGCTTTCGCCTCTGTAGGCGCTTATCTAGGATACAAGGTAGTTATAGTTATTCCTGAAGAGATGAGTTCCGAACGTATATTAACCCTTAAGGCTCTTGGAGCTGAAATAATATATACACCAGGCGGTGAAAGCGATGTTTTAAAGTCTCTTGAATATGCGAGGAATCTCTCTATGGAGAAACCTGGGGAATACTATGTTTTCGATCAGTGGAGTGATGAAGCTAACATATCTGCACACTATGAAACTACTGGTAGGGAAATTGTTGAGCAGATAGGTTCAAATATTGATGCTTTCATAGCTGGTGTTGGTACAGGTGGAACATTGATAGGTGTAGCTAAGAGACTTAAAGAAGTAAATCCAAAAATTAAGATTTATGGGGTTGAACCTAGTGAATGTCCAACTATATCTAGGGGGTTATGGGGTACTCATGAAATTGAAGGTATAGGAGATGGATTTACTCCTGAAATTGTTGAGAGGTATAAGTATCTAGTTGATGACTGGATACTTGTTTCAAGCAGTGAAGCAATATCTACTGCTAAGAGAATCGCATGTATGGAAGGATTGTTTGTAGGTATATCATCAGGTGCTAATGTAGCCGCTTCTTTAATGCTGCTAAGAGACCATGGCTTAAAAAGAGTTGTAACTATTCTACCTGATTATGGATCAAGATACTTTAGTACAAAACTTGTAAAATAGTCATTAATAATTTCATGCGGCTATGTATTATTCAGTTAACTGTTTAAATATAAATACATATTTGGAAAGGTTTATATACCTTATAGGTTTAGTCTATAATTCTAGGGGATTATTATCGAAATAGTATTCCTCGGTGGAGCTGGTGAGATAGGTAGGTCAGCTATAATGGTTAAGGCAGATGGTACTAGGATTCTTTTAGATTATGGTGTTGCATTAAACGATGTACCTGAGTTTCCACTTCATGTTGCTCCTAGAGATGTTGATGGTGTTATAGTTACACATGCTCATCTAGATCATTCAGGAGCTATACCTATACTATATGCTGGTAGAGGTGTAGTTAAGACTTATACAACTAGTTTAACATTTGAAACTATGAGGATTCTTCTAGAGGATTTCATTAAGCTTTCAGGCTACTACTTACCGTTTGAGTATTCTCAAATTGATGATATGGCTGAAAACTATAGTGAGGTTTTCTATAGTGAGGTTTTCAGGATTGGTAGTGTTGAAGTTGAGTTTAGAAGATCTGGACATATTCCAGGTGGATTCCAGGTCTTTATAAACGCTGATAAAACGCTTGTTTATACTAGTGATTTCTCAGCTGTTAATTCAAGGCTTCTTAAAGGTGCTGATACTAATCTTTACGATGTAGATGCTGTTATTGTTGAGTCTACATATGCTTGTGAAAACCATCCACCAAGACGTATGCTTGAAGCTGAATTCGTAAAGTCTGTTAATGAGGTTGTTGGGGATGGTGGTATAGTACTTATTCCAGCCTTCTCTGTTGGTAGATCACAGGAAATTCTATGTATACTTACAGAGTATGGTGTTAACTATCCAATATATGTTGATGGAATGGCTGTAAGGGTTCTAGATAAGTATCTTGAAAGTAGGGAATTCATAGATGGCTATGCTCTTCTTGAAAAAGCAAGTAGGAAAGCTTTAATAGTTAATGGTAGTATGAGGAGGAAGATATTGAAGAATCCATGTATTATTATTAGTCCTGCTGGAATGCTTAAGGGTGGGCCATCGTTAAAGTATGCTTGGAGGCTTGCAGACAATAGGAAGGCAGCAATATTCCTAGTAAGCTTCCAGATACCTGGTACTCCAGGTGCAAGACTTCTAAGTGAGAAAAGAATTGAGAGAGGCGGTGTTAATAGAAGTGTTACTGCAAGAGTTGAACAGTATAGGTTTTCAAGCCATTCAGATATGGATCAGCTTCACAGCCTCCTTAAATCTCTAAAATCTGAAGCTAAGGTTTTTACTGTTCATGGTGAGAATGGAAACTGTAGTATTCTTGCAGATTGGGCTAGGAGGGAGCTTAATCTCCAAGCTAAGGCTCCAGATATCGGTGTATCCTATATTATCTAGCGTAAAGTAATTAAGTATCTACTATCTTCTAGATTGATGAGAATCGGTATATTATCTGATAGTCATGATAATCTAGTAAATATTGAGAAGGCAGTTAAAACACTTAATCAGTTCAGTATTGATCTTGCCATTCATTTAGGTGATTACATAGCTCCATTCAGTATTAGGAGGATTGGTGAGCTTCTTAAGACTAGACTTATAGGTGTATTCGGGAATAATGATGGTGATAAATATTTAATATTAAGTAATGCTAAAACCTACGGTTTTGAAATTTACGATTCTCCATACATGCTAAATATTGATGGATATTCAATACTGGCTATGCATGGATACAGCTCTAAAGAGTTTACTAAAAGTCTTATTCATAGCTTATGTTTATCCGGTAAGTATGATGTTATCATGTATGGGCATACACATGAGGTCCACATAGAGAAAATAGGTAAATCCCTAATTATAAATCCAGGTGAGGTTTTCGGCTATCTATCAGGGAATGCTTCTATTGCTGTTTTGGATTTGGATGGTTTAAAAACAGAGATTGTTAAGCTTTAGCTTAGTGTTGGTTTATGATTCCTATTGCTAAGCCTATTATTGATGATGATGAAATTGAAGCTGTTGTAAGGGTTTTAAGATCCGGTATGATTGCTCAGGGTAGGGAGGTTTATGATTTTGAAAGAGAGTTTGCAGGCTATGTAGGGGTTAAGCATGCTATTGCTGTTTCAAGCGGTACTGCTGCTTTAGATATTGCCTTGAAGGCTTTAAATATAGGTGAAGGCGATGAGGTTATTACAACACCATTTACATTTATAGCTTCAGCTAACTCTATCCTCTTCCAGAAGGCTAAACCAATATTTGCAGATATAGATTCTAAAACCTTTAATCTAGATCCTAATAGTGTTAATGAATGTATAACATCTAAAACTAAAGCTATTCTTGTAGTTCATCTTTACGGTCAGCCTGCAGATATGAAGGCTTTTACTGAGATAGCTGAAGACAATAATTTAGTATTGATTGAGGACTGTGCTCAAGCACATGGTGCAGAGTTTTCCGGAAGAATGGTTGGATCGTTTGGTCATGTAGCTGTATTCAGCTTCTACACTACTAAAAACATTACAACTGGTGAGGGAGGTATGATTGTTACTGGTAGTGATGAGATTGCATGGAGGGCTAGACTTCTAAGAGATCATGGACAGACTGAAAAGTATTATCATATAGAGCTCGGCTACAATTTCAGAATGACAAATATTCAGGCAGCTATTGGTAGAGTTCAGCTTAAAAAACTTAATCTACTAAATGAGATTCGTAGTAGAAACGCTAAGCTACTAACTAGCGGTATTAGTAGAATTAAAGGTTTAACGCCTCCATATGTTGATAGTAGAGTTAAGCATGTATGGCATCAATACGTAGTAAGAGTAGAGAATGATTTTAAGCTTGGAAGGAATGAACTTGCAGAGCATTTAAGATTGAAGGGTATAGAGACAAGTATACATTACCCTATGCCAATACATTGGCAACCCCTCTATCAGAAGCTAGGCTATCCGAGAAGTATTTGTCCTAATGCTATAGATGCAAGTATGAAGGTTCTCAGTCTTCCAGTTCATCCCCTGCTAAGAGAGGACGAATTGAAGTATATTGTTAATGTATTGGAGAGTATTTAGAACCTAGCATTTTTTTAAATTCTTCAAGATCTCTCCAATGTCCTCTTGCAAACAATGTATCATTAGCCTGAATTCTAGTATCTGAGCTTGGATTAAGTATCCATTTACCGTTTCTTCTTACTGCAACTATACGTATCCCCATTGTTTCTTGAAGTTTCAACTCCTCAAGAGACTTATTCTTAATACTTGATTCATCATCAACTCTCAGTTTTAAAATTGTTTCCTCAGATTCGTTTACAGCTATTCTTAATACTTCATGGGGTTCAACGCCATCTAATACTGGCTTAACCATTGATAATGCTGCATCAGCTAGAGATTCTGCAACCAATCCAACTCTTAAAGCTCCAAGATATTTTCCAGCTTCCTCCTCAAACTGTGCAAGAGATAATATGTTTAACTCGTAGTTTGTATGTAGATCATCAACATACTCCTCTAATCTTTCAACTTCCTCAGCAAGTTCAACATTATTGTATAGTAATGCTGTGTATGCTAGATCAACCATGAATTCCGAAATGTTTTTAAGCTCTATAAGCATATCCATTACTCTAGATATTTTCTCCCTAAACACTTCCACCACCTATTCTAGATAGTATTTCAGCTCCTAGTGCTGTTGTCTTAACTATTATATAGTCGTTTTCCCTAAGTCTAGTATCTTCACCTGGATTAATTATAGTTTTACCTCCTCTACATAGTACTAGGGGAGTAAAGTCTACATTGAATTCATATGGGATTTGACCTAATGTTCTACCTATAAGCGGCGATAGGGGCTTTACATCAATTTTAACAACAACCTCATCAACCATTTTCAACGATTCAAGAATTATAGGATGTAGCTTAAAGCCCTTCAATAATATTTTAGCTAGATCTCCAGCAGCATTTGTAATTTCATCTATTGATACTGCAACTGAAAGTATTGGTAGAAGCTTTCTAGCATCCTCAACTGTTTCAGCAGCCATTAAAACCTTCATTCTCAACATTGTAAGCAACTCATCAACTCTTTTCTCAAGTCTTAAAACCTCTCTAGCAATATCCTCTGAATCAAACATTACAGATGAAAACGCTAAATCAACAATCCTTTCAGATATATTCTTCATTTCAATTAAAATATCTCTTACTGATCTAGGTTCTTCACCTATATCCTCCAATCTATTCTTCACCGTTGTAATATATATGCTAAGCCATATATAAGCTTAACCTTAAGAAACCATGCCATGTAAACCTTAGATTTATTTGTGGTTACGCCTATTCACTTATAGTGAGAGTATAGTTAAGGTTACTAGGATTTCCAGGAACTCATTTATATTAGTTATTTATATATTTCATTCATCCAGTATGGCTTAATACTTTAAGCTTTATTATTGTAGGATTATGTATGTTGCTTTAAGCTCTTGCAGGATGCTTACATATGGAGTTGTAAATACGTTTACATCCACATCATCCCCTAAATTACAGTTCTTAATTATATCAACTAATGGAGTACTATAAACATGTAGAATACTAATTAAGCATAATTTAGAAATTAGAAAATATGGGAGAATAATTAAGCTAGATGGAATTAAGCTATACATTATCATGAAGAGTGACGTAATGTATTTATGCTTATAAAATAATAGCTTTACTCTACAACATGAATTAGTGAAAAGATAACTAAAGAATTCATAGAAAATATAAAGAAGTAATTAAGTATGCTTAAGCCTAGAAAGGAAACTATACATTATAATGCTATTCTCGTTTAGCCTCTAATACTTCAAGAAATAGATTTACATAGTGAAATTTAAACTATTAGAAGAGTAGCTTGTATTTAACTGTAAATTATGTATTTAAAGCTATGTTAAGTTTAGTATAGTAAGTTTTATTAATAGTTAAGAAACAGTTTGAAAGGTGAGGTAGTGAGTTCAGTTTTACGAATAGTGTTTGAAGGCGTAATAGCTCAAGTAGTCTCAGTAACGATTGGGGTGCTTGCAGGTATTGGATTAGCCTATATGAGGGGGGCTCTTGAAGAGCTTCCAGGCATGATTATTCTTGTACCTGCATTTCTTGAAATGAGAGGTAATATTAGTGGAACATTTGCTTCAAGGCTTGGAACTGCATTGCATGTAGGTATTGTGAAGCCATATGTAGACTTCAAGAATCAAAACTTAAAAGCCAATATTCTCGGTACATTTACGCTAGGTATTATTGAATCAATATTTATAGCTTTCTTTACATATGTTTTATGTTTAGCTTTCAGTTTTAAGTCTATGGGTTTATTTAATCTAGTTCTTCTAATGATTATTGCTGGACTACTGTCAAACATAGTAATGATATTTTTAACACTTTACTCCACAATGTATATTTATAGAGTAGGTTTAGACCCTGATACGTTTATGGGTCCATACATAACATCTGTTGGAGACGTTGTAAGTATTATTTGCCTATTTATTGCATCCTATATTGTTATAATTGTAGGTGTTTAAGTATGGCTACATATAAAGCTTCAAGAATACTACGTGAAGGATTTACTGCAATAACTCTATCCGTTATGATAAGTACTTTTGCAGGTACACTACTTAATGTAAGACTTGAATCACTAATTACTGTTCCAGTAATTCTCATTTTAATTCCTCCCTTCAACGATATGGCTGGAGATTTTGGATGTATTATAGGAGCAAGACTTGCAACAGCATTACATCTCGGTATTATTAAGCCAAGAATTGAGAAGAATACATACCTATTTAGAAATATAATTGCCATTATATTTATAGCCATAATTTCCTCAATCTACTTATCTATACTAGTTTATGCTATAGGGGGTATTATGGGCTTAAACATAGTTTCCCCCATATCAATACTTATACTTATACTCATATCATCAATACTTCTAGCTTTAATAATCATAGCTGTAGGAGTTATTGTAGCGTTTATTAGCTACATTTACCATTGGGATCCAGATAATACAACAATACCAATCCTAACAGCTATAGGTGACTTTACAGGTATACTAACACTTATCTATGTCGCCTCACTAATCCACATTATTTAGTATCCCTATATAGGAGATTATCTAGCTCTATAAGCTATAAGTCTACCATATATCGTCACTTCTTAAAGTATAGATCTCCACATTAACTCTACCAATATAGAAGTCCACTATAGCATATGTTGCCGGACTCCTCCTCCTATCATGATTTTTAAGATGTCCAGTATTAACCTGTATCATCCATCATATATTTAAATTCTAGGTATATGAATATGTCTATGAAGAATCCTATCCATAACTCCTCTAGATAATAGTTTTGAGGATCCACATCCTCTTCAGGATCGTTTTCATGTTTAATATTAGTACGTATAATAAGAGTATTCCATCCATTAAAATCCCTAATAATCCTTATAATAGTCTCCGGTTCCCAATAACTCAAAACTCCCGGTACATGTATTACCCCAATTCCTTCAAGTATTTTAACAGCATCCTACTCCTATAGTCATCACCTAAACGTATAATTCCTGAAATACCTCTTACACGTAACTTATCTACTACAGATCTTAGACTCTCTAATTCACTATGAGTATCTGATAAAACACCAATTCTTAAGAATTCAATCATAAATTTAGCTTAAGTAACAGTATAAAACCTACTATATGGGCTTTGTGAACTTGGAGAGTATATAATAGCTCTCTGACATTATTGACATAGTAGTTGAATCTACGTGACCCCTATAAGTGTTAGGAGAATATATGTTGTATTCAATATGTATCCATCATAGTATGCTGCAAGCCCATCCAGGCATTAAAACTATAAGTGTTAATAATAGAAGGTTTGCTCTTACTAGCTTAAGCCACTTATTCATTTTCCCCCCTTCTATACATGTCTATTATATCTTGAGGTATAGGCGGGGTTTTACGTTTATGTTCGCTTGAAGAAATCATTTTAAGTATTTTCCCAATATCTTTAATACTTACTTCAGCCTTCCTAGATAGTTCCTCAACACTTAGCCCTAAATCATATAGTCCGTATAGTATAACATCTATTTTACTGTAGCTTAATCCTAGCTCCTCTTCAGCTAGATGTTTTCTCCATAGTCTTGGACTACTTGGCTTATTAACTATTGATTCTGGAAGTTTAAGATATGCTGCAAGTCTTCTTACAGTTGTCTTGTATAGGCTTCCAATAGGTAGTATATCAACTCCTCCATCTCCATACTTTGTAAAATATCCAATCATAATTTCACTTCTATCCCCTGAGCCAGCTACAAGCATTTTCATACTGTTAGCATAGTAGTATAGTATTGACATACGTATTCTAGCCCTCAAATTACCATCTGCAACTCTACCTCCCTTAAGCTTTAGATTTCTCCTGTAGGTTTTAATGATGCGTTTAATATCGATTATTTGATGTCTTATTTTAAGAATAGATGATAGATGTAAAGCATCATCAACATCCTCTTTAGGTGTAATATCTGAATCAGGCATAATAAGACCTAAAACCCTACTACTACCTAAAGCCCTAACAGATAAAGCTGCAGTAACAGAGGAGTCTAATCCACCACTTAACCCAATAACAACACCATTAACATTAAAGCCTGAAACATAACTTAGAATAAAGTTAGATATCTTCTCTATAACTATATCATAGTTTAAATCAGGTAATGTAAGCATATAGCATGAATGCTAATCCCTCTAATAAACTTATATGATTTCAACCTAATACTTAGCTATGAATTAATAACTTATACTATGTAAAACTAATAATATCCATTAATTAAGTTAATAATTGATTTTAAACAGTATTACTGTAGCAAAACCACAAAAACTATAAAATATAATATATCCCTTAAGACTAGTAGTAATGGTTGGTTTAAGCTTTTAGTAGTAAGCAGTAGAAAATTTAGATAAAGTTTTATTCATCATTAACTTCATATTTCAACTAGAGATTATTGTTTCTAAGATTTAGTTGATATTGCAGTTTAGATAAATGTTAAGTATTTACAAGTAGAGATCTTCGTAAAGTTTAACATTGGATTTAGTAATGTTACCGATTCTATATTTAATATGTTAGGGTTATTAGTGTATTCATAGTTGATGATTAGGTAGGTTTAGGATAGATCTGAATTAATAGTAGGTAGGGATTGCATTGTTTAGAATGATTGTTAAATTATTAAGGCTTTAGATAAGTGTAAGAGTTTATCTGTATGAATACTATATGTTAATACCTACTCTATACCCATCTCTTACTGCTTCCAGTATTCTAGCTGGTTTAATACAGTCTCCAATCATGTATGTTTTATATCCTATTTTGCTTAAATTTTCAGCTAGTTTATTGTTTGGCCTCATACCTACAGCTAGAACAACATGATCTGTTTCAATCTTAAACTGTTCTCTACCTATATCTACAATTACTGAATTACTAGTAATTTCTTTAACTCTTGTTTCTGTTAGTATTTTTACTCCTTTCTCTCTTAGTCTTTTAAGAATTATCCATCGTACAGCTAGATCTAGATCTAAGCCTACACGACTAAGCATTTCAATAATTGTTACGTTTCCACCTTTACTAGTGATATAATCTGCTGTTTCAAGACCTATTCCTCCCCCTCCAATAACTACTATGTTTCCTATTAGTGTTAGTTTCTTCTCTAGAACCTCTATAGCTGTCCTCACATGTGGAAGATTTACTCCAGGTATATCCGGTATTATTGGGGATGCTCCGAGAGCTAATATAATAATATCTGGATTTAAGCTCTTAACATAATCTTCATCAGCTTCCCTGTTTAAAACTACTTTAACACCGTATTTATTTATTATTGTATTGTAGAAATCTATAAGGTCATGTAATTCCTCTTTGTATGGTGGTTTAGAAGCGATTTTAAGCATTCCTCCTATACTTTCCCCTTTATCAATAACTACTACTTTATGTCCTATTGATGCAGCTGTAACTGCAGCTTCTAATCCTGCAGGGCCTGCACCGATTACAAGTATTTTCCTAGTATTTCTAGTTGGATTTATTTCCGTTTCCTTCATACCTAGTCTCGGATTTACTGTACATTCAACTCTTAATCCCTGGAAAACAACTGATAAGCAATGTACACATCCTATACACGGTCTTATCTCGTTAATTCTCCCTTCAAAAGCTTTTCTTGGAAGTTCAGGGTCAGCTATTAATGCTCTACCCATAGAAACCATATCTGCCTTACCATCACCTATAATTTTATCAGCAATTACTGGGTTCTTAATTCTAATACACGCAATTACGGGTAGTGATGTATTCCTCTTAATTTCATAGGCTAAATCTACAAATCCTCCCTGTGGAACTTCTCTTGTTATTAATGGTCTTTGAGATTCATGCCATCCAGCAACTACACTAACGTAATGTATACCTAGCTCTTCAAGTCTCTTAACAATTGTTTTTGCTTCGTTAATGGTGTTTCCACCATCCATATATTCCTCTGCACTAATTCTACATCCAACTATGAATCTACTTGGAGTTTTCTTCTTCACCTCTTCAATAATTTCAACTAGAAACCTCACTCTATTCTCTAGGCTACCACCATACTCATCAGTTCTCTTATTGGTTACTGGTGATAGGAATTCACTTATTAAGTAGCCTGTACCTGCAAGTATTTCAACCCCATCAAAACCTGCCTGGTAAGCTCTATAAGCAGCTTCACCATAATTCTTCTCCACTTCTCTAATCTCCTCTCTATTAATTTCTCTAGGTATCTCCCCAGTTAGTCTTGACGGTATGCTTGAAGGAGCAATAGGCTGAATACCTGAAACACTAGATCGAGCATATCTTCCACCATGTAGAATCTGCAGTATAACTTTAGACCCAAACTTCTTAATGCTATCTGTAAGCTCCCTATAACCGTTAATTAGTGAATCACTATGTATTCCAAGCATTCCAGGATGTGTTTTACCTCTAAGCTCAGGGTAAGCTCCACCTACAGTTATTAATCCAACACCTCCCTTAGCTCTCTCAACATAGAAGTTAATTAATTGATTGGTTACTGATCCATCACTATCAGCATATCCCATCATTAATCCAGGCATTACAATTCTATTCTTAAGCTCAACTCCACCAATAGTTATAGGCTTAAATAAATAGTTAAGCATGTAAACACCGTAAAACAATGTAGTAAAACAATATAAACATTTCTAATTCCTTTACAAGTTTTAAGCTACATGGTTATAGATGGACATACATACTTCCAAGCAAATTCATCAGGAAGTCTTCAAGATGAACTCTGAAGGCTTAATAAGACTATGACATCCATTATTAAACCATCCTTCAAACTTTAACAATCTCTAATAGGAAGCATGCTTCCAGAGTAGAGGAGTGAAGAACTCCTTCATTAAAGAACTAATAGAATTGAGTTGTAGTGAAATTGATAAAGTAATAGTGTAGGATTTCAGATGTTAAACATTCTTGAAGATATGGTGACATTGAAAAATACACTATAATATAGTCGATAAAAATATATTGTTTTAGATATTTTTATGTTGGTGTTTATGTTTTCGAAAATGTCTACTATGAATAATATGTTTAGCTTGTTGAGGTATATTTTAGTATTTATGGTGGTTAACTATGAGGATATTTCTAGGTTCCGAGTATGAATTAGTTAGAAAGCAGGCAAGAGAATTCGCTGAGAAAAAGCTTAGACCTGTTGTGAGAAGGTTTGATGAAGAGGAGGTTTTCCCCTGGGATTTATGGAGGGAGGCTGCTGAGCTTGGATATACTGGTTTAATGATACCTGAAGAATACGGTGGTTCAGGAACAGATCCCCTATTAGCGGTAGTTATAGTTGAAGAATTATCTAGAGGTTTTCCAGCTTTCAGCTTATCTCTACTTGCCCATTTCTGTCTTGCAGGATATAATATTGCTAGGGAGGGTAATGAGGATCAGAAGAAGCGGTATTTACCTATACTAGCTAGCGGTAAAGCTATTGGTGCTATGGGGTTAACGGAGCCTGAAGCAGGCTCCGACGCTACAGGTATTAAAACTACTGCTAGAAGAGATGGAGACTACTATGTATTGAATGGTGTGAAAACATTTATAACAAATGCACCTATAGCTAATGTTTTCCTCATATACGCTAAGACAAGTCCCGAGAAGAATGCTCATGGTATTTCAGTATTTATAGTGGAGAGAAGTTTTCCAGGCTTATCTACAAGTAAGCCGTTTGAGAAGATGGGTAATCGCGCCTCACCAACAGGTGAAATATATCTTAATGAATGTAGGGTTCCTAGAGAAAATCTTGTAGGAGAGGAGGATAAGGGTGTTTACGCTATGATGAGGGGGCTAGATATTGAGAGGATAATTATTTCAGCTATAGCATTGGGAATTATGCAGTGGTCTATTGAAATCTCTAAGGAATTCGCTGCTCAAAGAATTCAGTTTGGAAGACGGATTGCTGAGTTTCAAATGATTCAGGAGAAGCTAGCTGAAATGGCTATATTTTTAGAAGCTTCAAGAATATATCTTTACGAGGCAGCTAAAAAATGGAAGATAACTCCAGGAGATCGAGGTATTCGTGGAACAGCTGCATCAGTAAAGTTTTTCGTATGGGATGCTGCGGAGAAGATTGCAAGGGAAGCCATACAGATTCTAGGAGGTTATGGATACATGAGGGAGAATATTGTTGAAATGCTTTATAGGGATGCTAGACTTGGACCTATAGGGGCTGGAACAGCTGAAATAGATAAGCTAGTTGTTTTCAGAGAGCTTATGCTGAGAGGTGACTTCACAGTATAATAGGTGATATTGTGAGTTCTCCTATTTCAGGTATTAGAGTTCTCGACTTAACAAGACTTTTACCAGGCGCATTCTGTACCATGATTCTTGCTGATCTAGGAGCTGAAGTTATAAAGATTGAGGAGCCAGGTATAGGTGACTATATGAGGTATATGCCTCCACTAGTTAATGGTGTAAGCATATATCATATCATACTTAACAGAAACAAGAAAAGCATATCTCTAAACCTAAAGAATGATGAGGAGCGTAAACTATTTCTAGAGCTAGCTAGGAATTCTGATGTTGTTGTTGAGGGTTTTAGACCTGGTGTTGCTTGTAGGCTAGGTATTGACTATAATATTGTTAAAAACATTAATCCAGGAGTAATCTACTGCTCCATAACTGGTTATGGACAGAGTAGTGTTTATGCTTATAGAGCAGGTCATGATTTAAACTATATTAGCCTAGCAGGTATTCTTTCAGCCTCTCAGAAAACATGTGAGAACCTACCTGCTATACCGCCAGTACAGATTGCTGATTTATCTGGTGGCGTTTTAGCTTCTCTATCAATACTTGCAGCATTAATTCAAAGGGAAAGAACAGGTAGGGGAGTATATATAGATATATCCATGACAGATTCTTCACTTCTCTGGAATATAGTTAATGTAGCGGTATGTATAGCTCTTAATAGACAGCCTAATGAAGAGGATTTAAAGTTAACTGGTGGGTATGGATGCTATAGAGTCTATGAGGCAAGTGATGGTAGATACATATCTGTAGGTGCATTGGAAAACAAGTTTTGGATCAATCTATGTATGGCTTTAGGACTATATAATCTAGCTTCAAAACAGTATTCAAGAGGGGAACGTATTATGGTTGTTGATGAGTTGAGGAATACATTTAAAGGTAAGACTCAAAGTGAATGGTTAAAGATTTTGGAGGATGTTGATACGTGTATAGCTCCTGTTTTAGATATTTTTGAGGTTTTAAATTCAAGCTATGTTAGGGAGCGCGGCTTAATAGTTGAGATCAATCATCCTAAAGCTGGTAGGGTAAAGATAATGTTAACCCCTATTAGAATTAATGGATTACTACCTACTCCCCGTTTACATGCGCCTGAACTCGGCGAACATAATAGCGAGTTTCTTCATAATCTTCCTGAAGACTCTAAGTAATCTTCATATAATTATGCTTATAATACATGTTGAAATATATGTTAATATAATAGATGTAAATAGTAGCTTAATGGCTTTACCTCCTATTTTTTCAAGTGCTTCAAGAAGCTTCCATACATACTCCCCCATTAACTCTACATCGCTAATCAATAATTTCTTGAACTCTATGTTTACCATAGATGTATTGTTTATTGAGTTTCTAGCTGCCCTTATTACTGCTTCTGTAAGGTAGGGACATTCCCTAACTATGTAGTAGGGAGATTCTATACTTGTAGCTGCACAGCTATGATCATCCGGTGTTGTAATTTCAATATCTGTTATTTTAAACTCTTCTTTAAGTATTCCTATAAGCTTCTCCCTATATTTTCCATCCATATTGTTTCCATATATGTATATGATGAGGTATAATTCATTATCTATCTTTAATGCTAGGGATTTAACTATGTTTCTACATATTCCTCTACAGTATCCCTTAATATCCGCCTCACCATATCCAGCCATTATCCTAACATCTTTAAAGCTATTTATATTAGCTAATTCACTAATACTACTTGCTAATGTCTTCATGTTCGGGTTTTCTATACCCTTAAAGCTATGTGAATCAATTATTTGAATAAATTTTAGGTTAAGCTTCTCCCTATACTTTTCAGCTAGTATTTGAAGTCTATATGGTAGATCATCATTTCCATCAATACAGTTATGTATGAATACTAGTAATCCACAGTTAAACTTCAACGTGAATAGGGACCAGTTATCTCTAACTAGTCTATGTATTTTTTGAAGATATATTTCCTCGTAGTCCTCTCTGCTTTTAACTGCTAATGCAAGTTTTAAAGCTATATTTTCCGCTATTTGGGATTTAACTATGTTTCTATCATGACTACATGGAGTATGGAAAACCATAACCCTATAGTTACCCTCTAACTCCCTCTCTAAATAGTATGGAAGCCTAGAGCTCCCTACATCTTTAAACGGTCCGAAATGAATTGATGGATTGATTAAAACTATTTCCTTATCAAGCCCGCTAATTTTAAATATAGTAGTATCTACAGTATCTTTACAAGCTCTTTCAGAGAATACGTTTTCAATTACTTGAGGATTATTAATAGTCCAAGCATTTAAAAACCCTTTAACAAGCCTAAATGGATTAGTATCCATTTTAAAACCGTAGAATCCTATTATGAGTATGTATATGAGGCTTATTGTTAGGGATGTTATTGCAGTATATATGTGGATTATGGTATTGGCTAAATTCATCTGTGCTGCTAATGCACTTACTATCGATGCAGCTATTGATGCCATACTTCTAGTTTTTGAAGATACTATAAATGAAACTATTACTACAATTCCAGTACTACAGGAATACATTAACCCATATGTTTCACTCCCATACATTATAAGCTCTATAGGAGCCATTATAGCCTGGCTGAATAAGGCTACTCCTAAACTCCTCCTAAACCCTACAAGACTATTCCTAAACCCAATAATGAAGTATATTAGTAAAACATAGATACATGTACCTAGAAAGTATCTTAGAATGTTTAATGGTAGATTTTCAAGTCTTAGTATAGATCTTAATACTGATACTAGCAATACTACTACTACATTATAGATTAATGCTCTAAACGTACTTGGAAGCCTAAAGAGCTTATTATACCATTTTCTAATAATAGCCTCATTATCCATAACCCTTTAAACATTAGAGTAATAAAAAACTAACGTGTAGAAATCATTGTAAGCTATTGTTGAATAGTTAACATTATTTAATTTACCTAGCCCTAAACTTCAGAATAAAGTTACCTCATATAGGATTTTAAAGGTATATTTTAACTAGAAAACTTATTACTAAATCCAGTTACGGTAATGGTTATCTTCTTTCCCAACTGTATTAGAGAGATTACTTAATAGCTTCATGTTTCATTAAGCTTACTATATCTCTAATATTAATGAATTCGTAGAGATTATTTGAAACTTTTTAAGATAATGCTAATTTTAATATAGTTTATCAAATAAATAATGGATTTCAGTAGACCGTAAATATCATGTAGATATAGAATAATTCAACCATAAAGATGTAATAATATAAAAATTTATGCTTTTATGTCTACTGGGATTTTAAAGTCTTCAAGCTTTTTAAGTATTGGTATGCAGTTGTTCATGTACTGAGTGTATTCCATGCTTGGTATTGCATTTACAACTATTTCTCCAGCTTCCGATACCTTCATTCCATTACCCTCACCATATCTTATTAAACCTAAATCTCTTAATTCCCTTAAATTACACCATACAGTTGACATTGGAATATCGTATCTAACTGAGAAGTAATGTACAAATCTTGATGCTGTTACTTTATCTTGGAGGAAATACGCCTCAACAAGAAGTCTTCTTTGAAGGTTTGAAAGCATTCTATTTGCAACTATGTATGATAACTGTCTAAATGCTTTTCTCTTCTTTCTCAAATTTGGAGTTCCATCACATCCAACCTCATCACATCCGTTAAAACGGTTAATTTAGAGTTAAAAGCTTACTTATAAAGTTTTCCTGCAAAAAATTTCACAGTATCATATTCTCATATGTTAATTTAATGTACGAGTTTATTTTAAACTTAATTATTTAAGTTGACATGTTAAACTCCTTTTAATTCCAGATAGATTCATATATTAAGTTACGTCCTTAGTAAGCTTTATGGTTACCATTGGTTAAACATTAAATCAATGAGAATTATATCAGCTACAAAATATAAGAAACATAAATCTAAGTTCTCCAATAATATTTCAATCCTACTGAGAGCTACTAGATTTCTATAGAATCTTTACTACTTAAAAGTAGGTTTATTAGGGGTTGTTAATGATAATTTTATGTAGAAACGTAGACTTACATCTTTATGATCTATATTGGCTACATGTTAATTAGTGCTTCTTTTAAGCCATTCCTGATAGTCTTTATATGTTATTCTATATTTTTTCGGAACCATTGGTTCATAGATTAGTGGTCTCATTGGATATGGATATATCCATTCTATTCCCTTTAACCCTTCAATAATCTTGTCAAGTAGTCCTGCTGGGAAAGCTATCCATATTTCATTCTCCTCAGTCCCCCCTAGAATTCTCTCTCCAGCGCATGGAATTACAAATGTCATTCTATCTTCATTGTATGCTAGCGGTATAGCTGAACAACTCGATACTCCTATGAATTCAGATCTTACAGTTTCTCCATAATATGTTACTGCCTTTATTATTTTACCTATTTGAATAGGGGAACCATATATAACAATTATCTGCGGATCTACAAGAGGATTAAGTAAGGATGTTATTATGATTGCCTTTATGTTCGTTTTAAGTATTCTACCTAAAACTCGTTCAAATAGTTTCCTTCCTTCATTAAGAGATCTAGCATGAAAAGGATACTCTAACCCTGCCTCTACAATGTATTCAGGTTTCTCCAGTAGATTGAATACAGCTGCTCCCACCATACAGTAGGCATCTTCAAGAGTATATCCTACTGTAAAACCATAATATCTAGATATGTTAATAGCCTGACATACAGCCCATTTCTGTTTAAAATCTCTATATGGTCTTCTAGCTTTCTCCGGGATTTCGTTAAGATCATTAGAAAACCTAATACCAACAGGATAAGTATGAAGAGCTAAACTATTTTTTAGAAACTTTATGTTTTCAATCTGCATAACATGAAGAACCATATTTAATATTTAAGTTTTTCCATTAGCTACCCACTTTAGAAGTTTATTTAGATGTGTTCCTACCAAGTACTAATTAGTAGTTATGGCTTCTTCATAATGGTAAACATTCTTCATATTTACAGGCTTTATTAACTTGTTTCCCTGAATGTGTTTGAAGGAGCTAAGTAGCTTCTATCCATTAAGTTATGAGGCTGTATGTAAGTAAACTCATAGATTTGATAATTTATCATTACTGTATGGGCTTATTTGAGGGAAATGTGGAAGAGTAATATATACAATTTATCATTTCACGGAATAATCTAGTATTCCTAAGATTTTAAGATATTGTGTTAAATTTTATTACTTATCGTCTAAATGCTATTGTATACGGTTAAGCTAATGATTAAACATCGTCAAATTGATGTAAGATATATTGGAGAATCATGAATATTTGGAAACCTCATAAGAGAATAACTAATATACACTATTAAATTTAATGTATAAATTATATTATGCTTAAAATAATTTACAATCTGGATAAGAACACAATATTGCTAAACAATCGAGTAGGTGGAAAATAGGATTGAAAATATGGATTAGTGAATATTTTAGGAAAGGAGTAAAACAGTATAAAAACATTTAAGTTAATAAAGCATTTATTATGCCTTAATTTACTCTAGAGTCTAAACTATGAGTTAAGTTTATTTTCTTAGAGTATCTAGTACTTTTTTAAGATTTAATGTTTCCATGATGTTTCCAGATATTTTTAGTATTCCCTTAAAAAATGCTTGGTTAGCATCAAGTTCTCCACGTAGAATCTTCATTAAATCCTCTTTTTTAAGTATGAGTGTTGCTGTTGGGGATTGATGTTCACCTTTAACTACTATTGCCTTATCATTCTTAAACTCTATATAGAATGGTTCTCCATCAGAAACTTTAAATTGAAATATTTTACTCCAACCCCTAATTACCGGGGTAATCTTATCTAGATTTCCCTCCAGATTTTCCTTTAATATACTAAATGGTTCAGACATAACGTTCCAGGTATATTTAGCTAAACTAATTAATAAACTTCTCTATTTTGCTTGACTTCATAATTTAGATTTGAAGATATATGTAGTTGATAGCTTAAGTTGGCTTCTAGCCGTATGATTAGAATTCATTGATATAGTATTTGTATATTATTGATTTATCCATAATACTCTTAATGTAGTATTTGGAAGCTTCCATTTCTAGCATAGTACTGTGCAGTTTTAAATGTATAGAGATATATTTGCACACTAGGGATTTAAAGGCTAATAACATCTCTATATTATGCAGAGTCTTAGTGAAATACCTATTAATGCAGCTCATGGACTTGTAAAGTCGATGGAGGAGTTTAATGTAAAAATTGTATTCGGTATTCCAGGAGGTGCTGTTCTTCCATTTTTCGATTATCTATATGATTCAAATATAAGGTTTATACTTGTAAGACATGAACAGGCAGCTGTTCATGCAGCAGATGCTTATGGAAGGGTTACAGGTACTCCAGGTGTAGTGGTTGCAACTTCTGGTCCTGGAGCTACGAATCTTATTACTGGTTTAGCTACAGCATATATGGATAGTTCCCCTCTAGTAGCTATTACTGGACAGGTTTCTAGGGATATGATTGGTCGTGATGCCTTCCAGGAGGCAGATATTACTGGTTTAGCTATGCCTGTTACGAAGCAGGTTTTCCTAGCTGATGATGCTGAAACAGTTCCATCACTGTTTAAACTATCTTATAGATTATCATCGCATCTTAGACCAGGCCCTATACTAATAGATATACCTAAGGATTTATGGCTTCAACCTATTAAGCAGGTTAGAAATGTAGAGTTTATAGTTAAAAGAATATCTGAGCCTGATTTAAATCTAGTTATGGAAGCTACAAGTATTCTTCTTAAGGCTGAGAAACCAGTAATACTTGTAGGTGGGGGTGTAGCTATAAGTGGGGTTTGGAATGATGTTTTAAGTCTTGCTGAAGCCTTAAATGCTCCAATAGTAACTACGTTAATGGGTAAGAATAGTATTCCATCAATCCATCCATTAGTTATGGGAGTTGCTGGAATGCATGGTAGACCTGAAGCAAATATTGCTCTTCTAGAATCCGATGTTGTTCTAGTTGTTGGCGCAAGACTATCTGATAGAACAGTAAGTAATTTCAATTCTTTTAGGAGTGGTAGGAAGATTATTCATCTAGATATTGATGCTAGTGAAATAGGTAAGAATATTAAGCCTGATTTAAGTATTGTTGGTGATCTACATAAAAGCATTTCAGAAATGGTTAAGCTAGTATTAAGCAATACTGTTAGGAGAAGTGGATTTATTAGTAGGCTTTACGAGGTAAGGAGGAGGTTTGAGGAATATTTAGATAGTCATTCTGAACCCTGTTTTAAGCCTTGGAAAGCATTAAAGATAATTCGTCAATCAATCCCATCAAACTCAATAATTACTACAGGTGTAGGACAGAATCAAATGTGGACTTCTCTTCATTGGACTGTTTTCTCGCCACGTACTTATATTACGAGCGGAGGTCTTGGAACAATGGGTTTCGGTCTACCTGCAGCTATAGGTGTTAAAGCAGCGTTTCCAGATAGAGTAGTTTTAGATATTGATGGTGATGGAAGCCTTTTAATGACATGTCAAAACCTAGCAGTAATATCAGAGGAGAATCTTCCAGTAATAGTTGTTGTATTTGATAATAGAGCTTTAGGAATGATTAGACAGTGGCAATCAGTAATGTTTCGTAGGAGATATATTGCTTCAGATATAGGCTGTAAAACAGATTTTTTAAAGCTTGCTGAATCATTTGGTATTGATGGGGTTTCACCTAAAACATATAGTGAGCTTGAACATGTTATTAGGAGGTACGCTGATTTAAACGAGCCATTACTAGTAGATTTAACAATAGATACTGATGAGCTTGTTTTACCATTTGTTCCTCCTGGAAAATGTTTAAGCGAGATGATTATGCCTGAAGGTGTAGATGTTAATGTGTGGTGAATATATGTTAAGCATAGATGGTATAGGATCTATAGATACTGTAATTAAAAGCCTTCTAGTTATTAGGAGGAGTAGACTTAAGTTTAGAAGTGTAGAGGCTACTACTAATGGATATGGAGTTAAAATTAAGATACGTATTAACGGATTAGATGATGAAGCATCTTGGATTGCTAGAAAAATTGAAAGTATAGCTAGTATTGCTTCAGTACAGCTTTTAAAAGGTGATTGCTGATGGCTAATCTATACTATAAAGGGGATTTAAACGTATTGAAGGGTAAGAGAATAGCTATTATAGGCTATGGAATTCAGGGTAGAGCTCAAGCATTAAATATGAGGGATAGTGGTCTAGATGTTGTTTTAGGTTTGAGACGTGATGGTAAGAGCTGGAGTCAAGCAGTATCCGAAGGGTTTAAAGTATACTCTATAGATGAAGCAGTAAAGATTTCAAACATAGTTTTAATGCTTATACCGGATATGGTTCAGCCTGAAATATATCATAACTATGTAAAAGATAATCTTAAGCCTGGTATGGCTTTAGGTTTCGCTCACGGATTTAACGTACACTTCAATCTTATAAAGCCTCCAGGATACGTGGATGTATTTATGGTAGCTCCTAAATCTCCCGGAGCTAAAGTTAGGGAGGAGTACGTTAATGGTAGAGGTGTTCCATCACTAGTAGCCATATACCAAAACTATACTGGAAAAGCCTTAGATATAGCTTTAGCTATTGCTGAAGCTATAGGATCTACAAGAGCTGGAGTAATAGAAACAACATTTAAAGAAGAAACTGAAACAGATCTTATAGGTGAACAAATAGTACTTGTTGGTGGACTTATAGAGCTTATAAGAAATGGATTTGAATGCTTAACTGAGCTCGGATATCAGCCTGAAGTAGCATACTTTGAAGTTTTAAATGAAGCAAAGTTAATAATGGATTTAATATGGGCTAAAGGACTAGTAGGAATGCTTGAAAGAGTAAGTGAAACAGCTAGGTATGGTGGTCTTACAGTAGGTCCTAAAGTCATAGATGAACACGTTAAGGAAAACATGAGGAAAGCAGCTTTAAACGTAGTAAATGGAAGTTTTACAAGAGAATGGATTGAAGAATATAGAAGTGGTGCTGAAAACCTTAATAAACTACTTAACAATCTAAGAAAACATAAAATAGAAATTGTCGGTAAACAGTTAAGAGAAATGATGAGATTCAATACTTAACCATAAACTCCTATAACATATATTCCACTTAATACTACATCTACTATATGAGAATATATTACTTATGTTTATTTAACTGTTTATCTAGTGTTTAATTATGAAGTATAGGATTATAGCTATAGTTAAGGATGTTAAGGGTTATTGCCCAATTTATAGGGTTAAAGATAGCTTTATAGTTGAGTGGTTCTATATTAAATCTGAATCTTCAAGTAATATATGTATACATGCCTTATCATCAATGCTAACTCTAATTTCAGCATTTATACATGGATTATCAGCTAAAGATCTCGGTATAGGTTCTGAGGATGATATTGGATATATTCAGTGTCCGGATCCAGGACCTCCATATACTAAAGGAGGAACTGTAATATTTGAGTTAAGAAGACTGAAAATTTAAACTAGATACTTAGATATTGATTGGCTTATACGGAATCATTAATGGTAGCTCTTAAAACATTACAGTTAGCAGCTATTAATATCTTAGATATAATACATATGCTATATGAGTGTTTATTCTTTATCTAATAGTTTTGTTATTGATTATTTGTTTAAGTTCTTTTAATACTGGTATTTCCATCATCATTTCATCTGTTATTAATCTCCAAATTATTCCGCTTGGTCTAGTTCTAGATTTTTCGGTTTTTATGATTCTTATAGGGGTTACTATGTAGTCTACTGGAACATCAAATTCTTCTTGTGGAATTTTTTCAACTATTTGTAGTTCATGTATTGTTGTTATTATTGGAGTGTTTTCATCTATTCTACCTAGTTCTCTAAGTATTCCGTATTCAAGTTCACTGTATCCTGACCCTTTACCTATTCTCTCCCCTCTTAGACTTACAGCTACTGATCCTACTATTTTAATATCTATATTTGGAATATCTCTAAGTTTTAGTTTTTTACCGTGTTTAAATGCTCCATGTATTGTTGAGGCTTCATAGTATAGTTTCCTAGGTATATTGTTCGGGTTTAAAATTAGGAATCCCTCCTTAAGTCTAGGAGTAGCCATAATTATGGTTTTACCATCTCTAAGTATAAGTTCACGTAGAGGTCTTTGAGGAGAATCTGGATTAGTGAATACTGTTTCAGCCTTAACATATTCTCTTAAGCTTTTAACTAGGTATGCTGCTTTCCCCGCTCCCTTAAAGTTCGGAATTCTACCTACTATAGGTTTTGGAGGTAATGCTTCACCTTTTTCCTCAAGAATTCTCCATATACTCCTCCTAATATCCTCCTTATCCACAAAATCATTCTTACTAGTAATTTTTAAACGTTACTATATGATTAATAATATCTATTCATATTCTATAGGCTTTAAAGAGCATATTTGAAGACTTGCTCTATGTAAAATCCAATAAATTCATGGACCTGCTAGCTTAAGTATTTACTCTTCATATCTAAGTTTACAAAGTATGTAGACTCGCATTGTGAACTTAAGCAATCAATTACATGTACTTCTCATATCTAAGGTTTATAAAGCCCGTAGACTGGTAGAAATACTTATATTCTCCAGTTTTCTTAATACATGGTTCAGTATGAGTCTTCTAGAAACTCCTCTATGTAGTTTTCATGCTGAACATGGAGCTTTAATGACTGATTTTGCTGGTTGGCGTATGCCCTTATGGTATGAGGGCATTATTCCTGAGCATCTTGCAGTTAGAGATAATGTAGGGCTTTTCGATGTTAGCCATATGGGTAGACTACTGGTTAAGGGAGTGAACGCTGAGAAAACTATAGATTATCTAGCTACAAATAATGTTAGGGCTTTACAGATAGGTGGAGCTCAATATACACCTATATGTAATGATAATGGAGGTATAAAGGATGATGTTATAGTCTACAAGATTCAGCAGGATGAGTTTCTAATAGTTACTAATTCTGTTAATAGATTGAAAATTTATAATTGGATTAATGAACATTTAAAACCTAACGTTGAAGTTAATGATTTAACGTTTAATATACTTATGCTTTCACTTCAAGGCCCTAAATCAGTTAATGTATTAAATGATCTAGGATATCTAAATGTTCAAGGTCTTCAGAGATTCAGCTTCATAATTGATAGGTTTAACGATTCTAAGCTGTTAATAGCTTATACGGGATATACTGGTGAGAGAGGATATGAACTTATGCTTTGGCTACCTAAGGATAGTGAGCGGGAAGTATCTGAAGAGTTTACATCTAGACTTATAGATACCGGTGTTAAATATGGCTTAAAGCTTTGCGGTTTAGGTGCTAGAGATACTTTAAGGCTTGAAGCTGGAATGGTTTTATACGGTAATGACATAGATGAAAATACAACTCCTATTGAAGCAAAGCTTAGCTTTACAGTTAAGCTTGATAAAGGCGATTTTATAGGTAGGAAGATTCTTGAAGAACAGAGAAGAACAGGTGTTAAGAGAGTTAGAATAGGATTTATATGTGAGGGTAGACAGATTCCAAGAAGAGATTATAAAATATACTATGAAGGAGTAGAAGTTGGAGTTGTTACAAGCGGTTCATATTCACCAATATTACAGAGAGGTATTGGAATGGGCTATATATCCCCAAGTCTTGATAAGCCTGGATTATCCATCAATATTCCTATGAGAATACATACAGCAACAGCAGTAATAACTAAGTGGCCATTCTACGATACTAGAAGATATGGATATATGAGAGTAGAGTAGCAATATATCCCTATATACTAAGTAGATCTATAATTTCTGACTACGTATTAGTTGTCTACTTGGCTCTATGAAGTTTATACGTGGAAATTATGAGTAGTTAATGCCTAAATAGATAAAGCATATTAGGTAGCTCTATAAATCTTAGATATGAGAAGTACATGTAATTGATTGTTTAAGTTTATAGACATGTTAAGCTGTAGTAAACCTTATTAATATCTCTTGTAAAGCTAGTTCATGCTTGATTTAGAGTATCAAGTAGTTACGTTTATAATGTTTATAGTTCCCCTCTATGTTTTAGCGTTTCTACTATATGTTGTAAGAGTTTTGAAGGGTCCAACAATATCTGATACTGTATTAGCTTTAGATTCTCTACTTTACGATGTTGCTGCCTTTACAGCTATATTAGCTTTGTTTTTTAAATCCCCAATTCTAGCTCCAATATCTATAATTATTGCTTTATGGGCTTACGCTACGGATATTTATGTAGCGAAATATCTTGAAAGTAGGGAGATGGGTGATTAAATGAATTTAGTTAGCTATATAATCGTATTTATTGGTGAGTTTTTACTATTTGTAGGGGTTATTGGAGATTTGATTGGAGCTTTAGGATTGCTTCGATTTCCTAACTTCTTTATACGTCTTCATGCAGCAACTATAGGTGTAATTGGTGGTGCTTTCTATCCATTATTAGGAGTTACATTAATAGCTATTGGAGCTGATTTTCTTGGGGTTTATAGATGGTTTATTGCAGGTTCTTCTCTTATTACAGCTTTTCTAATCGCTATTCTAGCTCCTACCGGTACTCACGCTCTTGCAAGAGCAACATATAGAGCTAGAGTATCTATACCGTATCCTAAAGTTATCGATCATTTAGAGGAGGATAGTCGTGCTTGAAGTTATTTTTACTCTTCTTCTAATAATGATTTCCTCGCTTATATCTACTATTGCTGTTTATTTAGCTATTACTGAGCGTAATTTAGTAAGAGCAGTTCTCTTCTCAGCTTTACAGAGTATGTGTTATGCTTTTCTATACTTTATTCTTATGGCTCCAGATATAGTTTTAGTCTATGTACCTGTTTCTATCGGTCTATATCCTGCAGCTATTCTATTCCTAATAAGGAAGACAAGGGAGTGTGAGTAGGTTGCTTTTAAGAAGGTTATTAACTGTTTTTGTATTGATGGTTTTCATTGTTTTAACATCATATACCGTAACTGTTCTTAACGTATTCGGTGAGCTTCCACCTAGAAGTCTTAGACCTCTAGCTTTCTGGTTTATAAACACATCAATTACTCCGTGGCTTAGCTATTTCAGCGCTATGGCTCCTGAAACGGTTACAGCTATAATTTGGGATTATCGTGGTTTAGATACTCTGTTTGAAACTGCTGTCTTCTATTTTGCAATAATAGCTAGTATAGCTCTCTTCAGAGGTATTGAGGAGAAGTCTAGTAGAGGTAGGTATGCTGGACTTTCAAAAATAGTTAGGGTTGTAAGTAGAATTTTACTTCCAGTTAATATTGCTGTTGCTGCTTCAATAGCTGTTCATGGAACCATAACTCCTGGAGGTGGTTTCCAGGCAGGTTCAGCTATGGCTGTCGCTCCATTAATCCTTATAATTGTGTTTTCAAGATTCTTTCTTAAGGAGAAGGGTTTATCGAAGAATCTATTAATAGCTTTACGTGGAGTTGGACTTGTTGGGATTGGTATAGCATCCATTCTAGTTTTAATTGTAGGTTTATTATCTGGAAGCTATGCCTTCATATTTCAAAACCAGCCTAAAATAAATGCACCTATAGGTTTACCGTCGGAGATTTTAGGTTTTCCTATTGCTGGTACATTGTTTATTTTTAACATCTTTGAGTTCATAGCTGTTTTTGCAGGTTTTACTATAATATTTATTCTATTATCAATTCCTGAAGATATAGCTAGGGAGGCTTTACATGATGAACATTAATCTATACATGTTTACATTTACTATAATAATTGTATCTTTAATAGTTAATTTAGCATTATCGCTTTACGGTGTTCTAGTAAAGCCGAATATAGTTAAGAAAATAATATCATTAACGATTTTAGGGGATTCAGCTAATACCTTCGCAATACTTATAGGTTATCGTGCTATATATCCTGTTTCACCACCTGTCCAATTAAATATTCCTCCAAGTCCTAGCGATGTATTTCAGCTTACTAGTTTAAGTGTTGATCCATTACCGCAAGCTCTCGTATTAACAGCTATAGTAATAGGATTAGCAGTAAATATCTTCCTTATATTTCTAGCTATTCAAATACATAGGCTTTACGGAACTCTAGATATGAGGGAGATAGCTAGGATTAAGGGTGTGGGATATGAGTAAACTATTGAAGGTTACTGTTTTAGCCTTTATAGTTTTTATAGTTTACATGGTGTTTAGCGGGTCAACAATGCTTTTCGACTTATTGATCGGTATTATTGTTGCTTTTATTACTAGTATGTTTGTTGCTGATTTTTTAGTTTTGAATCCTAGTAAGCTTCTTAGTCTTAAAAGAATTATAAACCTTATAGTTTATACTCTATACTACTTTACAAGGATTGAGTTTACAGCTCACTATGATGTTATTAGGAGGATATTGAATCCTAAGATGCCTATAAATCCAGGTATTGTAAGAGTTCCCTATTATTCTGAAAGCGATTACTCCATGGTTACTGTTGCAAACTCTATAACTAATACTCCGGGTACTGTTGTTGTTGATTTTGACGAGGTACGTAAAGTATTTTATGTCCACTGGATAGATGTGAAATCTATAGATCCTAGGGATACCTACAGCTTTATTGCTAGAACGTTTGAGGATTATGCTAGGAGAATATTTGATTAGGTGGTTTTCTTGATCTTATATGTTGGTCTCCCACCCTTAATGCTTGTTGTTGCTGCATTTATACTTGTTATTTTAACTCTTATAACTAGGAGGAAGATAATATATGATGTTTATGCACTTCTATTTTCCCTTTCTGCATTAATACTTACCATACTGGTTTTTAAACTGGTTTACGAGGGAGGTAAGCCTGCTATATATTCATTTGGTGGTTGGCCTCCACCAATTGGAATATTTTATGAGGTTGATTTCCTAGGAGCTTTTCTAGGTGTTGTTGTTGGAGTTGTTATGTTTTTAGTTGTTCTCTATAGTATTTGGTATACTGGTGGATTAAGTGGTTTTGAATATTATTATGCTCTTCTTCTAGGTATGGAGGCTGGAATGCTTGGCTGTATATATACTGGTGATGTTTTTAATTTGTTTGTTATGTTTGAGGTTTTAGCTATATCTTGCTATGGTCTTGTTGGATTCTATAGGTCTAAGCCTGCAGCTGTAGAGGCTGCTATTAAGTATGCTTTAATCGGGGCTTTAGCTACAACACTATACTTTCTAGGTCTTGTTTTCATTTATGGATCGTTCGGTACGTTGAATATGGCTGATTTAGCTCTTAAATCCCGTATTGGATCTATAGGCTATTTTCCATATAGTGGCTTCCCAATATCTGATGTTAGAGTTGGTGGTTTAGTGGCTTTAGCATTGGCTTTATGGGCTTTCACGTTTAAGGCTGCCCTGTTTCCCAGTCACTTCTGGCTTCCAGATGCTCATCCTGAAGCTCCAACTCCAATTTCAGCTGCATTATCTGGATTGGTTGTTAAGATTGGTGTTTACGCTACAGTAAGGTTTCTCTATACTATTTTCAGTTCTAACTCATTAATAGCTAAGGGTTTCCTCCAGCTTTCCCCATGGAGTCTCCTAACATACATTCTTCTAGCTTTAGGATTATTATCAGGTGTTTTAGGTGCTTTACTAATGGCTATACAAATAGATGTGAAGAGGTTGCTTGCATATAGTACGATTAGCCATGTAGGGCTTATATTTATGGGTATTGCTACAGGTAGTGGTTATGGTTTAGCTGCATCTACATATCATATTATGAATCATGCTCTCGGTAAGGCTCTTCTCTTCATGTCTACAGGTATTTTAGTAAAGATGTTAAATACAAGAAATCTAGATGAACTAGCAGGATCCGGTAGATTCTACCCTACTGTAACTATAGCTACGATTCTCGGAATTCTACATATGATAGGTGTTCCCCCATTTAGTGGATTCTATAGTAAGCTACTACTATACACTTCACTGTTTGAGATGGGTGGATTACTATTAGCATCAAGTATAATCATAGTTTCAGTTATTTCAATTTTCGGCTATGCTAAAATAATCTATAGCTTAATGTTTAAGTCTCCAACTTCAATAGTTAATAAACCACCTATAGAGAAGAATAGGTCCGTATCTATTTTAATGTTAATTATTGGATTAGCAACATTCATACTTGGATTATTTGCTGATACAATAATAACAGTTGTTTTCAAAGTAGCTGAAAACCTATCTGAAAATGGTGTAGCAATATATATTCAGTCAGCCTTAACAGCTATACAGGAGCTTTCCCCAGGTAGTTAGCTGTAATATGTGTGGTGGTTTATAATGTCCTATATGCTTACATTACTAATCATGCTGCCGATTTCTATAGCCTTAATGTCCCCTCTCCTCTTAAAGTTTTTAGGTTATCGAGTAGTTGTTATTATTAACTCTATTTCCCTACTACTTCCTGGAGTTTTAGGTTTTACATATCTACTACTTATGGGGTCTAATACTGTTTTAATAGAGGTTTTATGTGTGATTAAAGGTATTGGTACGTTTGCATTTCTACTAGACTACTTGAATCTACCTATTTTATTATCTATTTCGATTGTAACTGCTTCAGTATGTATTTACTCTATACCGTATATGAAGCATAGATTTAAGGAGATGCTTGATGAGGGGGAGGAAGCCCCAGGATGGAGTATTTACCTTATGCTCTATACATTGTTTTCATCTAGTATGCTTGGTATTGCTGCATCAACAAATATTATTGAATTCTACTTGTTCTTGGAGTTAAGTCTTATTCCCTCCTTCCTATTAATAGCTTTATATGGTTATGGTGATAGGAGGAGAATAGCTTTAATGTATTTTGTATGGACTCATATTGGAGCTCAACTATTTCTTATAGGTTCACTAATATACGGTATGTCTACTGGAAGCTTTGATTTTTATAGTGTTACTCTAGGTAGGCCACTAGTAGGTTTTGGAGAGTATTTACCGGGTAGATTAGCTGAAACTGCATCTATCCTTATGGTTTTAGGATTATTCTTTAAAATGGCTGTTTTAGGAATGCATTTCTGGCTTCCATATGCTCATGCTCAAGCTCCAACCCCTGTATCAGCACTTCTATCACCTAATCTAATAGGGCTTGCAGGCTATGGTATTTTAAGAATTGTTATTACGTTGTTTCCAAATATTACATATAGCTTCTCAACATCTTTAATGATTTTATCCATTGCTACAATAATATATGGAGGTTTACTAGCTTTAAGACAGGATGATTTTAAACGTCTTCTAGCATACTCAAGCATATCTCAGATGGGCTATATTCTTCTAGGTATTTCAAGCTTTACAATTATAGGCTTTACTGGAGCTATTCTACATTATCTTTCACATGCTGTTGGTAAAGCCCTCTTATTCATGGCTGCAGGAGTATTTATAACTGAACATCACGGTTTAAGAAGCATATCTAGAATGGGTGGGTTTGCAGCTAGCTACCCATACCTCTTCGCATTAACACTCTTCGGGGTTATGAGTTTAACAGGTCTCCCACCGTCAAGCTGCTTAATAAGTAAGTTCCTAATAATAGCAGGAATATCTTCAGTAATTATTAAAATGGGGTTAACATCAATGATTATCCTTAGCATTGCAGTTATAGTAGGTATAGGGTTAACATTAGGATATACTTTCTGGACTATAAAGAGAATTTTCTTCGGACCTATAAGTCTTAAAAACCATACAAATACAAATCCATACTTTACCATAACAATGACTATTATAGCTCTTCTCGGACTAATTTCCTTCCTATATCCAAAACCATTCGTTGATTTCCTACAAACATACTTACAAAATATTCTTGGAGGACATGAATAAAACCAGGTAATTACTCCTAAATAGGCTTACTGAAATCTACAATTGAAATGCTTTGATACTTTACGAATTTAGCTTGAACCAGCCTCTATGAGAGATACTATGGGGAGTTCTAGTTCCTCCATTCTATCAAGCATTTCCTTCTCCAGATTTAGGAAGATTGCTTTTACTTGGAGCTTTACCGCTATAGCTATTACATAACATTCTGGTAGAGCTGTTCCAAGCTTTTTCTAAGTTCCTAAACTTTAACAGCTATATCTGGCATTATCTCTACTGTTTTAACTTTCATGGTAAGCCATTTAATGAAGTTCAAAGCCTCATCCTCGAGTTTTTCAATACCTGCCAACTCATAGATTCTAGACACTATATACGTAAGCTCTGAGATTGTAATGGGAGTTATATAGAGTTCTATTTTTTCTACTGATTTCTGCAACTACTATTGTGGGTGTTGCTGAATTCCTCTCCTCAATGTAGTCTTTCACAGTAGCTCCCTCACTAGACCCTATAAAATACTTCATCCATGCATGTGAGTCTATTATAAAATCATAACTCAGGAGCTCTATCTCATCTTCCCTCTGAATAGAGTTAAATTCGGATTTGAGCCGAATAGGGAATTTTGAACTCTATACTTTTCACTCACCATGATTCTTATAAGTTCATCATAAGTTTTAACATTCATCCTCTTCATCAATTCCTTCAAAATCCCTACTGTCCTCCTACTAACCTGTATTGTTGTTTTCATAATATAGCTATACTTAAACATTTCGAACATCATTAATATAGCATTAATTCTAATGTTACTCATAATTTTGATTATAATGAAATTTTCCAATTCACTATATTATTTTGAGTTACTGCTGAATTGCAGTCTTAGTTTTAATTACTAAATACTATATGGAAAGCATTAAGACTTTCCTAAGAATGAAAGCTGGAGTCATATGCAATATGTCTATTACTAATCTTAACCTATTAGCTACATCTATAGAAGAAAGGCTTAATGAATTCTACTTATTTAAACATCATGAATAGTAAGAGTAATTCAAGTAGTTTACAGTAAGTTTATTATTAGTTTTCCTAATAACTCCTCTACATAATCTATGTATTGTCTACTTTCAATTTCTACCCTTCTAATCGCCTCTACCCCATATCTCCCATTAAAGAAGCATTTTATATATAGTATATTCCCTAGCCATAAATCTACTTCTAAACATAGTTTCACCCTACTACTTAAACTCTCAAGTACAATTCTCTCCTGCTTATACATTCCTATCTCTCTCTAAACCTTAAATAACATAAGAGCTGTTACTACCGAACTATAACCATGATTTTCAGCAGTATCCTACATAATCCTCTTTCCTCCTAAGTCTTCTTTCAAGGCAGGACTGAAATCTACTAGATATTCAATAAATGTCTTATACCGCTACTCATAAATGCAGTCTCATAATAGCAAGTTTAAATTTTACTTAAAGATATTTTGAATGATGCTTTATATATTAAGTTGTTTTAAAGCATTCTTATAGTAGATTAAACCACTATTTTACCTAATAATCCACCAAAGCATTCTACATATTTACTCATAAACTCTTGTTTCAATTAATATTCTAATAGGGAATTGCTTGTATTAATGCATCTGATATTATAATTTTTATCGGCTTTGTTAACTTAAGCATGTTTTATCACCTCTATTTTGGCTTTGTTTTCTATGAATTCCTTAGCTTTTATTTTCCTGTTAATCCATGTTTGTTTAGTATGTATGCTATTTACTTCATAAGCATTAATGTATGTTCATTACCGCATTTATCCTTCATGCATGGTATGTAGTTATCGAATACTCTAGTTCTATCCTTAACATACTGTATTATTCTCTCCATTAGTTCTAACCTCTAAACTATATAATTCATGTTTTAATTTTAATATTTTACTGCTTTATAAGTATTGAGCTCCATCACTTAATACAGCTATATTTGAACCGTAAATAGCTCTAATCTTTTAAGGAATGTTAGAGATGTAAGCATGTTGCAACATCACAAACCCATACATATAGAATCCTTCTTAATAATGGCTCAAACACAACATAAACAATCTTCCTCATAGACCCCACATTAATAATAGTATCATCAACCATAAAATCTAACATCCCCCCTATCAAACTCAAATAGGAAGCTTAAGATAAACCACGATAATATAGATACATAACCTAAAACAATGAAGCTTAAAATATCTGAAGCCATTCTAGAAGAACGGAAATATATAAGCAATAAACAACTAGAGTAAATGAGGGTTCTCTCCCTACAAACCTAACAACTTTAGACATACTAACACCATAAATAAGGGAGAGAACTCCCAAATAAATCTAAAGTTAACAAAGCCGCTAATAGTCAAGTAAGATTTATATGTGGGAATTACAATATAGATTGGTGATTTGATGGGTAGACTTAATGGTAAGAAGGTGGCTTTTCTAATTGCAGATATGACTCATGATGAAGAGTATAGTTTTCCGAAATACTGGCTTGCATGGGAGGGAGCTAAAGTAGTTACTATAGGCTTAAGTAAGCAACATATCTCAAGATTTAATAGATCTTTAACTGCAGATTTAACTATAAGTGATGCAAAAGCTGATGACTATGATGCTGTAGTAATTCCTGGTGGATTTGGTCCAGATAGGCTTAGAGCTAATAAGGAGGTTATTAAGTTTGTTAGGGAAATGATGGAGAAGGGGAAAATTATTGCAGCTATATGTCACGGTCCTCAAGTACTTATTTCAGCAAACATTATTAAAGATCGAAAACTAACATGCGTAGAACAAATAGCTATAGATGTAATTAATGCTGGAGGAAACTATTTAAATGAACCTGTTGTGATTGATGGAAACTTAATAACATCAAGACATCCAGAAGACCTACCAGCATTTACAACATCAATAATAGAGGCATTATTAAAATAATAAATATATTTTCATTCACTACTATATTAAGCTGCTTCCAACCATGTTTTAGAAAATCAATTTAGGTAATATATGAGTGTAAGTAGAATTGTTTTAGCTATCATAATTATTTCACTACTACTATATTTTAGCTATACTATGTTAGGACGGGTACATATAGTTTATATTGCAACAACTACAAGCATAAAGGATACTGGACTTCTTGATGTAATAATACCTCGATTTGAGGAATACATGGCGAAGCTAGGATACAGTGTTGATTTGAGATGTTTAGCTGTTGGTTCTGGGCAGGCAATCGAAATGGGTAAAAGAGGAGATGTAGACATAATTATAGTTCACGCTCCAGATCTTGAAAGAAAATTTATGAATGATGGATATGGCATATGTAGAAGGATAATCGCATATAACTTCTTCATAGTTGCAGGTCCTAAAAATGATTTATTAAACATATCAAACACCTCTACTATAGAGGAGGCGTTTAGAAGAATATTTAACGCCGGTATTAAGGGAGAGGCTAAATTTATTTCTAGAGGAGATAATTCAGGAACAAACCTGAAGGAAATGGAGATATGGAGATTAGCGGGTATAGACCCAAAAAGGTATTCAGGTGGGTGGTATATAGAGAGTGGAAAGGGTATGGGTGATACACTTCTAATAGCTGAAAACATTAATGGATATACGTTAACAGATATTAGTACATGGCTTAGATTCAGAGATAAACTACAGCATCTAGAAGTGCTTATTGAAGCTTCTGAAAAGCTTCTAAATGTGTACAGTGTTATCATAGTTAGAAATACTAAAAACATTGATATAGCAATGGAATTCATGAAGTTTCTAAGTAGGGAGGGGCAGGAAATCATTGGTAGCTATGGAGTGGAGAAGTATGGTCAGTCTCTCTTCAAACCAATAAGCTTAGCTGATAATAGAGTTCTACAATGGATTAAGGAGATGAATATAGATTTTGAATCTAGCTGTTAACTACTTGAATACTCCATCCTCCATATATAGGATTTTAGTATTAAACATTTGAGCTTCAGGTAGGTAATGTGTTACATATATAATTGTTTTACTTCCTAAAAGCTCCTTTAAAATCCTCAATACAATCTCTCTACTTTCACCATCTAAATTAGCTGTAGGCTCATCTAGGAGGAGGATACGGGGATTACATGCTAAAGCTCTAGCAAGCATAACTCTCTTCCTAAAACCTGTAGAAAGGCTTAAAGCATTCCTATCAAGTACGTTTTTCAGCTTAAACTGTTCAGCTAAAACCTCAACTACACCTCTAACATTACCCTCCCTAACACCTAAAGCAATATTTTTATAAACAGACATATTAAACACTATAGGCTCCTGAAAAACCATGGTTACATCACCTCTAAGCCTTAATGCATTATTCCAGCTACTTGTAGTATCAGTTCCAAATAGGATAAGTCTACCATCATCAGGCTTTTCAAGTAAAGCTATAATTCTTAATAGTGTTGTTTTACCAGCACCGTTAGGACCCATTATAACAG
The DNA here is from genome assembly GCA_038845975.1 of Methanomethylicia archaeon. Taxonomy (GTDB): domain Archaea; phylum Thermoproteota; class Methanomethylicia; order CALHIW01; family CALHIW01; genus CALHIW01. Next base: position 46,270 of record JAWBQF010000008.1, read on the forward strand.
TAAACTCACCATCCCTAACCTCAAAGCTTACACCTTTAATAACCTCAATCCTGCCATTACTTGTACTGTAAGATTTTCTTAGATTAATTGCTCTAATAGCAATCAAAAAACCACCCTTCTAGCAATAATTCTTCCAGTAATAATAAATGTTAATATCGTAATTAGGGATATAATGAGGAGAAATATAAAGCCGAGAATTAATGCAAAACTCCAGTTACCAAGTCCAGTTTCAAAGGCTATAGCTGTTGTAATAACTCTAGTCTTAAATCTTATATCGCCACCAAGCATAAGTGCAACTCCAAGCTCACCAATAGCTCTATTAAACCCAGCCATTATCGAAGCTATAATACCCCTTATAGAGTAGGATATAACAACAAGATTAGCTTTCCACTCACTTAAACCTAATGTTAAAGCTGCATCCTTTATTTTCGGATCAATACTTTCCACAGCACCTATAACAAAACTAATAATTAATGGAGTAATTAGTAGTGCTTGACCAATAATAATTGCATTAACAGTATATAGTAGATTAAGCCAACCTAAAGGTCCAGAACGGGTAAGTAACAAATACAATATAAGCCCCTCAAGAACTGTTGGAAATCCTATTAAGCTATTAAATATTGAGGTTAATACATATCTACCCCGAAATCTCCTTAATGCAAGTATAAGACCTAAAGGTATAGACCATGTTGAGGCAGTTAATGTAGCTAATCCAGCCACATAAATGCTTCTAGAAACAATATCTACAATTTCCCAATACATTGAAATCAAATCAACAAATACTAGAATTATTTAATAGTTTCGCTTAATAAAGGGTTTAGAGAAACATAAGCTATTAATTGTGATCATTAACTATAGCCATAATATTGAATCTGGAAGTATGTAGCTACACCATGCTTAAACTATACTCTACATACTAATTTCATTACGGATTCATTAATAGTAACATAACATGTACTTTACGTAGTACACATCATACTTACCTTAACTATTCTTTAAGTAGATAAACTTATGAACTTTTACCTATTCATATTAGGAGTGACTTAACCATATTTAAATTCTAATCCTAGCTAATAGATATTACTGGCTAGAATGAGGATTAAGCTAGCTTCTATACAATTGAGCTTAGAAACCTAGGTTTGGCTGCCCAGATCAATGAGTGGAGGGTAAAATTTTGGATATAAGAGGTATTATTACTTTATAAATTAGCCAATTAGAATGTAGAAGATGTAGTGTAGCAATTCTCCGAATGCTACAGCTATAACAGTATATGGTACTCCAAGCTTCATAAACTCTAGAAGAGAAACCTTCCTTTCATTTCTCTCAATTATACCTACACCAACAGCATTAGCTGCCGCACCAATATATGTACAGTTACCTCCAAGGCTTCCACCTAGTAGTAGTGCCCACATTAAGGTATATACATTCATACCTGACATTTCTGATAGCTTAATTACTAGGGGAATCATTGTTGCAAAGTATGGAATATTATCAATAAAACCTGAAAGAAGAACTGAAATCCATATCAGAACTGCTGAAGTTAAGATGATGTTTACACCGCATAACTCATAGATTTTCAAGGATAATAGATTAATAAATCCTGTTTCGGCAAGTCCTCCAGTAATAACGAATACAGATGATATGAAGACTATTGTTTTCCAGTCAACCCCCTCAATAAACGGCTTTAAAATGTTTCCGCTGAATATTCGAAGTATCGAAATTATTGAGGCGCCAAGTAATGGTGGAAACCACATGGGAATATTGTAGATATTCCTAATACTAAGGAGGAATATGGTTAAAATAAATATGACTAAAACCTCAACGATGAGAATTTTATCCTTAATATATTGTTTCTCATCAAGCTTCAAAGTTTCCGCTACTAATCTTATAGATTTAAAGTATTTCCTAGCTGTAATCTTAAGAGTAAATGCGGCGATTGGGCATGCAGCCATTATAAGGAAAAACATGCTTGGTCTACCATTAAAAACTATGAAATCTATGAAGTTAAGATTTAAAGCTGAAGCAACCATCATGCTTGGAGGGTCGCCGATCATTAATGCAGCGCCTACAAGATTTGAACCTAAGGAAACGCCAATAACATAGGGCACTATACTAACACCTAAAGTCCTAGCAACACTTATAGCTATTGGGGAAATTAGAATTGTTGTCGAAACATTATCTAGAATAGCTGAAATTAGGGAGCCTACACTGGAAAACATTATAAGCATATTAATAGGATTGGAGCCTACAGCCTTAATAAGCTTGATTGAGAGCCATCCGGCAATTCCGGATTTTTCAAGGTAATAGGTTATTACAGCCATCCCGACGAGAAGACCTACAACATTAAAGTCTAGATAGCTGAAAGCCTCATATGGAGTTAAAATGCCTAGAAGCATTAGAAGAATGGAGGAAGCTAATCCTATATAGGCTCTATGTATTTTACCCCACGCAATAAAAGCAAATGTAGCTATAAAGATAACTACAGCTATACTCATCTTATCAAGCATAAGTATCCGAAAATACGGGAATATATAAGCTTTTTTAGAAGTAGGGGGGCTTTGTTAACTTAAGCATGTTTTATCACATCTATTTTTGGTATTATGTTTTCTATGAATTCCTTAGCTTTTATTTTCCTGTTAATCCATGTTTCGTTCAGTATGTATATTATTGATTTTATAAGCATTAATGCATGTTCACCATCACATCTATCCTTCATACAAGGTATGTAGTTATCGAATAGCTTAGTTCTATCCTTAACATACTGTATTATTCTCTCCATTAGATTCTTAACCTCTAAACTATATCATGTTTTAATTTTAATATTTTACATGATGCTTTATAATAATGAGTACCATCACTTAATACAACTATATTCCATAGATAGCTCTAATTTTCTTAAGGAATGTTAGAGATGTAAGCATGTTGCAACATCACAAACCCATATGTAGAGAATCCTCCTCAATAATGGCTCAAACGCAACGTAAACAACCTTACTCTTAGAACCTACACTTATAATAGTATCATCAACCACAATCCTAACATCCCTCCTATCAAATTCAAATAGGAAGCTTAAGATAAACCACGATAATATAGATACATAACCTAAAACAATGAAGCACCATAACAACTAGAGTAAATGGAGTCCCCCCTAACAAATCTAACAACTTTAACCATAATTCACCATAAATGGGGGAGAACTCCCAAATAAATCTAAAGTTAACAAAGCCAGTAGGGGCGTGTCCAAAAATTCCTTTAGCCCCATCAAACCTGAGACCCCGCGTCCCAGTCCTAAGTCCTCCAACTCATCCTAAAGCATGGAAGAGGAGGAGGCTTTCCATGGAGTGGGCGATTTTTAAACACGCCCTTAGAAGTGGAGCGTAGTACTTTATCTGTTAAGCTATATCTACTGTAATGCATGGTCAGGCTCATAATATGTATCAATTTTTAAGTCTATTTTTAGGTATTGCTTCTTAACTTTCCTGATTTATGATGGAAATATAGATTGAAGAAAATTTAAATAAGTAATACGATTAGGAATTATGAATTGGATAACTAACCATTTCAAGCTTGTTTAACTTTGAAGCATGGTTTCCTAGTAAATTATCATCTATTATTAACCTCCTATTTTAACGTAGAATCCAAGATTTTCAATTTTTTCCTTAATCCATATTAGCTTCTCTTTCGATGGTGTATTGCGAATTGGCATTTTATACTTAATTCCTAAGTGGCGATATTTTTCCTCTACATCATGGAATGGAAGAATATCCACTTCCTCAACTCCTTTTATTAATGATAAAAATTCTAGGAGATTAACTATGTTCTCCTCAGTATCTGTAATTGTTGGAATAACTGGAAAGCGAACTATTACCTTCGCTCCTTCTGCTAGTAGAAATTTTAGATTTTCCTTAATTATTTTGTTTGAGACACCTGTATACTTTTTATGATCCTCATCATTAACTAGTTTTAAATCGTATAGAAAAAGGTCAACGTAAGACATAATAGACTCCAATATACTTCTTGAGGTGTATCCCGAGGTTTCTAGGCAAGTATGAATATTAAGCTCTACACACTTCCTTAATGTTTCTCTTAGGAATTCAGGTTGGAAAAGAGGCTCTCCACCTGAAAAAGTTACGCCTCCATTAGAGGAATCGTATATTAGAACGTCTCTCTCCAATTCCTTTACTAGCTCTTCTACACTTATTTTTCTTCCTACTAGCTTTAAGGCTCCTGTAGGGCAGGCTTCCATGCATATTCTACATTCTAAACATTTATCCCTATCAATATGGTGCCTATCATACTCATTAATTGTTATTGCATTTATGGGGCAGGCATGAATACATTTATGGCAGTGAATACATTTATACTCAAAATATACGAGTTGGGGATTAGATAGTATTCCCTCAGGATTCTGACACCACCAACATCTAAGAGGACAGCCCTTAAGAAATACGAGAGTTCTTATTCCAGGACCATCGTGAATAGCGTATCTCTGTATGTCAAAAATCATTCCTTCCATTTCTACCACAGAGGTAAGCTAAGATTTTATTTAATATTGAGTTATGGTTAAAGCCTCTGCTCCGTTCTTGCAATTATCTCGTCCTGAAGCCCCTTCGGCAAGTTTACGAAGTAGTCACTATATCCAGCAACTCTTACCATTAAATCCTGAAAGTCTTGGGGTCTTCTCTGAGCTTCTCTAAGTAGCTCAGCGCTTACCACGTTAAACTGGACATGATGACCACCCATTCTGAAGAAGGCTCTTATAAGGTAGGCGAGCTTCCTAATGCTTTCCTCATCAATAAATAGGTCAGGTGTTAGTTTCTGATTTAGTAATGCTCCTCCAGTTTTATCCCAATCACACTTCGTAACACTTCTAAAGACAGCAGCAATACCTCTCCTATCCATTCCCTGAACTGGTGATACACCTTCAGAAACTGGGAAGCTTGCTTTCCTACCATCAGGTGTTGCTCCAGTAACTCTTCCAAAATATACATGAACAGTTGTAGGTAAGAAGTAAACTCTTCTAGAAGCTTTCCTTAACGGTGATGGGGGATGGCTTTCAACAATATCAACTATAACATCAACTATTTTCTTAGCAATACTATCCACGTAATCATCATCGTTTCCATACTTTGGAGTTTTCTCAGGATTACGTAGAATCTCCCGCACTACCTCGTAGCCTTTAAAGTCTACTTTGATAGCTTCTAAAAGCTTACTCATAGTAAACGTTTTCCTGTCAAATACATGGTATCTAATCGCTGCTAAACTATCAGTTACTGTTCCTAACCCAACAATTTGAATATATTGAGTATTGTATTTAGCTCCTCCAGCATTATAATCTTTCCCCTTCTTTACACATTCCTCTATCCATAAAGAGAGGAAGGGGACAGGCATATATTTAGCATATAGAGCTTCAACAATATCGTTTCCCCTCATCTTTATGTTCATGAAGTGTTTTACTTGCTTTATGAAGGCATCCCAAAGCTCATTAAAGCTATTGAATTCTTCAGGATTTCCTGTCTCTAGTCCTATCTTTAATCCTGTTTTAGGATCTACACCATTGTTTAGAGTTATCTCCAGTATCTTAGGTAGGTTAAAGTAGCCGGTTAATATGTATGCTTCCTTTCCGAAAGAGCCTGATTCAATACATCCACTTACCCCAGATGTTCTGGCGTCCTCGATAGTTTTCCCCTGTCTTAGCATTTTCACTACTATCCCGTCAAAGTTGAAGAAGGGAGGTTCACCGAAGCCTGGTGCAACAACCTTTAAAGCCTTTATTAGGAAGTGGTCAGGAGTCTTATTACTTATTAGTACTGCAGTGTTTGGTTGGAGAGTTCTCATTTCATCAAGAACCTCAAGTATAAGGTAGGAAAGTTCATTAACACCATCAGATCCATCCTCCTTTAAGCCTCCTAGGTTAAGCTTTGAAAAGTCGTTGTATGTGCAGCTTTCCTCTGCTGTTACTCCTACTTTCGGTACTGCTGGCTGATTATTGAATTTAAGCCAGAATGCTTGAAGAAGCTCTTTAGCCTCCTCTCTTGTAAGCCTTCCTTCCTCAATATCCCTCTTATAGAATGGATAGAGATGCTGATCTATTCTTCCTGGATTGAAGGAATCCCATGGATTTGATTCATACACTACCCCAACATGAATAAACCAGTAGTGCTGTAATGCCTCCCAGAAGGTTCTTGGAGCATGTGCTGGAACCCACTCACATATCTCAGCCATTTTCTCCAGCTCCTCCCTTCTTTTAGGATCCATTTCCTTCTTAGACATTTCCCTTAACCTTTCTGAGTAGCGTTTAGCGTAGATTAAAATAGCATCAGCTGCAATATCCATAGCTTTAAGTTCCTCTATCTTATCATAGTATTCCGGATCGCTTGGATTAAGCCTCTTAACCACTTCCTTAATCTCCTCCTTTATATCTAAAATCCCCATTTTAAACATTCTTAACCCTCCTGCTGTATGTCCAGGAACTCTTTGCTCCATAAACTCTGTCCAAATACCCGCTTCATAGCAATCCTTCCATTCCTTAGGTAAATTCTCAAATAGGATATCTCTCATAGCTCTTCCCTTCCAGAATGGGATTATTTCACTACTATAGGTCTTCTTTACCTCATCATCAACTCTATAAGGCATATTCTCCCTTGAGTTAAGAATATCTAAATCCTCCAAGCTATGTACACATATTTCAGGATAAGTAGGAACCTCCTTAATACCAGTGCCTCTAAGCCCAACTATGAGCTGTCCATCCTCTATAGGTAGGCTAACACGCTCCATTAAATACTTGAAAGCTAATGCACGTTGAACAGGTATAGATTTCCCCTTCGGAATATCACTCTTATAGAATTCAGTTATAATTTTAGCTCTCTCCAAGGAGATTTTAACCTCTGCCTCGACACTCTCCCTTCTTAGCTTAGCGATTCTTCCACTTATAGGTTTAATAACAGATCTTCTCTTCTCCAACTCCTTACCAATTCTCTCTTGGGGAGAAGCTAAAGTAGCCGAGATGGAGCTTCTAGGAGATATTTCTAAACTCATAATATCTTGAGTTAATACTATTATAGATACTATTAAACTTTTACCTCTAAATTAAAATGCTTTATGAACTAACCTAAATAGTAAAAGTAATAATATTAGAAATTCTATTACTTAATTAAGTTTCTTTAAAAGCGTAATGGAGTTAAATAAAATGATCTATTCTTCTATCTACCTTATTTTGGTAGCTAATAACTACATGAGCAATGGAAATAGGGAAACTTAGCATTATAAAGCTCCTTAGTAGCAGTAGTTTAATCAATAAATTATTTGAATGGTACTTGTATAGCTTGGTTTAGTATTGTTTGAGGGGAGTTCCTATCAAACAAGAAGTATCTAAACATGTTTGCGATAAGCCCCCTCAAACAAGCCTCAATAGCTAAAATTACAGCAAGCTCAGATTTAATGATTAAACCCTATACCTAGCTTACTTTTTAGTACTATATGATTAACTTAAAGAAGTTGTTGTAAAACTCTACTACTTAGGTTTACTGGTTAAATTCTAATGTCAAAATAGTATTGTAGGAAGTTGCTAATATGCTTAAGCTCATATCTGAAGTTTTACAATAAGTTCAAAATAGAGATTTTATATTTCACTATAGTGCTCTAAATAATACATTAGACTTAATAAAACAATTTAGTAATAAGATAAGTATAGAAGTATTATGATGATTAGCTTTATGAAGCTGTTAGCTTCATAGACTTAATCCATCACATGTACTCTCTATATTTGACTCCTTCAACTTCTCTTATACTCAAATGCTGAAGTAATGAGGGTTTAAGGAATTAGATACTCTAATTTATAAAGCTTAAGTAGTTTAGGTAAAAGTTTATAAGAAGGCCTTATACTATTTACGGAGTTTATAATGGGATAGTAATTAGAGATCATGTCTACCAAGTTTGTTTCTCTCTCTAAAGAGGAGTTTGCTGAGGAGGCTATGAATATTATTGAGAAAGCTAAGAGTAGAGGTATAGTATTAAGAATACTTGGTGCTCTTGCAGTCTACATTCATTCAAAACATGAGAGAAATGCTTTAGAAATATATAGTAGGATAGGTAGATTTGGTGTAGATAACCCTACTTTTACAGATCTAGATTTAATAGCATATGGGAAACAGAGAGGAGAAATTGTGAAGCTTTTTGAGAAGGAGCTTAAGTTCAACTATAACGCATTGGTGAAGGCATTGTTTATGAATAAGAGACTAATATATTTCCATCCTAAGAATCAATATCAAGTAGATATATTCTTCGATAAGCTTGAATTCAGTCATGATGTAGTATTCGGTGATAAACCTGGTAAGGGTAGGTTAGACCTTGATTACCCAACAATTACCCTAACAGATTTAGTTCTTGAAAAAATACAGATCCATCAAATCAATTTAAAAGATATAGTTGACTTAATAATTACATTTTACGGGCATGACGTAAACTATAAAGATGACCAAGAATACATAAATGGTAAATACATAGCTAAAATACTATCTGATGACTGGGGGTTCTGGTATGATGCAATAACAAACCTAAATAAAGTTAAACTCTTCGTGGAAAAATTTCATAATGAAAATAAGCTAACAAAAGAGGAGAAGGAACTAGTAAATAGTAGGATAGATAAATTGATAAAGATAATTGATGAAGAACCTAAATCCGGAAAATGGAGAAAAAGAGCTGAAATAGGAACTTCAAAACCATGGTATCGTGAAGTAGAAGAAGTTACTAAATAACTGTAATATTTTACTTTGGGAATCAAATTAATTAAGACTAAACATCATCATGTAAACTCTTACAATATGAAGAAGACAGAAGAAGGTTAAATTGTGATATTATAGTCTACTTAAGCTATTTAAATCTCATAATTTTATGAAATTACATAAACTTTCAGTAATAATTTACAGAACCCTCTACTATATTTATTCTAAGTACTGGTATTTTTAATATTTATTTTAAAAACATCGATAGTTTATGAATTACATAGCTAGAATTGTTTATTAAGATATTTTTCATTACTGGAGCCTCTATTTTAAAGTAAAAATATATATGTATGCTAGAGGAGTTAATATGGGTGTATTTATGGAGGAAGTAGTGTTTGCGAGGAGGGCTTCTGGACTTGTTAGAGAATTAGGGTTTCAAGATGCTTTCATATGGGCTATAGCAACACCTGCAGCTTCAGGTATAACTTTCTACTCTGTTAGAATGGCTTTTACATATCCGGGATCTAATGCTGCGTTATCCTTCCTTATAGCTTCACTAATTATACTTCCAATAACTATTACGCTAGGTATAATGTCTGCTACAATGCCTAGATCTGGCGGAATGTATGTACAGGTAAGTAGGGTTTTAGGACCTACAATAGGTGTTTATGCTGCATGGGCTATGGTTATAGGGTGGGGTATTGCTATAGGCCTTCTAGGCTATATTGTAACGGGTATTTTAGGGTCTGCCTTAATCATGGCTGGGCATGCTGGTGGAGGAGCTGGATTTATAAGTGTAGGTAGCGCTATGGCTACACAGCTTTGGCAAACTATTGGAGGAATAGTATTTACATTATTCTTCTGGATTGTAAGTCTATATGGACTAAGATATGTTAAGTGGATTGAGAGAATCCTCTTCTACCTTCCACTTGCAGCTACAATACTTGCAATACTATTATTTATAGGAATTGGTCCTGGAGGTGTTTCAAAAATGTTTGATAGTATGTGGGGTGAGGGAACATACATGAAGATACTTAGTGCAGCGAGAGATAAGGGATGGGGATTTCCAGGATTTTCATGGAGTGCTACTATAGCTTCACTTATCGTTCCATTCTGGGCTTGGACAGGCTTTGAATCAGTAACCTTTGCTAGTGGGGAGGTTAGGGATCCTAAGAGAAGTCTAGTTTACGGCTTTATTGGGGGATATATAGGATGTATGATTCTCTATACTGTTGTAGCCTGGTCCGTATACTATCCCTACCAGGAGTTTATAGGTGCTTATGTTTTCCTAGCTAATAAACATCCTGATGTATTAGCTGGAATAATGCCTGCAGCAATAACTCCCTCAGTACCCTTCTTTGCAGCTTCTCTAAGCGGTAACCTAATATTAGGAGCAATAATTGCAGTACTTATAGCTTTATGGTATGCAAACAGTATACCTCCAGTATTTGTAAGTACGTCAAGAACCCTATTTGCACTTGCTTTTGATAGAGCATTCCCCTTAAAGCTAAGTGAAGTTAATGAGAGAGGATGCCCAACATGGGCCTCCCATGTAACAATGATTTGGGGAATTGTAGGAGTATTTGTTGCTGCTTTTTCAGTTGATGTTATACTTGGAATATTAGACTTTACAATGCTGAACTTCTTCTGGCTTATGGGCTTATCAGCATTACTACTACCATTTATTAGACCAGAAATCTATAAGATGTGTCCAGTACAGAAGAAGATAGCTGGAATACCTCTACTCTCAATACTTGGCTTAATATCATTTGCTTTAGGATTCTGGATAGTTTGTTTCTCAATACTTGAGTTTACATATAGTGTAGCTGTAGTTATGGCTGTTTTCCTAGCTGTTGGATTCATAGTACATGTATGGCAATACTCCAGAAATGTTAGGGAGGGTATTGATGTTTCAAAGATATATACAGTTCTACCGCCAACCTAGCCCTCAACTCTCCAAAAACTTTTAATACTATTTTTATCTATTTCAACTATATAGGCTTTAAGTATTGCTGATTCATACTCTGAGCCTGGATTTAAAACAGGTACCTTATCCACATAGTCAACACCTCCAGACTCATGAATATGTCCATGTAGACCGATAAGAGGCTTATATTTCTTAATAGCCTCCAGAATCGACTTACTTCCTACATGCTTATATCTTACGCCTCCACCTACAACTATAGGTTTAAGGTTTTTATCAAGTTCAGGAGCTAAATCAAGCTTAGTACCATACGGTGGTGAATGAAAGTTAAAAATAGACTTATAGGGGTCTTTAAGCCGTTTAATAAGCTTCTCTATACTTCCCTTAAGTTTACCTTCATCAGCTTCCCTAGGAGTACACCATGGAGTTGGATTTACATAATCTAGGCTTATCATCTCAATACCTCCAACCTCAACAACATCATTTAGAGGATATATTATACCTTTATCTTCATACTCCTTGATAACTTCATCAACTTCAAGTATATCATCATTTCCAGGCATAACAACGACTTGTACTCTTCTAGTATCTATTCTACTAGTTAGAAAATTAAGCCAACTCCTCATTCTCTCCAATATCTTTTCATTCATAATTCTAAGCATATCCTCATAATTATTCTTTAACGTTTCAACCTCCTCAGAAGATAACGTAATAGTATAAACTCCTCTCTCCTCAAGCTCCCTAGATACCTTCTCAATATCTTCCTCACTAAACCTACGCTTTAAACCCCTGTATGAAACACTATATGAGCCGTCAGAACCCCTCACTATTGGAACCATTAACTTACCTGTTAGATCACCGCAAAACATTAAAACATCAGCTTTATAAATCTCCATGGCTGATATCCATTTTCTCCATAATGCAGTATTTCCATGAACATCAACTGAAAAGAAAATTCTAACCATGAAGACAAAACCATATACAACATAATAAATTTTTCGGAGACATAGCTTAAAGTAGAAAGACTTTTAACAATCTAAATCAAACTGAAGAAATCTCCATCGAACCCTATTAATTTCATATTGCCTTTATAGTTCTTCCTCTAATTGTTCTTACAAAGCTCCCTTTAATATTTTCCTCTATCTTAATCATGCTGCTTTTCTTACTGCAATATATTTAAGCTTTCTTACCACATATTCAAATAATTTATTTAATCCATAAATGAGTCTACATCATAAATCTTCAGTTAGAAGCAGATTGGTTAATATAAATTACCTGGAACAACAGGAATAGGGAAATTTTGGATAGGCTAAATTTACAATGTGATCTAAACCAGAAAGATATATATGGTAGCTCTAATAATAATTATTGCCATGTATGCTTCATACAGCCTATTAGGTCAGAACCTAATTGTTAATAGCATAGTGAAAATGTTCAGCGATATTATTGCTGCATTACCATCTATCATTGCAGCTATAATTATTGTTGCTATAGGGTATGTTGCAGGAACTGGTATTGGAAAAGCTGTAAATTACCTTATTGAGAAGACAGGTATTGAAAAAAGCTTCGATCAAACAGAGACTGGAAAAGCTTTTAGAAAGGCAGGATTAGACCTCTCATCATTTATAGGGGGTTTAATTAAGGCATTTATCATCATCATATCGATAATGATTGCGCTTCAAGTACTTAACATTAGTGGAGTTATTGGAGACTTCCTTATGAGAGTAGCTAGCTACTTACCTAGACTTCTAGGAGGAATAATTGTAATTGTTTTCGGTATAGCTTTAGTTGAGTTCCTAACATCCCTAATAAGTAGGGTTTTAAAACCAATATTTCCAGAGCAGAAATCAGAAGTTGTTGATATGCTGAGAAATCTTCTACTAATAGGTCTTATTGCTGTGGTCTTGTATATAGCTTTAGATTTAATGCAACTAGCTGGGCAAATGGTTTACCCATTAATATTGGGATTTGTAATTATTGGGGCAGGAATAGCATTAACAGATGGCTTAATAAAATCTATAACTGATGAACATAAGGAATTCATACCAGTAGCTGGATACGCTAAATTCATACTCTACAGCATATTCCTAGTGGTAGGAGTAGCAGCAATATTTTCCACATTTTCAGGAGTAACTCAAACTATAGCTAATATTTCATGGGCCTTTGCAATAGCACTAGCAATAATGCTTATACCAGTAGTATACAATCTCTCAAGGAAAATACTAAAGGAAACAACATAAACCTTTTTTTAATCATAGTTTAATTTTCCAAAATTAGAAATTACATATTAACCATTAAATTAGGGAATCTACTTAAACTTGGCTAAATCCAAAACTGAAATCGTTCTTTATGAATTAATTATTGTCGTATTTCCTCTTTCGATTTTAATATTTCGTTAACTTCTTTTATCCATGTTGTAGGTTTACTACTATAATTGTTAGCTCTTTGATTATGTTAGTAATTCTTTAATAATGGAGTACTTGTTTAAACATTGAAAACTATTTCAACACCAGCACTTACCATAATATTAGAAGATCATAATCTGATAAAGCTGAAACTTAAGTCATAAACACAAAATTAAGTATTCTATTAAGTATTCTAAGGATATACTAATAAATAATAGGAAATGTTAAAGCTATAAATCCTTGTAAACTTAAGCTATTAACTCTACATTATCATCTTATGAATCATAAAGAAAAGTTTAAATATGGAATATTCAAAAATATCTAGGGCTGGGAATGCTGAGTAGTGATGATCACTGGGTGCTGTGAGCACTGCGATGATATGTCAATTTTATGGTTAATTTATGTTGATAAGGGAATATAGATTAGTTTTAAGGGGATATCAAGTTCTTATAGGTTTATTCTTAGTTTTATCATTTATAGGTTTAATAGTATTCCATATTGTTTTTTCAGGTGATACTCTTATACTAATACTTAGTATTATCTCTCTAATTCTTGGTTTACTTCTAATCTTCTTAGCTAGAAAGGATATAATTGTTGCCCCGCCAGTTTTAAGGTTTAAGAGAAATTAGAGAGTACTTTTTAGAATTTGAAGATGTCTAGGTTTTAGTATTCTCATAACCATTTCAGTAATTAGTTTAAATCTTCTACTCTCCATTTCCTTGAAGAGGCGATTAGGGCTAAAGTAGAATAGAATATATGCTTGAACTAATAGTTTTGATACTTGTTCTCTAGTAAAGCTATAACCTCTAATTACAGGTATTAATGTAGTGTAGTGACTCCAATTCTTATCCTCAATTAAATTATCTTTTAATGCAAGCATATAGAGTGGAGTTCCAGGATAGGGTGTAGCAACTGTAAACTGAGCATATGATGGATTTAGCTTTGAGGCGAAAGCTATTGTTCTCCTCATGTCCTCAATTGTTTCCCACGGTAATCCTAGAATAAATGATCCAGCTGATTCACCCTTAACCTCTCTAACTAGTTTGAATGCATTAATTATTTGTTGAACTGTTATCTTCTTACCTATTTGATCTAGAGTTTTCTGATTTGCTGATTCAACACCAAAGTATATTATGCTACATCCTTGACTATACATTCTACTAATAAGCTCCCGGTCTACATGATCTACTCTTGAGCCACATGTAAAACATATATCAAGCCTCCTCTCTTTAAGACCATTAAGAAAGTCTATCATCCACTTCCTAATAATTGTAAGTTCATCATCAACAAAAACTATGTTTTTCACCCTATATCTATATACAACATCCTCAATTTCATCTAAAACACTATTAACACTTCTAATTCTATAGAGTCTACCCATGAAGTATGATGTGGAGCAGTATATACAGCCATATGGACAGCCTCTACTAGCAATCACATGTACAACTCTTACAGGCTTATCGAATACTGTGTATCTATCCATTGGTAAAAGATGTCGTGCTGGTGGAGGTAAAGAATCTAAATTAGCTATTAGTCTCCTATAGCCAGTAAAGTAGATTTTACCATTATCTCTAAATGCTATACCCTTAACGGATTTTAAAAGGTTAGGGTTTAAACCATGCTTTCCAATCACATTTAGTAGCTCAAGAAAGGTATATTCACCCTCCCCGATTACAGTAATATCTATATTTACTGATTCACTTAAAACTTCTTTATACATAAATGTTACATGAGGCCCACCGACAACAATAGGAACTTCCTTATCAATTGCTTTTATATACTTAGCAATTTCATAAGCATTATAAATCGTAGGTGTTAAAGCAGTTAAACCAACAATATCCGGTTTAAACATCTTAATCTCTAAAATAACCCTTCTAAGATCAAAATCTAGGGTAGGTGAATCAATAATTTTAACCTTGTAACCATTATGTTCAAGAATAGAGGCTATATAAGCTAATCCAAGAGGAGGAGCTCTAACACCAATACTTTGACATATTTCAAGTCTCTCCAGCCCAGGTGGAGCTAGAAGTAAAACCTTCACTATTAGATATTAAGTATAGCTGAATATAAACTTTACGAATTTGCAGGTTTGTGAGCTTTAGATGGATAAGATTTAATGGTTAAGTTCACAATATGATAACCTAAGTAGAAATCTTTTTAAACACCCAATACATTTAAACTTATGCCACCAAGAGGCTATAAGGCTATCGGTGTAACGCTTAGAGAAGAAGAGTATACTCTTCTTAATAGTAAGTTAAAAGCTTATGGTTTTGAAAACTTATCCGATATGGTTAAAGCCATAATTAGAGGTGATGTTAAAATTACAGCAGAAAAAAATGTGAAAACTTCAGGATTCTACTCAAAACTAAGAAAACTCTGGACATCATAGTAAGCATATAGCTTAAGTCTAATAATACACGATTGATACCACTTACTAGTAAGATGATTTAAAGCTACTTACTAGTAAATAGCTAATATACATAATCTTACTATAAAAGATTTAAAATAACTTTAGGAACTAATATTGAGTCTTCATAATGTAAAGTAGAAATAGAATTGAAATGTTTTCATTTGAATGGTGGAGATTGAATACTAGTGACTGGATATAGCATACAGGACTTAGAATATTATTAATTTAGAGAGTCAATAATTCTCATTAATAACGGAATAAATCATTATTAGTAAAACCAATTTTAAAACTTCTTACTAGTAATTTAACATTGTTTTATTGAGATTTGAAATGTACAGAAGCTATTACCTAATGCAATACATGAAGTTTCAGTTATCCTTATATTCTTCTTGAGAAAGCTAAATAGAAATCCTTCTAGAAAACCTTTAAAGTACCGGCTTGCAGAACCTTGAACTTTTCCTTCTAAAACTTCACATTCCCATAATCTATCAGTCTGTACTACAATATTATCTTCATAAAGTCTTACATTAACTATTCGTGCCCATCCGAAACCTATTAGGAAAGCATTTAAAAGTTCTAGGGCTTCCTCTAACTTAATGTTTTTATCACCAATATATACTTTATGGAAAGCCTTACCAGTATTGTACCCAGTATAGTATAGTAGAGATTCTGTAAATCCTTCTCCAAAATGTTCCTTAAATAAGCTAAGTAGAACCTTAATAGTATTTTGATCGATCATTATACTTCTTACATCTCCTTGATATATTGGGAAGAGATTTCTGCTATAAATAATACTACCTTCAATAGGCTTCACAATCCTAACTTCAAACACCACTTCAAGCTCCTCAATTTTAGACTTTATATCCTCTGGTGATAATAGAGAATTTGAGAAGTCTCCAACAATAAATCCGTGAACCCGCTCCTTCTCCGAGATTGTTGATGGAAGTGTTACTGAAAGTATGTTGATATTATACTTAGAAAAAACATTTGAAATCGAAGCTAAAACACCTGGTTTAGAGGGTATTACTATATCAAATGCAACAATATTTTTCCCACCTGTAAACATGATGTTTCCAAGTGTTAATATGGAAAATACTTCCTCCCGCATCATAACTTACACACCTACTAATATAAAAACATTCACTAAAATTTAAAGATATAGCACCAGCATAACATGTTTAACCCTAAATATTCTACTTACTGTCTAGTACCCATAAACTAACACTAAATTTTAATTAGCCATGGATGTACTGAGTCTAAAACATTACTAAAACTAATATTAACTATGATGCAAGTATTAGGCTTTGAAATGTAATTCAATTATAAAATAATGAAGATATTATTATATGTCTAACCCTTATAATAAGGGATACTGTATTAAAGACCATTATAGATACTAATACTGAATATTAGAGATGAATAAATGAACAGCTATGAAGCCTATAACAGCATATGCTAGCTTCATGACACAGCAGCGTTAAGTATTTATAATACTAGTTAATAGCTTGCTTGGTGTTGGTATGACTGATATAAGAACATGGAAGAGTGAAAGTTTAGGTATAACTATTGAAATAGACTATGATAAATGTACTGGTGAAGGAGAATGTGTTAATGTATGTCCTACAGGTGTTTATGAAATTGTTAATGGTAAATCTACAGCTCCAAATATTGATCAATGTATTCAATGTTGTGCATGCGTTGCAGCATGTCCACAAGCCGCAATAAAACACTCAACATGCTAACCCTTTTTCCCTTATTATACTAAGCAATATTAAGACGCTGCTTTACTATCATACTGCTTACATATTTGCTTCAAATCTATTAGGGATTATTTGATATTTATCACCATAAAAATAGGAAATGCTTGATTACCGGATCTTCTACATTCTATCTTTCTAGAAAGTTTACTTAAAACTTAAGGAATAAATGAGAGCACACATTGTAAACGTAGCCTTATCATTTACACTCCATTCTTACAGCAATAACATCTTTATTGAATAAAATTTAAGTTTCCCTCCTTGATAATGATGCTGTTACGTTTAGATTTTTGAGGAGACTTTGGGAAGCAATTTTTAGAGGTGATGTTCATAGATAGGTTTCTTAAAGCCCTAAAGAATAAAGGGACTTTTGGGCGTAATAGAGTTGTGCTTAGAAGGAGGATGAGTACATGTCTTCTCTACATGGTTAAGCTATAGGGATACTGCATATGTCTATGAATCGTTAACGTAAGCTATGTATCCGTGTGACGTTGGGTTCAGAGATTTGAAGACTTAAGAATTGATGTGAATCCGAAGCATCAAGGAACAATAGATGAGACGAAGCTAAAGGACGTTATTTCTACATATAAGCATAGACGTTAAAACAAAGAAACTTATAGCTATAAGGATTTCATGGTAGAGAAGTATTCTGGATACAGTTCTCTTTTAAGATAAATTTTGAAGACATGTATTAATAAGCCTCTAATCCTAGTCGATAGAGGAGCATGGTATCTAGAAGCTCTTAAAACCATGAGCTAAGATGGAGACATTAGACCTTCAGGCTAAGGAATACCGTAGAGAGATAGTTTCAAATCCTTAAGGATAGAGCGGGACACTTCTACAACAGACAAGGAGGAAGCTAATCAAGATTAACCTACTACTCAAACTCTTCATACTATGGTATAACTGGATAAGATCACATCAAACCCTAAGAAAACAGCCAGCAATAACATAAACACCTAAAAGTAACAGTATCATTGATAACTGATAAATATGTCAACATTTAAATATTAAGATAAATAGCTCTTCTGAAGCTACGGGATATTTCACTAGAACATAAATATAGCAAGAATTAATGTAAGGACATACTAATAACTGGAAAAGTATTTATATTTGTGTATAATAGGTATTTGATATCCTTGCTTGAGCTATACATAATGTTTGGTTTAGCTATTGCTTCCTTAGTAGTTTATGTCATTGGCTCCATTAAGAATAGGAGAATTATTGTGAACTACTCGAAAACTGTTAAAGAAGAGGCATCTCTCTACTGTACTTTTACTGGATTTAGAATTTTTAGTAGAGGCTTTGAGGCATTATGTCAACTTAGAGATAACAGAGTCTTCAGTAGAGTAAATATTAGATTTTTACCAGCAAGGAGGGAGAATTTTATGTATTATTTACTGAAATTCCTAGTTAAAGATTATGATAAAATAATTTTTTGGGGTCTTCTCAATGATGAGGCCCCAATTACATTAAACATAGTGAATAATAATAATGTGAAAATGATAGAAAAACTTAAGAATAGTAGCTTAAGGAAGATAGAATTGGGCAATACTGGATTCACAGCATTTACTGACAGTATAGAGAAAGCTGAAAAAATTACTGGAAAAATATATAGCTACTTATTTCAGGTTAAGGACAACACTACCCTAATAACTATAAATAGAATGGATGACTGGATTAGAGTAGTAGGTGTTATGAGGGAAAACTCAGTTAAAGACACATTGAATTTACTAGTTAGGCTTGGAGAAGTAATGAAGACTCTAAAATAAAATTCAGTTTAAAACATTATGCTTAATAATCCTAAACCACATCATCAACATGGACTGCTCTTAAATTAATATTTCTAAAATTATCTTAAATATAGCACCATGGAAATCTTAGATCAAACTACATTTATAGTACTATAGTTCTTAACCACTATATTGTTTACTATTATCTTCATTCTTTTTGATGATTTGTTACTATAATTTATACATTACCCCTCAATATAAGAGGGGAAAATCTGGTTACTGTCTCTAAAATCTTACTAAAATAGCAAGTATAAATGCTCTTTACATACTTTTATAACTCAAACAACACTCCCTAAACTGGAGGCTACATAGTTAGTATGAATGTTATTGTATTTGCTAAATGTTTATTATGTTCTTACATTATGATGTTTGCTCGACACCTTACTTCCTTTTATCTTCTTATAGTTAGCTCTTTTATTCCCTGCCAACTTTAAACTTAGCTTTAGAATTCCTTTAACACTATAGTTCCAAGTATTTTTTATTGCTTAACTGTCTGTAAAGGCTAAGATTTTAGATAGAATTACTCAAAATGAAGTAGCAACTTATACTAACTAGTCTTGCAGTTTATGATGGATTTTTAAGCTTTCGCTCTTACTTCTTTAGTGGATAATTGTTGCTGTTAGTTAACTACATGTTGATCAAATCCTCTACATATATTCTTACACTAATAAAACCTTAATTAGTTGCTTCATATATTTCATTTGACTTAATCTTTCCATCACTAAAAGCTAAATTAGGCTTATCTCTCTAGCCATAAACAAAATAGAGGAAAGAAACGAGTAAGTTATTACTTGCCAGGAAGATGAAGACAGAATATTACGTAGAGCTACTTTAAAATTAAGGCAATTCAATGCGTTACATTTGAGCTCTTACATTGCCAATTTTAGAAGCTATTAAGAAACAATATCTAAATTTTGCAGATCTATCTTAATCTTAGATATTTTACAGTGTTTAAAGCATTTCTCCATAGGGCTATCAACACTTAGAACTAAGGCTCAGCTTCTTACTCTCATAACACTGTTAAATTTTTAGTCCTCCAGCTAATGCCCTAGCTACTTTTTCTATCATTTCAATTCCTATAACCTCACTCTCGTAGAGAGGTATATAGGCTCTTACAAGTCCAGGAAACTTTTTATGTATGGTTTCTAGATATCCTTCTTGTTCTTTAAGCTTGTTTAACACATATGATGAGGGGTTTTCGATAGCACATATCTCTTTAGGAATAAGGCCGTTTACAATTACTCCGCCTATAGGAATATTAAATGCTTGAACCCATGTAATAAATCTCTCAATAACAGCTATAGGTAATGCTAGTGGTAATGTAACGAAGAAGAACGCTGTTTTTTCAGCATCTGTTAATACTTTCTTAGCCTCCTCAGTACGTCTCCTAGTTTCAAGAGCACTCTGTAGTATTGGATCCTTTTTTATTTCTTCAGCTATTTTCTCCTTCCTAAAAGCTAGTTTAAGTCTTGTAGATAAAGCCTCCTCTCTGCTTTTAATTAGTCTTGCAAGCCATAAATCATAAACCTTAGACATTCCGAGAAGCCTATACGTATGTGCTACCGGGGCAGTGTCAAATACGTAAGCATCAAATTCCCCTTTAAGAATGAGGTCGATCATATCGTCAAACATAGCCGCCTCCTCAAAAGCAGGATTTGTTGTAGCTATATCTATGAAGGGTTCAGGATTAACAGGTATATCTGCATGTTTTACAAATGTTAATATTTTATCTCTAACTTCAACCTTATATTTCTCAATTGTTTTGGATATGTCAAGTTCAATAGCGTATAAATTATTAGCTATTTTCTGAATTCCCTTACCCCATAAATCCATTTTAAAGGTGCTTGATAAACTATGAACTGGATTTGTTGAGGAAATTACTGTTTTCCTACCTAAATGCTCAGCCAAATAGTATGCTGCTCCTGCAGCAACTACTGTTTTTCCAACTCCTCCCTTACCGCCGAAGAAGAGATATTTAAGTCCAGGTTTAGAATTAATAAATTCAGTAAAGTTCAAGCTATACACCTCCAAAAAGATATTGAGCTATCTTAGCTATCATTTCTAATCCTTTAGGCTCCCTATCAAGCATGGGTACAGTTCCAAGAACTAAACTTCCAAATTTCTGTTTTATTGTCTCCATGTGTTTCTGCTGCATTAATATTCTGTTCTTAAGGTATTCTGGAACACAAGGATCGTTAAGCAATTCAATAGGATATACTTGATTGACAATAATACCGCTTAATGGTATTTTAAACTCCTGAAACATTTTTAAAGCCTTCTCAGTATCTAGAATAGCCATAGCTTCAGGTATTAGGACATAGAAGAAAGCTGTACGTTTCCTATCCCTCATAACCTCTCCAACAAAGTCAAGTCTGGACCTAATAAAGTCAAGCTCCTTTAATATAGCGTCTTCCTGAGCTAGACCACCCTTACCGCCAAGAACAGCAGCTATTTCCCCATACTCACTAGCTTTCTTTCTAGCTTCAACAACCTTATCAATCCAAGCATCGAGAAGTTGACTCATACCTAGAAACCTTATAGCATGCCCATGAGGCATCATATCAAATATGTAGTAGTCATATCTACCACTAGTCATAAGCTCCACCATAGCATCAAAAGTAGCTGACTCAGCCATAGCCGGCTCAGCAGATGCTGACTTAATGTATTCATCGATTTCTGAAGGTACCTCCCCATACATTTCAATGATTTTCTTCCTTATTTCTTCCTGATACTCTGCAATACGTTTATCAGCATCTATTTCAAGAGCGTAAAGATTTCTGGCTATTTCTACTTCCCCCTTACCGAAAATGTTTCTCTCAAAAATATCAGTAAGACTTGCTTGGGGATCAGTTGAGAAAACAATGACTTTCTTTCCTCTACTTGCTAGCCAATATGATGTAGCTGATGAAAGAGTTGTTTTACCAAGACCACCCTTACCGCCGAAAATAATGTATTTAATATCGGGATTTGCTTCAAAATACTCCTTAATATTCATGGAAACACCTACATCAACATATCAGTTACATCTCTCTCCCTTAAGAGAGTTCTCTTCCAAGTCTTTACATGTGGAACAGCATATGGAAGAAGCCTAAGAGTATAGTATGGTGGAAGAATTGGGATACCAAGCATATCCCCCATTGTTATAAGCATAAATAGATTCTCTAAATGCATTCTAGTTTTTAATGCGTATGTAACCATTCCGTGAGCAGCCATACCGTAGACAAGACCCTTAACAGCCTTAGTAACTTCGCTTTCCTCTTTATCCTTATTATTTTTTCTTTTAATCAACGGCATAATAATCATAAAACTTAATACACAAAATATTTAAATTTTACTGATGAATAGTTGTGACCTGTTAACTTTAGGTTACTGTATCATTTATTACCCTCTTAGAGAGATTATTTCATTCACTTTCAAAATTTTCTATTATGGTTTTGAGTATTAGTGATGTGCAATCTTAGGATACGGTATACTATTAGTATATATTGTTGAGTTATTCTTAACTCTTCTATCTATTATCTTGAGAATTTAACACTACTTGATGGAACATAATCCTCCTACTAAAGTATGAATATAACTAATAACTTCAACTAACATGATAAGTAAGCCATATATTCATGAATTATGTAAACCATTCATAATGAATTAAAGAAAATATCAAATAACTGGCTTAATGTAACTTCATAATTATGCTTCCTAAAGCTCTTTGCTACTACTCTACCTAGATGCCTAATATTATACTATTGTTTCTATCCTTCAATCAATATTAACATATAGTTCATCAACTCAACAACACCATTAAACTCAACATAATTAAACCTACATCTAATCCTTAACATAAGCCTTCTCAAAACCCTAAAGATAATTATAGAGCATTTATCAAAAACCAGTTAACATAAATGAATTATGTAAACCTAGAACAGTGAAATATTGTACCAGTTTTATCATTAAAAAAGCTTTGTGGTTTAATATTCATTTCTCGTAATCTATATCATTAAATACTATGGTTATAGGAATGCTTATTAAGCTTTTTCGTACTTTATATAAACTTGAATCTGCAAAATTTTGGAATTAAGCCACAAAGCATTAAAAAATATTCTAAAGTTGACAAGAAACAGCTTCAGAGCAAATAAATTTAAAAGCTTACGGATAACACATATTATGCGTAAGTTTAGAAATATTATTAGGGATATTTTTATTGGTGCTGCAACTTATGATACTATTCACAGTCTTCAAAGAAAACGTTTTCAAAGTGAATGCCTCTTAATGCTCTCTATCATGGGCGATAGATTAGGATTAAATACTTCATGCTACTATAAATTGATATTTATCCCATATTGGATGAAGAGATTTAAACAATTTGAAGAGGAGCTACTACGTGAAAAGGATTTCTTCGAAAAAATATCTTAAACCGTAATTATTATTGAGTCTATCTGAAAACTTCATAATTAATTATATGGTTAACTTACCTACTAAGTCTTAACAACGTTCAAGGGTTTTCAGATGAATTCATCGTATATGTTTGCTAAGTTCATAAAGCTTAAGAATACTAAAGTAGTTATTATAAAGTTAAGTATATTAAAACAGTCATTTCAACTGATGTAGTATCACTATAAGGCTTCATGTAAGATTCTAACTTAAAATAGTATATAATTTAATTAAGAATCAGCGTAGAGTAAGCTAGGAATAGATAAGCTATTCAATGATTATATATCATGCATAAAGAAAATATTGAAATGGCTCAAAATCAATAGCATTAATACTAAACAAGCATGAATAACAAGAGTATTAAGTAAATTCATAGAAGGTAGTACCAATAATAAAGGGTATAACATGCTTAGTTTCAATGGTTCTAGATTAATTTTCTAACTTTTACTAGAGTTATACGCATAAGGCGTTTAAATGGCTTAGAATTTAAGATTAAATAAATATAAAAAAATAAGTTATGATTTATGCTGCTTTTTTCAATCTTGAATATGCCTTCACAGAGTCATATATGAATATTATTCCAAGGATTAGTAGAAATACTCCTACAATAGTTGCTAATAGGTTCCCAACAATAGCCAATCCTGTAGCTTTCATAGCTGTTATGTACGTTGTATATGACATTATTGCTAGAGCGCTTAGGCATATTGCCAGCATGAATATTGCAGGTATTGATGTAAAGTATGCTGGCTTCTTTATTCTTACAAGGTATAGTGTTGCGATTACAAGGTTCATGCCTGCTAATAGTTGGTTAGCTCCTCCGAAAAGCGTCCAGACATATAGTAGTACTCCTCCAAATCTTGAGCTTCCAAGCAAATAAGCTAATATACATGGAATTATTGATGCAAAATAAATGTTCTTAAATGCCGGTATTCTAGCTCCAAAAAGCTCTGCTAGTCCTAGCCTCATAATTCTAAGATTTAGATGGAGAACTGTAAGTACAAGTACAGCTATTACTGCTGCTACAAATGGAAGTATACCTTGAACTGAGAATCCAAGATAACCTAGTGACTTAGCCCACCCAAGAGCAACCATATCTGGAGCTGTTAGCCCCTTAACCTCTGCTGGTAGTAAAGGAGCAACAGCTCCAATAGTTGTTAGTGAAAGTATTCCTTCCATAAGCATCGCTCCCCCACCAACAAATAATGCATCAGCCTCATTATCTAGCTGCTTTGAAGATATTGAAGAGCCTACAAGTGAATGCCATCCAGATATAGCTCCACAAGCAACAGTTACAAATAGAAGGGGTACTAAGGGATCCATTCCTGTGGGAATAAATGATACAAAGGCTGGCTGATTAAAATCTGGATGACCTACAAAAACTCCAAGCATTACTGCGATTAATGTACCGTATACGAGGTAGAAGCACATATAGTTTACAGGCTGTACGAAAAGCCATATTGGGGTTACAGATCCAATAAAGCAGAAAAGTAAAACCCAGAAGTACCAGAAGTCCTCGAATAGATATGGATCCTTAGCCATCCATTCAGGAAGAGTTACAGGCATATGTAATCCAATATAGGATACTATAATCATCAATATTATAGCTGCTAACGTCGTATACACTACATTAATTTTAAGCTTAAACGTAGATACTCCTGCGATTACAGCTATAATTGTTACTAGTAGGAATATTATTGGTGCTGTTGAATATTTTCCAAGATAGCTTTTAGCAACAATCATACCGTATGATGATGTGGAAAGCAATAGATAAAACGTTATGAAGGAGAGTAGAAGGAGTCTAGCTCTAGGACCTATGAGCTGGTATGATAATGGTCCAAATGATGCGCCTTCATTCTTAACTGAAACCATAACTCCAGAGTAGTCATGAATCCATCCTATAAAGAGGTTCCCAAGCAACACCCATATTAATGCTGGTAACCAACCCCACTTAAAAGCTATTATAGGCCCAGTTATAGGACCAGCAGCTGCTATGCTTTTCCATTGAAAACCAAGTAGAACGTATTTGCTTGTTGGGAAGAATTCAACGCCATCCATATATACGTGGGCTGGTGTTGTTTTTTTAGGATTTGACTCCATTATTTTACGATCAAACCATTTACCATAGACAAAATAGGCGATAGCATACACTATAAGTCCAAGAATAACCACTATTACAGACATCATAATTTACTCCCTAGTGTATTTTTGAAGCAAATATATAAGCTTTACTTTCAAAATAAAGGCTTTGTGGATTTTAGCTTTATTTGAAAGTTCTTTTCTTATTTATGGTGTTGGTATGTCTAAAATTGTTAGATTTGTTAAGGAAAGAGTTCCATTTATTCTTGTTATTTTACTTATATATTTTCGTTCATCTAGATACTTCGAATATTTTAAGCTTATGTAGAAGTTATGTTAACTTAAGCATGTTTGATCACCTTTATTTGGTTTTGTTTTTTATGAATTCTTAGCTTCTATCTTCTTATTAATCCATGCTTATAATAGGATCATCAACCATAAAATCTAACAATCCTCCTATCAATAGAAGCTTAAGATAAACTATAATATAGATACATAACTTCTATTAACAGTAAAAACTTAGAATATCTAAAGCCATCCTAGACGAACGAAATATATAACCTCCCTAACAAATCTTAGAGTTTCCCTAAATCTTAAATCCTTTGTGAGTGTTATACCTGGTAGCACATCATCAGCAGCTGCAGCTGAGAACAAGAGCTTAAAAGAATTCCAAGAGCTTCAGAAAAATTCTATGAGGCATCATTAAAAGAGAAAAAGGAAATAGGAGCGAAATTCGGGGAGGGTAGACATCATGGAGTAAGCGTTGCAAGTTTTCCTAAATTAGCTGGATTAGAAGTAATTACGGAAAATGGACGTAGGAATGCTATAATGTTTCCTGAGTATGATATGTGGTTAGGTGCAGAAATAGCTGACAATGTTGAGGCGGTAGGTGGTATTGATTTCTTAGTTATCGCAGCAGAGTATGGTTTAGAAGGTGAAGAGCCTCTTTATACAGGTCCATCAGGACCCTTCATGTCACATCCAGTAAATATGAAGGGAAGAATTGGTAGCTATCTACTTATAGGTAGCTTTGATCCTGTTGCTTGTGATGCTGTAGGTGCAAGGGTGCAAGGTTGGTCAGCTGAACAATTACTTGCTTGGCCAGGAATTCCACAGCTCCATTTCGTCTCTATGAAAGAATTAGGAACATTTGATCTCAGCTATATGGAGGTACGTGGATTAGGACCTAAACCAGTACCCGCAACTTCCATAGATATTTCTAATGCTAGATTTATTCCTGCTGAACAGGAAAATTTCCTACGGAAGAATGAATGGCTACCAGCATTAGAGAAGTACGGAGAACTTTGTATCTTCCCAGAACTTCAAGCATAGTTATGAATAAAAATAACCATAAACCTTTACTTTTTTATTTTTATTAAATACTGCGATTACAGAATCTCATTAAGATTTCATATTTTATGTAAACTTGAATTTACAGGTTTCAGAATTAAGCTACAGGACATTAATAGCTAAATGATTAGGTATGATATCTTAAATCTTAAGGATTCGTATTTTTACCAACTATAATAAAGATTAGGAGTATCTCTACTTAACTATAGGCTAATAGCCTTGCTTTTCCTGTATATATTCTAGTAGGTTTATTGATTTATATTTCTGTTTTCTAAATTTCTCACTCTTTCCCTCAATAGGTATTGTAGCATCTATACCTGCTTTTGCTGTTATTGGTTTTTCCCCTGGTATATGCTTTGCTGATGGATCTAGTGATGATCCTCTTTGGTTAGTATAGATATATATATCTTTATCTGCTTGAACTCTTGTAGCTATTGCCCATTCAACCTCATTGGGATCGTAGATATCTACATCTTCATCTACTACTATACAGTGTTTTAGTGATTTATGTGTTTTAAATGCTGTTTCTATAGCTTTTTTAGGATCATCATTATGTTTTTTCTCTATCTGTATTACTGCATGTAGCCATGAGCATCCCCCAGGAGTTATCAAAACATTTATGCATCTGCATACTTTATTTACTTCGCTGTAGATTACTGACTCTATAGGCATACCCATCAATATTTTATGTTCATTTCTGCCTGGAAGTAATGCTTGATATATTGGATTTCTCCTATGAGTTATCCTTTTTACCTCTATTATTGGCTGTTCACGTTCTATATCGTAGGTTTCAGTTATATCTAGAAATGGGCCTTCAGGAGCTTTTTCTCTAGTTATTTTACCCTCTAATACTATTTCTGTTTCTGCCGGAACTTCAATATCAATTGTTCTACATTTTACTAGTGGTGTTGGGTATAATGCGTTGGCCATGCTTAACTCATCAACTCCATGTGGTAATGGTGTAGCTGCAGATATTAGTACCTGTATTGGAGCCCCAATACATATAGCTACATAAGCTTCTCCACCTGACCTCTTCAATATGGTATCAGTTCCTCTTCCCTCAACTATTCTAGCAACAAATCTTCTTTCATCAAGTAGTAGTAATCTATGGAATGAAGAGTTCCTAATACCGGTCTCCGGATCCTTCAATATACATACAGCACTAGTAACATATCTTCCACGATCTCTAGGCATATGCTTCAATACTGGGAGTATTCCTAAATTAACATTTACCTCCTCTACTTCCTGGCATGGACCACTATCTAAAACTTCAGGCTCCTTTAAATTTCTCATTGCCCAGTTAAGCCTACTTATTATTTCCTCTTTTCTAATTCTTAAAGCTTTAGCTACAAGATCTCTTGATGATACTATGTTTCCAACTACCGGTATTTTTGACTCTTTTATCTTCTTGAAGTAGACAGGGTTTCCATCCAGTGCTGCAAGTATGCTTGCAACCTCATACTCTACAGATGCTTCCTTAACTATTTTTACTAGGCTACCTTCAGCTTCAAGCTTCGAAATAAAAGTTCTTAAATCCATACTCCACAAAACATCTACTTCCCTATATGTTTAATTACTTCCAGCATTTCCCTGTAAACTTAAACCCTAATTATAGTATAGACATGTTTAAGCTACTGGGTTATAGAAAGGCTACTTATTAGTTATTTTAATTTGAACGTTGTATTTTGAGCGTTTATTATGGAATTCTTATTCTTCATCTAGCAATTTTTAGTTGTTGAATATTTGTTATGGTAATATCGATGTTCTTAAATCAATTATCAACCTATGCATGGCTACGTATATTTGTTTATGAAGTATTCATTAGTTCGCCATAGTAGAAACTCAGACAAATCACTATTATGAGAGTCTAAAAGATGATGAACAATAAGCCGCGAAATCATAGAGGCAAGAACTTTACTTCAGTAAGAGAATGTTTAAGTGAAATGTTTATAAGGCTATGGTTAGGGAAAGTAGTGATGTTGAAGCTATAGGTAGAAGGATTTGGAACAATAGGGTTATTGAACATGATATTGGTGAAGCAGTCATTAAATGTATGGGTAGGAAATCAACATGCATAATTGTTTTTGCTGAGGAAAATAATAGTGAAGTACTTGGAGTTACAGCGCTTGAAAACCTAGGTTTAGAAGTAGATCTTATAGCAAAGCAGCTTAGGGAATTGAAGCAATACTAGCATTACATTCACTTGATCGGCTTTAAGTCTTCTACATTCTTAACATTACCAATATTACCTAACATGAAACTATAGATTTAGTACCATTAATATCTATTCTAATGTAAAGCTTTACATTATTATATATTATTTCTATTGTTTCGAAACTTTAAGTCATATTTAATGCTTCACCAGTTGTGAAGGTTCCAGTATCCAGCTGATATGTATGTAAGAGTCTACATTGACGCTCTTCATGGCTTAAGTTAGAAGATCCCTGTTTTGGTGATGATTCACAGTCCAGCAACCATTCGGTAGCTACTTCACCCACAGTTCACACCCTTAGATTAGGATATGTCACTACTGTAAAAGCATTTTATTCATTAAGATGGAGGCAGTATATACCAGTATCTCGAAGAGAATCTTCCCTGCTTTCAGCATTAATCTTCCCCGATTACAGTGAAGTAGGAAGTATTTAAATCCGGACAATTCACTTATAGTTAAAAAGTACTTTCCTGCTGAATTTTGTAATGGTTTTAAATCTTGAGGCGGCTACAGTTACCTTTTCAGAAGGGATTATAATCATACTCAACAAGCTCCTTAATTCTCCCTGTAACTGCATGGGAGAGCTGGCTAGTACTACTTGACCCTCCAAGATCTGGAGTTAATGTTTTACCTTTAGCTAATACATCTTCAACAGCTCTACTTATAATGTTTGATGCATTAAGACATTTTAAGTCTTTAAATTTATCGTAGAACCACTTAAACATCATTGAGGTTGAAAGTATTGCTGCTATAGGGTTTACAATATCTTTCCCTGCAATATCGAAGAATGCACCATGCATGGGTTCAAATATAGCGTAGCTATCACCAATATTTGCTGATGGTGATAAGCCTAAGCCTCCAGTAATCTGGGCTGCTTCACTCGATAATATATCGCCGAACATATTTGTCGTAACTATAACATCGAAGCTTTCAGGATTTCTTATAAGATTCATGGTGCATGTATCAACATGCTGTTCTTCATAGATTACGTTAGGATAAATTTTGGAAACTTCCCTACAGGTTTCTGCAAACAACCCACATGTGATTTTTAAGATATTAGCTTTATGAACAGCTGTAACCTTACGTCTACGTGTTAAAGCCTGCCTGAAGGCAGCTTCAGCAATTCTTCTAGAAGCCTCCCTACTTATCACTCTTAAGCCTACAGCTATATTACCAGTTACAAATTCAAATCCTTTATATAGATCTTCAGTATTCTCCCTTACTATAAGTAGATCTATATTGCTTCTTAAGCATGGAGTATTAGGATATGATTTTGCAAGTCTAAGATTAATGTATAGGTTAAGTGTTTGTTTAAGCTTAACATCAACTACGGGCTCGCCTATAGGTCCTTTAAGACATGCATGTGTAGATTTAATGGTTTCAACAGCATCTTCAGGAAGTAGAATACCATACTTTTTAAAAGCATTATCACCTCCTTCAACAGGTATTTTCTCAATATTTATTTGAAGAAGATCTTCGACAGCTTCAATAATAGTTATTGCTGCATTTATAACTTCAGGACCTACACCATCCCCTTTCATTACAGCAATTTTATACATTTCCACCACCTACAATTTCCTTAAATATATTGTCTAAATCCTCCTCGAAGAGAGCTTTTCTATTAACACCTAAAGCCTTAACAGCTCTTAAAACCTCATCTATAGTAGATTTTGAAACATTTCCATAGCGAGCTTTAATGAAATGTTCAACACCATGTCTACCTGAATGCTTACCGAAGAATATATGTCTTTTCTGCCCTATAGTTTCAGGTTTTAGAGGCTCGTAACATAGTGGATTCTCTAATACTCCATGAACATGAATTCCGGATTCATGTGCAAATGCATTTCTCCCTACAAGTGGATAGTTTGGAGGAATCTTTATCCCGCTAATGTCCTGCACTATTCTTGAGATTTCAGCTATTTTTTCAAATCTTAAATTGACGTTGAAGCCATAAATAAACTTTAATATACATACGGTCTGCTCAAGACTTGCATTACCAGCTCTCTCCCCAAGACCGTTAATGGTTACATGTATTTGGGAGGCCCCACCAAGAACTCCGGCAATAGTATTTGCTGTAGCTAATCCGAAATCGTTATGGCAATGTACGGATATGGGAGTATTAACATGTCTCTTAAGATTAGAGATAAGTTTAAACATTAATTCAGGTGTAAAGACACCTACGGTATCAGGAATATTAACTATATCAACATGAGCATCACTAGCAGAACTGTAAAACTTTAAAAGCCTACTAAAACTTGTTCTAGTAGCGTCCTCACATGAAAACTCGCATTTCAACCCATGAGCCTTAACATACTCAATAGCTTCTACAACGTTTTCTAAAGCTTTTCCCTCATCTATTTTAAGCTTATACTTTAAATGAATATCAGAAGTACCTATGAAGACATGTATTCTATCAACATCGCATCTTAAACAAACATCAATATCTCTAGACTCACATCTCGCTAATCCGCAGACTTCAGCCTTTAATCCCTCACCAGCTATAAGCCTAGTAGCCTCCTCTTCATCCCTCCAGCTTGCTGGAAATCCAGCTTCAATAACGTTAACACCAAGATCATCGAGAAGTCTAGCTATTTTAAGCTTATCATCAACACTAAAACATACACCAGGAGTTTGCTCTCCATCTCTTAACGTTGTATCAAAAACAAGAACATCTCTATTTATACTATTTACCTCGTAGTTAAACAATTCTTTAAATAGATCTATCCAAGTTGGTGCATAATAACACCTATCAGCTAGGTAGGCTGGACGCTAATAAAGATGTTGTGCAGACTTTTCCACATAATATTTACTAGATTTAGCTAATCTTATGATGAATTGAAGCCAATGCAAAACATATTCAATAGATAAGTTGTTAACTAGTAAAAGATTTTAAATAGGTTCACCATATAGTAGTATGCCTAAGTTTAAAGCTAGAGTAATTGATGCTTCTATTGGTAGACGCATAGTTCTCATTAATGATGTTGATGCTAGAACTCTAGGTTTAAGATCAGGAGATAGAGTTAGAATCGGTTACTGTGACCGATTAGTATTGGCTATTATTGAGGTAGGTAGAGCATTAGTTAATCAGGGTGAAGTAGGAATATTTAACGATGTTAATGCTCAACTTAAAGCTAGCAATGGGGATCTAATATATATTGAACAGGCTAACATACCGGAATCAATAAAATATATTAGGAAGAAGATGTCGGGTAAGCAGCTTTCAAGAGAGGAAATATTTACAATAGTTAGAGATGTAGTTAACGGTGATCTTAGCGATCTAGAAATCGCAGCATTTCTACTAGCTGAAGAATTTCACGGCATGGATTTAAGTGAGGTTATAGCTTTAACACAGGCTATGGTTTCCACAGGTTTAACGTTAAGTTTTGAAGAACCTGTCTACGATAAACACAGTATTGGGGGAGTTCCAGGTAATAAGGTTAGTCTACTAATAGTACCCATAGTTGCAGCTGCTGGCTTAATAATACCTAAAACAAGTAGTAGAGCTATTACAAGCCCTTCAGGAACAGCTGATACAATGGAGGTTCTAGCACCAGTAGAGTTTACAGCTGAAGAGCTTAAAAACATTGTTAAAAAGGTTGGTGGAGCAATAGTATGGGGTGGAAGCTTAAATCTTGCACCTGCAGACGATATATTTATTAGAATTGAGCATCAATTAGAAATAGATCCTAAAAGTCAAATGCTAGCATCGATAATGGCTAAAAAACTTGCTGTAGATGCAAACTATGTAGTTATAGACATACCGACTGGAAAAGAAGCTAAAGTTGAAACAATAAGTGAAGCACGGAAGCTTGCAAACGATTTCGTTGAGTTAGGTGAAAGACTTGGAGTAAGAATTAAATGTGGTATAACATATGGAGGACAGCCGGTTGGACATACTGTTGGACCTGCTTTAGAAGCTAGAGAAGCATTAAAAGCACTTCAAGGTGAGGGGCCTGCAAGCTTAATAGAGAAGTCAACATCACTAGCTGGATTACTTTTTGAAATGGGGGGATATGCTCCGAGAGGTGGAGGACAGGATATAGCGAAAAAAATACTTACATCAGGTAAAGCATATGAGAAAATGAAGCAAATAATTGAAACCCAGGGAGGAAAGCCAAACATAACTCCTGATGAAATACCGGTAGGATCGAAAAGAATAATGGTTGAAGCACCATGTGATGGATTCATAACAGATGTAAGCAATGTAGCTATAACAGCAATAGCTAGAGCTGCTGGAGCACCAGTAGAGAAGGGAGCTGGAATAGTACTGCATGGAAAGAGAGGATATAAAGTAAGAAAGGGGGAGCCAATACTTGAAATATATGCTGAGAGAGAATCGAAACTAAATGAAGCCTACAGGATTGCATTAACATTAAAACCGGTAACAATTGAGGGAATGCTCCTATATCAGTATCCAGAGTATTAGAGCATAGATTAAGCTAGGAACGTAACGTAAGTACTGTAGCTAATGCAGCTAAAGCGAAAGCCGTTAAAACCATGTACGAATACGTTAATCCATAAATTGTAGATATATATCCAG
This sequence comes from Methanomethylicia archaeon, assembly GCA_038845975.1. Classification (GTDB taxonomy): domain Archaea; phylum Thermoproteota; class Methanomethylicia; order CALHIW01; family CALHIW01; genus CALHIW01. The sequence continues at coordinate 79,888 of JAWBQF010000008.1, forward strand.
CTATAAAAGCTGAAACAGAGCTTAAACCGAAACTCATGAAAAACGTCAATCCATAAACACTACCTACACCGGAACCTCTAAAAATCCTACCAATAAAGCTTGTAAATGCTGGCTGATGTCCATAATAGGATAAACCATAAACTACAATAGCTATAATAGTTGTTAAAGCTTCCGGAAATATTTGTAGAGATATTAAGCTTAAAACAACACCAATCTTAGTAGTAACTAATACCCTTCTATCACCAAGAACATCCGCAAACCTTCCAGTTAGTATTTGACCAATCATACCGCTAAAAAGAATTATGGATAATGCGATACCAGCTAAAACCTCTGTAAATCCCTTCACCTCCTTCAAATATGTTGGAAGATAAAGCTCAACACCTCTAAAGTAGAGACCAATAAAAACCGTAAATACAGTAATCTTAAGTAGGACTAGCCGCTCAACATTACTCTCCACATTATCCTTCTCCACCATCACCGTAGACTTCATATCTGAAGCCTTAATAAAATATGTTGATGTAAGTATTGATACTAACCCAAGAATTATAAATGGTGTACGCCAATCAAAAACTAATGCTAAAACTATAGCAATAGTTGGAATAATAATCTGTCCTAAACTCCCTAATGCACCATGAATACCCATAGCACTAGCCCGAGTATCCCTAAACATATAAGCTAATAACGTGTTTGATGCTGGATGATAGAAGCTAGCCCAGAAAGATATAAGGATAAAGGATATGGAGAAGATCAATAGAGACTTCTGAAATAGGAGAATAAGAGAGCTTAAACCTGATAATAGAAGCGTAATGGCAATAACACTAGAAACATTAACTTTATCAGATAATCTACCTCCAAGTAAAGCTCCAAAACCATACATGAAATAAGCTAAAGTAGCTACTAGCCCAATATCACTTAACGATACGTTAAACTCTCTAACCATAAGAGGTACAAGAGGGGGTAAAGCAATATGGAATGAATGATTTAATGTATGAGCTAAACCTAAGATGGCAAGCAAAACCTTCCTACTAAACTTCATAGTAGACTTACCTTAAAGCCATATATAAACATTATTTCACGATTTCAGCGATTCTAGAAGCTAATCTATTTCATCAGAATTGCTTTGTGGCTTAATTCTTTAAGTTTCTTATGTTTTACTTTAATTTATGTATTGGTCTGTTGTTGATGAGAGGCTTATTAGGCGTGGTGAGCTTCTACTTGGCTTAGACTTTCTTGAAGGCTATGATGCTGAGCTTATGGATTTGAATCGTGGTAAGGTAGGTCATCCCTTCAAAATTACCGTTAGGTATGTTGAATTCCTTATGGTTGTACGTTATCTCTTCTCAATGCCTTACAGACAGCTTGAAGGCTTCACTAGGGCTTTAAATAGGCTTATCCCTTCCATCAGTTGACTACTCCTGGGTTAGGAGACGTATATTAAGGCTTAACCCATCTTTACACGCTGAGGGACTCAAGCGAACCCATAGTTATAGCCGTTGACTCGAGTGGTGTTAGCGTCCACAAGTCCGGCGGATGGGTTACGCGTATATGGCAGGAGGAAGCGCTACATCAAGATCCACTTCGTAGTAAACGTTAAGACTAAGGAGGTCTTAGCTATGGATGTAACAACAGATGACGTTCACGACTCAGAAGCGGCATTAATTAAGGATGCCTCTAAGCTTAGGAGGGTTTCTGAAGCTGTTATGGATGGAGCCTACGATAATGCTGAAGCCTACAATCTTCTTAGAAGGATGGGTGTAAAACCCGTCATAAAGCCTAGACGTAACGCTAGAGATGATAGAGGACCCCCGGAGAGACGTAGGATGGTTAGACTTATCGGAAGGATGGGTGATGAAGGGTGGGCGGGGATGGTGGGCTACGGTAGACGTTGGGCTGTTGAAACAACATTCTCAACATTCAAACGCCAGTATGGAGAATACTGCATGGCGAAAAACATGGAATAAAGAAAGAACTAGAAGCCAAAACATACATATACAACATGCTAATAAACCTATAAAGCAAAATCAAAAAGAAAACATAAAATCAGAGAAGAAACCTAGACAACAAAGAATTAAGCCACAAAGCTTCAGAATTTAAAAACTAAATGCTTAAGTTTATTCATAATTGTAAGTATATACTGAAATCAATAATGTAGATTCTATTAGCTGAGCTGACGAATCATATCTATTACATTTTTATTACTAGTACATTTCATCATTATAATATCATCATCATATGCATGTAGAATTCTTAATAATTTATCTGTAACAATCCATGAGGTTAAATCTTTAAGCTCGCTCCATGTAAGAACTGTATAGCCTCTCTTCTTAAACATTTTCTGTACCTTTTCATTTTCAAGCTTTGTTGAAGCAGTAATTACATTTACTCTACGTGAAAGGTTATTCTCAGCTTCATCAAGTAGTTTTCCACCAATACCTATACCTTGATAGGATGATATAACAGCCATGTAGTATAGTACACCTAGCTTAATATTTAGCTTTACAGTATAGTACATTATGAAGCCAATAATCTTGTTATCTACCTTAGCTACAAGAGTTCTAGAATTACTTAGAGACTTCATAACGAAGTAGCTATGAAATGGGCCGAGTGTACTTTCAGCTATTCTAATAACATCATTTCTTTCACAGCTACCTATAGGCTTGATAGATACAGGTAGATACATCAATACTCCCTAGTAGCTTCTAATAGTAGATCTTCAACTTCCCGAATACCTAGCTTAAACGCTGCCTTAGCTGAGTGAAGTATAGCTTCAAGCAGCTGTTTAATCCACGGCTTACCTAGATTAGCTAGGCTAACTACTTGGGAAACATTAATAGATGGTAGAGGCTTCTCCTCACCAGGTATTATGTAAGGTTTAATCTTACTCAGTAGCTTCACAGCCTCGTAAATATTGTTTGGCAACATATTGATAGAGTATTCAATAGTCTTAATATCATTAGCTACGAGAAGCTGGGGGCAAAGTACTGTTTTAAATGGTCCAGTATCAAGCCTATAGTCGCCTATAAATACTGCCTTATGCAAATTCATATTTACCATTCTAAATGCCCTCCATGAGCTTAACCTATCAACAATACTACTTAAATAATTATTACCAATATCACTTAACACTTTCTTCAACTCCAATTTGTAGGCATAGTAATCTAGAGAATCCCTTCCATAAATAGCTATTCTACTAGCAGTTCTATATACAATATCTATAGTATCCATTACAGCTTTCCAATCCACTACATCAATACTATCAGCATCAGTATGATAGTAGCTTAATATTTCAGGTAATGAATGTATTGTTATAGCTGGAATACCGAATGAACTAAAACTATAACTGTCACAGTATGAATAGTCAAGCTCAAGCTCATATTTAACCTTCAAGCTATCAGCTATACTGGAGGTTAACCCTCTAATTTCAGGAGTACCAGCTAGTATTAATGGATAACTAGTAAATGCATCAACATTAACAACAGCAATAACATCATTAAGCCTATTGGTTCTTCTAAGATTTTCAACATAGAATCTTGAACCGTAAGCCCAATACCAAGCTTGAAAACCCGGAGCGCCAAACTCTTCCGCTGTAAAGCTTACTAGTCTAATAGTATATGTTGTTCTCATACTTCCTAATCTTCCACCAACCTCATGGAGTAAGTATAAACTAGTAAGATTATCAGAAACTCCTGTTAGCCAGTGGTCATGATGTCCACATATAACTATGTAATCCTCTCTGGAGCCTGGAATTATAGCTTCAACATTATATCCTGTTGATTCCATAATGTATGATTTAGATGTTAGACTAGCCCTACTTACACCATTTCTAACTAAATCTAAAACTTTAAGACCGTCCTCCCACTTAATATGAATACATGGTATTGGTGGTGGTGGACAAGGCATTTTCCTAAAGTCCCAAACACTACTAATAACTACTCTCCTAAATCTTCCTGGAGTATTATCGTAAACTATAATAGCCTGCGCACCAAGCTCGTAGGCCCTTAAATAAACTGTTTTAAGCTCATCTGGATCAGAGGGAAGCTCACATAAAACAATAGAGTCACTAACATTAGGCCATTTTAGACTTAGAGGTTTTTCAACATAGACAATTCTACCATCAACACTTGCTGAAAGTGTTGGCGGTATTGTAATAGCTTTAAGCTCAGCATCACCAATATTCATTATAGCTCCAAGATCACACCATAGATCTACAGGTACCTCCATAACCTTAACTTCTAAACCCATATTGGAAAACATCTTCCTAATAATATCTACAAGTCTACATTCAGTACTAGAGCCACTAACAACCTCACCTAGAGATACTAACAACTCTAATTCATCCATCCTTTAACATATACTAACAGAATTTAATAAGATTTTGTAGTTACTTTCTAATGTTTTCTACGAATATTCTTGATCTTTTCATTATAGACTTAGTATTAGGGAATAATTCATTCTCATAATAATTCATTCTCATATTTCTATTCTAGGCTTACATAACTTATCTATGGTTTAAGCTAGCTTCCAATAGATACTCTATAATAGTCTTCAAGGCTTTGAAGAAGCTTATGTTAAAGCTTAGAGGTGGAATTAGCCTTATTGAATTTAAGGGTACTACCGAGGTTAATGAACTATACGTTAACGCTGGATTGAAGAGTAGGAGTAATAACATAGTATTAAGTGCTTGAATAGAGTAGCTAGAAGGAGAGCTTTTAAGAGACATGAGTTATGGGATTACAGTAAACAACCATATTTATTCCCGTTGAAGAAAATTACATTCCATCAAGTAAAGTTAAATCTCAAAATAATAGGTAGAAAGTTTGGGGAGAATTCAACTACATACTGATAGCTTCAACTTATATCTATGTTTAAGCGAGCTAGAGTATAAACATGAGTATGTAAACCATTCAGAATGGGTTAAAGGTAAATGCTACATAAATAGTTGCAAGAATAAACATCAATACTAAAACAATGTCCAACAATACATATGTAATAATATAAGCCTATATTTAACAGCATTCAAACATGTAAAAAATCAAGAAGAATAAACTCAAAGAGCAATAATAGAAATCCTAACAATCCACAACAATCTTATTAAAAAGCAGTTTTCAAATTCGAAAATCTATAGCTTAATTTTCCTAGAGGGAGGTATATGTCCCCTACTTGTCTGTACAATAACGTTTACTAAACCTTGATCTTCAAGTATCTTCTTCACCTTAACCATTTCCATTACAGATGGTCTCTCTATATTTCTCCTTCTAAATACTGGGAAGTAATCCAATACTGTAACCTGAAGATTTGGATTTATAGAGTATATTTTAGCTCCTATTTCAGTAAGTTCACTAACTGTCATCCATGCCTTATTGTAGGCTATACCAACACCAATATATACTCTATCCATATACCTACTGGCTAAATATTCTAAAGCCATCCATGAAGTATTAAGATATTTTCTAGCTAAATCTTGATTATGAATACCTGTTATCTCCATGTATGTATTTAATCTTAAAGCTTTAGGTTCAACACCTATATTATTACATCCAGATTCAACAAGTTCATCTATATATTCTGGAGATAGTAATGTACCGTTACTATCAAGATGAAGCCTTTTATTCGGATTTAATCTCTTCAGCTCTCTAAAGAATTCTACTAGCCATTCTCTATTCAATGTAGGCTCTCCACCACTTATAGCTAACCCTCTAGTTTTATATGTTTGTGAACATAATGTTAATACTTCAGCAGCTTCTCTAGGTGTTAAGGATGTAGATACATTATCATATGTTACACTATAATTCTGGCATTGAGGACAACGTAGATTACAACCTGCAACCCATATTGCTGCTTCAACATAGTGAACTCCATCAACCTCCCACCATGGAGTAGCCTTACCGCCAACAATATGAGGATCTGGACCATGAACAATTCTTCTAGGAGTAGTAGATCCTATATTTGTTTCAATTCTTATACCATCCCTAATAGGTGTTATGCAGCTTCTCTTAGGCTCACCATCCACTAAAACCATACATGTCCAGCATCCACCAATTCTACAAGCTAAAGATAAACCTCTAAACCCTAAATCACTAAACCTAAAACCTATAAGTTCAAGTGCTCTAGCTATAGTTATATTGGAGGGAAAACGGTAATCAACACCATCAATAGTAACCTTAACCTCTCCTTCAGCTTCAGACTTAACAAGTATTCTAGCTTCATAAGGGCATGCATAATAGCATGCAAGACATCCACTACATTGAGGACTTGAAAAACACCTTGCAACTACACTACAAAAATTACATCTTCTACATCTACTAGAATCAATAACAACCCTAAACATCAATACCTATATTATAAACCTAATATTTAAGCTAACATCAACTTGAAATCATTTAGAATAATGTCTAAATATAATTAGCTAAATAGATAATGGTAGCCATAGATGAAAAAGCTAGAATTATAATAGCTGGAACAATATATGTGTAAGTATCGGTTAACTTAACCTTATAATACTCACTTGATAATACAAGACATAAATGGAGAGGAGAAGCTAAATAGCCTAGAACTGAGCCGGCATATATTAATGATACATTAGCTGATGTTAAAGTAGTTATCCCCTGAACTATAGGGATAGATAAACCAATAGATGTTAGAGGTGAGCCGGTAATAAAGCCAATTATTATGGGGAGAACAATACCGATAACATATTCGGGAATACCTAGAATACTTAGAGCTTTAGCTATCGATATGGAAACATTAAGTGAGGATATAGTAATACTGAAAACCATTAACCCTAAAGTAGCTAAAATAAAGTTTTGAAGCCCACATCTAAAGATAACATGTTTAAGATCATTTATACCGCCTCTACCGATAATTAGCGAGATAATAATACCAGCTAGAACAGGTAGATACCTAGGAATGTTAAGAAGAAAGGTTAATAGAACAACAATAAGAATTGGTGAGGTACATACTAAGAAATCTTTAAACATATTTTTACTCCTATCTATTCTAAACCTCTTAATACCCCTCATCGAGAACATGTAACCCAATACTATTGAGATGATAAATATTGGAGCCATATACATAATGATGGATAAAATTGAAATACCTGTTAAGCCTGAGATCATGACTATAGCAGGTGTTAATGGATATATGAAGAAAATAACATGTCTAAACCAGACATTAATAAATGTCTTCATCCTAGAATTAATATTAACATGACTACCAGCAATATCTACTATTGGAGCTGAAAACAAGGCTCCACCATATGTTGGAAGCATACCTAAAAGAGCTGGACCAATAATCATGATAAGCCTAATATCACCTAAAATACTTTTAAGACCATTCATAAGCCTACTAATAATATTAAGTTTCTGCATAAGAAAGCCTAGAATAGTTATGAATGTAACAGTTAAAGTAACTTCAATAGTTCTCAAATCAATAATAGATTTAAATAGAAGCATTAAAGCATCAAAAAAGGGTAGAAATGAAAAGCAAAGTATAGCAGCTCCTACAATAGCAGATAAACCAATATTAACCTGTCTATAACTAAGAACAATAACAATAATCATAGATAATAGCAACAATAAAACATCTATAGATAACATAACCATCCTAAAAGTAGGAGATAATTTAAACCTTACTGTAGCTTCAAGGGCCTTGTTAACTTAAGCATTTTATCACCTCTATTTTGGTATTGTATCTTCTATGAATTCTTAGCTTTTATTTTCCTGTTAATCCATGTTTCGTTCAGTATGTATATTATTGATTTTATAAGCATTAATGCATACTCATTATCACATTTATCCTTCATACACGGTATATAATTATCGAATAGCTTAGTTCTTAGTGTATTAAGAAAGCCTTAATACACTAAGCTGCTACATCCCCCTAGAGGCTTTGTTAACTTTAGATTTATTTGGGAGTTCTCTCCCTTATTTATGGTGTTAGTATGTCTAAAGTTGTTAAGTTTGTTAGGGAGAGAACTCCATTTATTCTAGTTGTTTATGGTGCTTATATATGTTTTCGTTCATGTTCATCTAGGATGGCTTCAGATATTCTAAGCTTCATTATTGTTAGGAGTTATTCTATATTATCGTGGTTTAGATATTTAAGCTTCCTATTTGAATTTGATAGGAGGGATGTTAGGATCGTTATGGTTGATGATACTATTATAAGTGTAGGTTCTAAGAGTAAGGCTGTTTATGTTGCATTCGAGCCATTATTAAGAAGGATTCTATATGTATGGGTTTGTGATGTTGCAACATGCTTACATCTCTAACATTCCTTAAAAGATTAGAGCTATCTATGGTTCAAATATAGTTGTATTAAGTGATGGAGCTCAATATTATAAAGCATCATGTAAAATATTAAAATTAAAACATGAACTGTATAGTTTAGAAGTTAAGAATCTAATGGAGAGAATAATACAGTTAAGGATAGAACTAAGCTATTCGATAATTATATACCGTGTATGAAGGATAAATGCGGTGATGAGCATGCATTAATGCTTATGAAGTCAATAGCATACATACTAAACAAACATGGATAAGGAAGATAAAAGCTAAGAATTCATAGAAAACAAAGCCAAAATAGAGGTGATAAAATGCTTAAGTTAACAAGGCCCCCTAGAATACATAAGTTTTAAATATATGTGTTTCCAATATTAGTTTATGGTTATTGAAATTGATGATTTAACTCGTAGACGTGTTACTAATATATTTAAGATTTTAAAATCTCCTGTTAAAATCTACCTCTTCACAACAACTATGCACTGTCTATACTGTAATGAAGTCGAGGGAATAGTTAATATTATTAGTAGTTTATCACCTCTCATATCTGTTGAGAAGTGTACATGTAGTATAGATCATCCTCAAGCACGTAGATTTAGAATTGATAAGCATCCAGCTATAGTTATACATGGTGAAAAGGAGTTTAATATTAGATATTTCGGCTTACCTGTAGGCTATGAGTTTGGGGTTGTTATTGATAGTATTGTTGCAGCATCTACAGGTATGGTTAAGCTTCCTCCCAACATAGTTGATCTAGTTAAGAATATAAGTATACCTATACATATTCAGGTATTTGTAACTCCAACCTGTCCATACTGTCCATCTGTAGCTAAGACAGCATATAGCTTTGCAGTATTAAACCAAAATATAACAGCTGATGTTATTGAAGCAACAGAGTTTCCTGAATTATCTAGACGTTACGGTGTTTATGCTGTTCCTAAAACAGTTGTAAATGATGTTGTAGAGTTTGAAGGTGCTGTTCCAACTGATATATTTCTAAGACATGTAATGAGAGCTACTGATCTTGCTGGTAGGAGGGATTAGTTAATGTCTATATTTCTATCCGAGAAACCTCTTTACGATGTTGTAATTATTGGAGCTGGACCTGCTGGCTTAACAGCTGGAATATATTGTGCAAACATGGGTTTTAAAACATTAGTTATTGAGGGTTCATCTCCATCAAGACTACAGCTAGCAGGACAAATACATAATTATCCAGGCTTCCCAGATGGAATTTCAGGTTCTGAACTTTTAAACAGGATAAGAATTCAAGCATTAAATGCTGGAGCTGAACTAAGAAGAGGAGATGTGGTAGCTATTGATCTTCTTAGTCCAGTAAAAACAGTAATAACTAGAACTGAAAGCATAACTACATTTACAGTTATAATAGCTGTCGGTTTAGGGAAGCGTAAGCTAAATATTGAGGGAGAAGATAGGCTTCTAGGTTTAGGTGTTTCATACTGTGCCTTATGTGATGGCCCACTATATAAAGGTAAAACTGTAGCTCTAGTTAGTGATGAGCTTTCTGAAGATCTATTAAGTCTTAGCAGGCTTGCTTCTAAAATATACTTTATACCATTAAAGCCATTAGGAGGCGTAAGTGGACTACCAGATAATGTTGAAGTTATCAATGTAAAAGTTAAGGCTATTAATGGAGTTAATAAAGTTGAAGGATTAAGAATTATTAAAAATGGTGTTGAGGAAATACTTCAAGTTGATGGTGTATTCATATCAACTCAAACTATTCCATTTACAAGTATTATTGCAAAAAGCGGCGTTGAAGTTGATGAAAGAGGCTGCATTAAGGTTGGTAAAGACATGACTACAAATATCGAGGGAGTATATGCAGCCGGAGACTGTACATGTGGAGGTATGCAGGTAGCGGTAGCCGTAGGGCAAGGAGCTCTAGCAGCAATAAGAGCTATAGCCTACATTCACGAACAACAGAAAGAATTGAAATCACTAATAATATAGTCGGATTTTAAAGCCATAAATCCATCAATTTCACATAATCTTTACTTTACAGTATAATACTGAAAGTATTTTGAAAATACATTAATATTAGAGACTTTACGAGAAACATAATCGATAAATACCATTACATCACAGATAGTTTTTGATATTCAAGTTTATTATGAACTCATTGCAAAACTCCAGAGTTTAAACATGCTAACAATCTTCTTACGATACTATTCTAACATGTAGAATTAAACCGTTAAATCTTGGTAGTAGGTTTTTGCAATGACTTCTATGAGAAGAGCTATACATTCCATATTGTTATGTTTAAATTTAAGCTTCTACTCGATTTTAATGAAAAATGTTGGGATTATTATGGTTGTAATGTAGTGAATATATGTTTAGACAGGATAATGTATGATAGAGGTTAACTTCTATCAATTAATCTAGAAGTTATGGGCATGACCATTCCTACAGGAATACGTTATAATATGGGATCCAGATTATTTCTGTAGGTATGGAGTAAATTTATATTATTAATGAGTTTTGTGATATTAACTGTTTAAGTTCTAAGATTTTTATACCTTCTATTTCCTCTTCACTTTTCTCCGGTACTACGAAGTAGCTTTGAGGATTTTTAAGGTTTAACTTACTAGCTAGAATATCTACTTTACCTTTAAACTTTATTACATCAGATGAATCTATTCTTCCTGTTTTACACTCGAAGAATATTGTTTTCTCATTACCTATTGCCACTACATCTACTTCATTTCCCTCCCTATCCCAGTAAGTTCCAACTTTATATCCTTGAAGTGTTTTTGAGAGAATGGATAAGCATATTTTTTCAAATATTTTACCTATGTATGATTGAAGTTCCTTGATTATCTTGTTTAATACGTACTCCTCCTGTCTTAACTCTATGTTTAACGTATTTGGGTGTATGAATCTCATGTAGAATTGGAAGAAGTTATCTTTAAACCCATATCTAGGTATATCCTTCCTTAATATGCTTGTTTCACGTTCTATTAACATCAGCTTTTCTAGAATTAATAAATACTTTTTTAGTTTATGTCTCTCTAGACCGGTATAGTCTGATATTTCTTTTAGAGTTGCTTTCCCCATGCTTATTGCTTCAAGTATTTCAAGATATCTAGATGGATCCCTTAACTCCGCTGCTAATAGTCTTTCAACCTCTTCGTATAATGGTGCTCCTGGTTTTAGGAATAAGCTTCTAATATTTTCCTCTAATGTCCTAGATTTGTCATATAGCATTAAGTAGTGTGGTGTACCTCCTAAAATGGAATAAATCTTTACGTTATCCTCCTCTCTTCCTCCAAATATTTCTCTTACAGTCTTATAATCGAATCCATCCATTCTAATAATTCTCGTCGACCGACCATAGAGTGGACCTAAATAGCTAATATCCCGCTCAACCATTCCAATAGTTGAGCCTAATAATAAAAGCTTAACCTTACTTTTTCCTGAACTAGCATCCCAATGATACTGTATTCTAGGTGAAAGCTTTCTAGATATTCTCTGATATTCATCTAATACTAGAAGCCTATTCTCACTACCAAATTCTAAGAAAACATAATCTAGGAAATCATCTATGGAATGAAATGTTTTACTCATAACATTTGAAGCATCTATTAAAAACCTTTGGATACTGGAACCCTCAACATAAATATAGGTGCCCGGATACTTCTCAAGAAGCTTTCTTGAAAGAACTGTTTTCCCAATTCTCCTACGACCATAAATAATTATTAACTCAGCTCTTTCTGAGGATAGTGCTTCTCGTAGAATGGAGAGTTCTATTTCTCTATTATAAAAGGGTATACTCATAAGTATTATACTTATGAGTATACCTATATAAACCTTCCTAAAACTAAATCTGCCTTATGGACTTAAGCCATCAATTATATATGCTTCTCATATCTAAACCTGGACTACATCAATAAGCAAATGAGTCATACTCTGAAAACCATAAATAAACACAGCCTTATGTTAAACAGTAATAAATTCAATAATACCTAATTAACTCTAGGCCTACCAGTTCTAACCCTAAAAGGAAGTGAAAATCTAATAAATACCTAATCACTAGCTCACAAACTCCATACACAACCAAAAATAAGAAATAACCTTGAAATAACTTCTGAAAACGTGTCCTCTTAGAATTTAAACATATTAATAACCACAATACTATTCTAACATGTAGAATTTAACCAGTTAAACCTTAGAGGGTTTCGCGATGACTTCATTATCAATAAATTACAGGATTTATAATTCATTATGAAAACATTATTGTTTACCTAATATAGAAACCGTAAAATTAGTGGAGTTGATAGAAACTTATTAGGTATAATTGTTTTTCAATAGTTAATTATATGTGCTGCTACGTGTATTAGTTTTATGAATAGTATTATAGTTACTGGTGGTGCTGGATTTATTGGTAGCTATATTGTAAGTTTTCTCTTAAATATTGGATATAAGGTTACTGTAATTGATAATTTATCAAGAGGATCCTTAAGGAATCTACAGGGAAATATTGGAAAAGAAAATTTTAAAATTTTAACCGAGGATGTTCGAAACCCAAATGTTCACAGCATTTTAAAGAAGGCTAAAGCTATAATTCACTTAGCAGCTCTAGTATCAGTTGAAGAATCAATAGAGAATCCAATACTATACCATGATGTAAACGTTAACGGTACATTAAACCTACTTAATGGATATAAGGATAGTAGTGGTTTATTCATATACGTATCGTCAGCAGCTGTTTACGGAGAACCAATAGATCTTCCTTTAAGAGAGAATAGCTTACCGAGACCAGTATCGCCTTATGGGGTAAGTAAGCTTTGCGCAGAATACTACGTTAAAGTCTTTGGGGAAAACTATAATTTTAAAACGTTAATATTAAGGTTATTCAATGTATACGGTCCCAGGCAATGGAGGAATCCGTATGCTGGAGTAATAAATAAGTTTATTGAAAACATATACTTAAACAAGCCATTAGCAATATATGGAAGTGGGGAGCAGACGAGAGACTTCATACATGTAAGGGATGCTGCTAGGGCAATAGTTAGCACGTTAAATCTAGACTTAAGCGGTGAAGTTATAAATATAGCTTCAGGAAAGCCTACAAGAATAATTGATCTTGCATTAAAGGTAAAGGATATAGCTGAGAAGAAGCTTAATAAGACAATAAGTATAGTCTATAGCAAATCAAAACCTGGAGATATAATGCATAGCTATGCATCAATAGAAAAATCCGAAAAACTACTTGGATTCAGGCCGGAAATAGATCTTAACAGTGGACTTAAAGAGCTTATAGATCAATATGAGTTAGAGAATAGATGATAATATGAGATTATCAAGGAAAGCAGTAAGATGCGATATCAATGAACTCATTGCAAAACCCTTAGGTATATTATTATGCATGCTATTTGTATGAATCCTAGGAATGTTGATGCTAGTCTTTCGTATCTTATGGTTATTCTTCTGAATGATGTTATCCATGAGAAGAATCTTTCAACAGCGCTCCTCATGCTCTTAT
>JAWBQF010000009.1:0-77072 GCA_038845975.1 Methanomethylicia archaeon
CTAGAATTAGTGAAGAAAATAATGCATTAGGATAGAACTAAGCTATTCGATAACTATATACAATTATGAAGGATAAATGCGATAGTGAGCACGTATTAATACTTATGAAGCCAATAGTATACTTACTAAACAAGACATGGATTAATAAAAAGATAAAGCTAAGAACTCATAGAAACACAAACTAAAATAGAGGTAATAAACATGCTTAAGTCAACAAAGCCTACAAGTTTACATAATTTTTATTAATCCTTTCTCCTGCATTGTTTTAAGAACCTCCTTTAATAAATCTTCACTAATCGAAAATTCATCTGCACATTTTCGTAAATTTAATACACCTTTATGTATAACTAAGTAATTCAATATTCTCTCTTCAAGTAAATCTGATAAGTGTTTTGAAGCAATTTTAAGTTTACTCTCAATGTTTTCTACATGTTTTCTCAAGTATCTTATTTCCTCATCCTTTATGGAGATCATGGCTCTAGTTTTCTTTATTTCCTCCTCAAGGTTAATTCTTATTGTCCTTTCTTCATTTAATTGTTTTTCAATATCTGACGTTTTTAAACGTATCTCATTAAATTTTACTAACATGCTTTCAACCTCATTAAGTTTTAACTGTAATCCTCTAGATTTCTCTTTCTCCTTTTCCAGCTCCCTTACAAGTTCATTGTAGTCTTTTTTAATTTTCTCTAACTCCTCTCCTTTTCTCTTCTCTTCTTTAAGCATTTTCTCTAACTCTTTTATTCTATCTTGCTGATATGTTAGTGAATCTAGAAGTTCTGTAATAATGTTCACATGTTTAATCTTTTCTCGGATAATATATGAAAAACCTTTAAGTAACGTGGTAAGCTTCATAGGCTCCTCAGCTCATATTATGGATAAACCTTATAAATGTTCTTTAATAATATTGTCATAGTGAAGCTTAACTATTTTATGTAATACATAATGATTACTTTAGACTCTATTTATTAATGATTCTTTAAGTAGAATAGTTTTATAAGAGTTATTGTAAATGATATGCTGGGTGAGTAATTGACTGCACATTTATGGGTTAAAGATTTTGAAAAGCTTGTTGAAAGCATAAAAATGTCTAATAAGAGAATGCAGGTTCTTGCAGAGCTTGTAAAATCTAAAAGAATATCCCAAGTTACGTTTGAATATCTAAGGAAAGGCTATGAATCAGAAGCAAGAAGCCTTGAAGAGAGGAGGAGGTCTCTTCTAGAGAGGTTAAAAACATATTTTGATGAAATAGATCAGCAAATAAAATCCCTTGAAGAACGTATTGTTAGTATTGAAACAAGATATGTTATAGGGGAAATAGATGAGGAATCTTATAAAAAACAAATAGAAGCATTACAAATAGCGTTGCAAGGAATGATTGAAGAATTAGAGTCAGTTAAAGGATCTATAGCTATATTAGAAGTGTCTAGAGTTGAAACACAAATAGTTGTAGAGGAACAGGTAATTCCAGGGGAAAGAAGAGAAGAATTAGAAAAAATCTAAAACTATTAGAGTAATAATAAAATTATTTTTATCACTTATACAAAACTGGCAATCTTTAAAAAGACATTATATGTCATGAATTAGAAAATTATACTAAAGTTCAATATTTAAACAGGAAATTCATTAGGTTACCCAGTACAAGTAGCAATTTTATATCAATAATTTTCGATAATACATTTGCTTCTTCCAAAGATTAAGTTTGCAATAACCTAGAATTTATAGTAATATATTTATACTAGCTATTCTTATTGAAAATGTATGACTGATGTTCAAATTATTGAATTAAAGAAAATTAATATAGATAGTCCTGTTATTGTGTGTGGATTTCCAGATGTCGGTCTTGTTGGTGCTTTATCAACTGCCCATATTATTCAACACTTGGATATGGATGAAGTAGGTTACATTGATTCAGATACTCTTCCTCCCGTAATAGTTTTGCATAAAGGTGAAGTAAAAAACCCTCTAAGACTATATGCTAAAGATAAATTAATAGCTATACTATCTGAAATTCCAATACCTCCTGAACTTATTAGACCTATAGCAAGGTCCATTATTGAATGGGCAAAAAAGAAAAATGCTAGCCTTATAGTATCTCTTGCAGGAATAGCTACACCTAATAGACTTGAAATCGATGAGCCAAAGGTATTTGTAGTATCGTCTAACGATGTAGCAAGAGGTATAGCTTCTAAGCTAAATCTTGAACCTCTAGAGGAAGGATTCATAGTAGGACCGTATGCTCTAATACTTAAAGAGGGGTTGCTGAAGTCCCTTTCTAATCTAATATTGCTAGCACAATGTTTTCAGCAGTATCCAGATCCTGGTGCAGCAGCTGCTGTACTTAAAATATTTAGTAAAGCATTAGGCTTACAGATTAATGTTGATTCATTAATTCAAGAAGCTGAAGAAATTAGAATTAAAACTAGAGAGCTTATGAGAAGAACCCAGAACATAATGAGGCAAATGCAGAAAACTGCTGAATATGAAGTGCCGTTAATGTATAGGTAGGTGACTTAAATGGAGCGACGTCGAAGGTCAATATTTGAATACATTGATGAACTGCGCTCAAAATTCGAGGAAATATTTAATGAATTTGAAGAACAGTTTGAAAAGCCTATGTTGAATTTTGAAAAGAGATGCTTAGAACCACTAACAGAAATTAAAGAAACTCCTAGCGAGGTTATAGTTACGTTTGATCTTCCATGCGTTAGAAAGGAAGATGTAAAACTACACGCTACGGAAAACATGCTAACTATTGAGGCATTAATGTATAGAAAGATTAAATTTGATAAGTTAAAAGCTATATATCATGAAACCGAATTTCAATCATATCATAAAGCAGTTAGACTTCCATCATTGGTAGATCCTGAGGCTGCAAGAGCAAGATTCAAAAACGGAATACTTGAAGTTAGACTTCCAAAAAAATATAAAGCTTATAACATAAGAATAGATTAAAAGTTTAGTTGTATAAGTACAATTTTAAGATTAGGAAAATATAATTATTTATAATTTAAATTATGTTTCTATTTAATTCCTTGCATTTTTAACTCACATAATTGATTATATTCACACATGTTGCATTCCCATTGTGGCCATCTTGGAGTTGATGGATTTCTAATTATTTCACGTATTTCATCATCAGTACATGAGTTATTTATATAATAAAACTTTACTCCATCACTTGCAAAGTACCATAATTCAGCGTCTCTTGCATCTAGAAGCCATAAGTATATACGTGCCTGTAATATGTGATGTTCAAATGGTGTGTTGACAACACTTCTAACGTTTTTTACTTCTATAATCCTTTTACAATTTTCATCATATAAATCTACTGAGCCAACAATTAAAAAATTCTTACTATTAATTCTAACTTTCTTTTCATTTCTCACATTGGCTTTCATATTTGAAACATTTTCGAGAGCTAAATGAATTAGCTCTCCTCTAATTATATTAGGTTTTAATAGTTTTGACATGCTAATTTCTGGAAATAGTTTTGAATACCGCCTTTTACGTGAACATTCGCATAACTCATGTACGAATATAACTTCATATCCTTCATTTTCATAGTTTTTCCTATAACTATCTCTTTCATCAATGTACTTTTTTCTCATGGCATCAATAAGTTTTCTAAGTACTAGTTCACCCTGTAGAGATAAAGTATCCATGTATAGATTCTATCTACATGGGATATATACTTTGCTTATTAGTATATTCTTAAACAATTTTAGCCTTATCATACATCATTTTAATCATTTTTCCTCACTTATGAAGGCTTTTAAAACATTGAACTGAATAACCTAATTTCTTTTCAGATAATTGTAGATAGTGAATTGCTTAATGTTTATAGTTGACCATTAAATGTGATTGATTCTTTTAGTAGTTTTCTCAGTCATATTTTAAATGAGCTTAGCTATTTACTAGATGTCTCCATAGCTAGTATATGCTAATCTCTATTAGACAGCGTCTAATAGAACAGATTTGATAACTTAAGATGAAAGCTATATATGCTAAGTTGTTAGATCCGTAAAACATACCTTAAGTTTAACAATCAACATCAATAAATTCAATATACTCCTATCTACATTTCATTAAGAACATACTTAAATTTTAAAGATAAATGCAAAGTTTTATGGTAAGCTCATATACTGTGTAATAATGAACTAATTATGGGCTTCGATTATACTGCTTAGGTTTGCCTTTAAATCTAATAGCAAATATATCTTCTCCTACAAGTTTATTAACTTTATATTTATACCTATCACTTGGTTTTATAGTTAAAAATGGAGTATTAACATTTCCAAGAATATCGATAACCATACCTATCTCTTCTCCATTTTTATTATATACTAACTCGTATATTCTTGGAATTTCATATGCTTCAGCAACAAGATGATTTGTTAAAGTTTTAAGAACTATCTTACCGATTTTTATAGCACCCTTAACTTTCAAAATTACCCCTAATATTTAACTTTAAATATACTATATAAAGTGTACTCTAAAAAATATGATTGGGAGGCTATGAGCTGGTGATAACCATCTGATTCATGAGGAATGAGCTGAACAGGAAGCCGATGAGCATTTTTACATGATACCGCCATTTTTATTAAGCCAACTTACAGTTTTGAGCTATAATATACTTAGCTTATACATTTTATCTGTGATTTTCTTTTACTTAAAAGATGTTTAAAAATTTTACACTTATAGTTTCTTGTGAACTTAAGTATTCCTGATCACCTTTTATTCTGGTCTTATTTTATCATAAAAATAATGAAATTAAACAAGATGTTTATTCCTACCATAAATTTAACAGCTAATAACTACATAAGCGAGAGAAATAATGGACTCAGATTAACTCTAAATCTCAACTATATTGTGCTTAATTATATTTTACAGATGCCTTGTAGTAGTGGGTCTATCACTTAATATAATTATCTCAGGATTATAAGTAGCCTTAGTTCTTCTAGAAATGTTAAAGATGTAAATATATTTGCAGTATCATAAACTTATATGTAAGCATCTTCTTAATCAATACTCAAATATGTAGCAATTCAATGTTTAATTATTAAATGATCTTTAAGGGAATTAGAGGAAATACTAAATATTTTCTACAATACAAATTTGTATTTACATCATTACAGATTTAAAATACTAATGTTTTTATTCGGGTTTAAGAATTACTTTATGATGCTGCATACATTCAAGAAAGGAATTAGGGCGCTTGGTATTGCTGAAAGCTTTACACGAGATACTAGTAGCAAGTCAGTTTTAGCTGGAGTCGTTATGAGAGGAGATTTCCTAGTAGATGGATTTTCATTTTCATACGTAACTATAGGTGGATTAGATGCTACTGATGCTGTACTAAATCTGTATAGAAAGCTTAATAGGAGGGATATTAGTGTGTTATTTATTAATGGATGTATAATTAGCTGGTATAATATCATGGATTTAAATAGAATATATAGTGAACTAAAAATACCGTTAGTATCATTAACGTATAGAGAATCGTTAGGCTTAAATGATCATTTCAGAAATATTTTTCCGCAAGATTATGATAAACGTATTGAGATATATAGGAGGAATGGGGAGAGAGAGAAGATTAAGCTAAAAACAGGTTATGAAGTGTTTGTAAGATATCTAGGTATGGGAAAACCTACCTGTAGACAAATATTAAATAGGTTTACTATAAGTGGAAAGATACCAGAACCCGTAAAGGTTGCAAGAATACTTGCTAAATCCATCAACATGTTCCTAACTAATAGTCATAGTTTAAAGTTGTTTAATACTATTTCTTCTTAATACTTGACATAACAATGTTTAAAATATCTTCCGGCTTAAAGTTTCTTCTACCGCCATGTATTTCTACCAAGAATATTTTCTGATCACTTAATCTTTTAATCCTAATAACGTCTTTATCTGGATATGTGTAGACATCCAATTGCTCCAGTTCCTTCTCCTTTAAAAGCTTCTTTAGAATAACATTCATACTCTTAGGCATGCAATTACTTAATAGTAGCTATTTAAATATATTTTGCTATAAGCATTCAACTATTATGTAACATAAATGTCTTGAACTAAAGTATGCAGCAAATTAAGCCTACATGAATGATATCTACCATATTGAAGTCTACAATTGTTAAAAATACTCTATAGAGAAATTATATGCTTTAAGAGTTTCAGCTATAAGAACAGCTGTTCCAGCAGCGCCTCTAATCATGTTATTTCCAAGTACAACATACTTTAAATATTGTTTGCCGATATTATCGTTTCTTATCCTTCCAACAACAATTGCCATACCGTTTGATGCTTCCTTATCAAGTATTGGCTGTGGTCTATCAGGCTCTTTCCTCACAATTATTGGTCTTTGAGGAGCTGTTGGGAGATTTAGTTTCTGCGGTAGTCCTATAAACGTCTCCATAGCTTTAATCACATCAATGGCATCTATTTCATTATTCATCTCAAGAAAAACATTTATCATATGTCCCTCATATACTGGAACCCTATTACAGCTTGCAGAGATTTTAAATTGAGCAGGGAGTATTCTACCATTATAAAATGATCCTAAAATTTTCAATGATTCACACTCAATTTTTTCTTCTTCATTCTCTATATAAGGTATGATGTTTCCTAAAATAGCCATTGATGGCAGTCCTAAGTATCCTGCTCCTGATATAGACTGCATTGTTGAAATTATAATTCTTTCTATCTTCGTTAGGTTAAGTATTGGTTTAAGAGATAATGATAGAATTGCAGCAGTACAATTCGATGTTTTAACTATGAAACCACTCCAATTTCTACTTTTTCTCTGCTCATTAATAAGCCTTAAATGATCAGGATTTACTTCGGGGATTATCATAGGAACATCATTATCCATTCGATAAATACTAGAATCACTTATTATTGCATATCCTCTTCTAGCAAGTTCAGGTTCAATGTGTGCTGCTATATCTGAAGGTACGGCTGAAAAAAAGATGTCTACATCGTAACTGCCTTCAACATTCCCTATGTATTCCACCTTGATTTCACCTATATCATCAGGTAATGAATGATCCATATACCATTTAACAGCCTCACAATACCTTCTACCTGCGGATTTTTTGGATGCAAATAAGGACACTATGTTAAACCATGGATGTTTGCTTAATATTTTAACTAAGTTTTGACCTACAAGTCCTGTTGCACCTATAACTGCAGCTTTAAGCTTTGACATTTAATTATCACCAATAATTATATCATGAACTAGATTAGCGGCTCTCTCTTCAAATCCATTACTAACTGCTAATACTGTACTGTTACCTAACGAAAATATGGCTTGAATATCTACTTCTTGACTTTTCAACAATTTAGTTACTTTCTGTAGTATTTCTGGATACTGCAGAAAGTTAATACCAACTACAGCTATCATACTGGTATCTTCATACTTAATATTTTTTTCATTCAATGTTGATGCTGTAATGCTTAAAGGCTTGTGATGAAAAACAATATTTCTAATTGTAATTACAGTTGAACCTTTCAAGACACATATGGCCCTAGCTGGAGGAGAGGACTTACTTTTAACTATAAGTGTACCTTCAGAATCTGGATTTAGAATATTTTTAATTCTTATAGGAATCCCTAAATCTATTACTGGTTCAAGTGTTCTATAATGGAGTTTTTTAGCTCCAAAGAAACATAGCTCGATAGCTTCATCGTAAGATAGATATTTAATAGGTTTTGCTTTTAAAACTATCTTAGGATCAGCTGTCATTAAGCCATCAACATCTGTCCATAACCATAATTCATCAACCATCAAAGATGAAGCTACTAGCGATGCTGTGTAGTCTGACCCGCCTCTTCCAAGAGTTGTTATTTTACCATTTGTGCTTAATCCTATAAAGCCAGTGATTACTGGAACTATACCTGAACTTATTATTGGCTCTACCTTTTCCCTTATTAATTTATTAACAGAAGGAATAGGATGGGCATTACCATAGTTTTCATCAGTTATTATTCCAGCCTCCCATCCATTAAGTGCTTTAGAGCTAATACCAAGCTCCACTAGATAATTTGAAAATATTGGAGCTGAAAGCCTTTCTCCAAAAGATATAATATTATCAAGAATATCCATGGATACATTTGTCATATTTACTAATCCAATTAGTATATTGTTTAATTCATGTATACTTAATCTTACCTTATCTTCCAGTAATCTTTTTAAAGCTTGGTTTGAAATCCCGTTCAAGATATTTAAATGTTTTAACATAATATTGTCTATAATTTTTCTAGCACTATCCATATCCTTTATGGATAGTTGAGCTGCAGAGATTAGATTATCTGTTACTCCTGCAAGAGCTGATACAACTACTATAACGCTATCATTAGATTTAACTTTATCAGCAACTATTTTAGCTGCTTTAAGCATTTTCCTAGAGTCATCAATGGAGGAGCCTCCAAACTTCATTACGATCTTCAATATGAACACCTTTAACTAATTACTTTACAACCATTTGCAGGTTTTGCTACATAGACATCAGTATTTAAACCCAGAGATCTAAATTCAGACTTTATAGTTTCTATAATATTATCGATATTCATGCTTTTAGGGGGAATTGCAGCTATGCTTGGTCCGGCTCCACAAATCATAACTCCTTTAACACCGAGTTTATTAAGAGCTGATCTTATATATGGATAGTATGTGTAGATTTTCGATCTTGCGGGCTCAACAATCTCATCGCATATGAAACTACTTAGAAGATCAGAATCCCCCTTAAGAATTCCAATTATAATACCTGCAATTCTACTGGTATTTAATATTAGCTTACTTAATTCAACATGTTTTGGAATAACATTTCTAGCATATGATGTTTTCATCGGTCTTATATCTACATGAGGTATAGCTATAACAACTCTTAAATCACTAGGAGGAGGTATATTAAAAACTTTAACATTACCATTGCTATCGAAACATGTAATAGTAAACCCACCAAGCAATGCTGCAGAAACATTATCAAGATGCGATGTGCCTGCTGAAGCTATCTCACCCTTTGAAGCCAGTAATACCATATCTTCTACCGATAAATCTATGTTAAAAAGTCTACTTAATGCAAGAGCTGTTGCAGATGCTGTTGCTGCACTACTTCCAAGACCTAAACCTGGCTTAATACCTTTCAATATGTTTATGTTCAGACCAGACTTAATATTAAATCTTTCAAGAAACTCCTTTGCAACTATTCCAGCAGTATTTTCATTAGGGTTTTCGGGAACTTTATAGCCAAAAACTTTTAGTTTAATATTATTTGAATACTTGTTTATTGAAACTTCAACTTCATCATAGCATAAATCAATGGCAAGCGCAAATATGTCAAATCCTGGACCTATATTAGCTATACTTGATGGAGCTCTAACCTTAACAGATAATGTATTTAACTCATGCCCATTATTTTCATACTTTATATTATAATCGTTTGGCTCATATAAACACCTTGCAGAAATCCATATTTTTAGCAGTATTTAAGCATTTCTGAAAGTTTTATTCCATATAGAATTTAAGCCTCAATGTATTGTGATATTTATACATGATTCCTAAAGGAATTTTGTTTTCATAAAAATATTTATTAATAGTTCTGAAAATAGAAGTTGATGAGTATGTTCATTGATCCATGTAGAGTAGGAGAAATAAGAAGAAAACTTGGAATAACCCAAAGAGAACTAGCAAAACTTGCAGGTGTAAGTCAATCGTTTATTGCTAAGCTTGAATCCGGCAAAATAGATCCAACATATTCAAAGTATAAGCAGGTCATAGATGCTTTAGCTAAACTTAGTTTTAAGAAGGATGTAAAAGTTGGGGATATAATGGTTAGGAACATTATTCATGCTGATGTAAATGAAACTGTTAAAGAAGTTGCTGAAAAAATGTTAAAGCATGCAATATCACAGGTTCCAGTATTTGATGGAGATAAACTAGTTGGTATGGTGACAGAATCAACCATTTTAAATGGAGTAGCTGGAGGAATGAAAATGTCTGAAGTTAAAGTTTCAAAAATTATGGAGGCACCTCCACCAATTCTACCAGAAGATACTCCACTAGTAGTTGCAGTTCAACTACTTAAGTTTTACCCTATAATACTTGTTTCAGAAAGGGGAGAAATAGCTGGTTTAATTTCTAAGGCTGACATCATTGGTTTTATGAGGGAAACACTCTAATAGTCAAGTAGGTACTTAACTACCACTAAATAATGATTTAGAGAATGTATCTAAAGCTATTAGACTAGAGTAGACTAATGTAATAGTATATTGATTAAAAAGTAGACAAGCTTATCAAGATAGTATACGAATAATTCTTTAATATGTAGGGGAAGATATACTGAGGCGTTCTAATTGAATATTAATGTTAAGAAGATCATTAAAAGAGATGGGAGAATTGTAGATTTTGATTCTCAAAGAATTGAGGTAGCTATTAGAAAAGCAATGTTAGCAACAGGTAAGTATGATGAAAAACTTTTAAGAAGAGTTGTTCAAGCTGTCCTCAGAATAGTTGATGAAAAGTTTGGTGAAACAGAGCAAGCTCCTCATGTAGAAGACATTCAAGATATCGTTGAGCTTGTTCTTGTTAAATATGACTTATATGAAGTGGCAAAAGCATACATTCTATACAGGAAGGAGAGGGAAAGAATAAGAAAGGAGAAAATGACAATACTTAATAAGAACTATGTTGATGAGGTTGATAAAAGCTTTTCAATTAATGCTATAAGACTAATGGCTTCTAGATATCTACTGAAGGATGAAGAGGGAAGAATTATAGAGGGGCCTAAACAATTGTTTGAAAGAGTAGCTGCATTAGTTGTTATACCAGATATAATTTACGATGAAAAAATATTCAGTAAGCACGGAGGGCAAATAATACATCCATATGAGGAATTTAACCCAACTAAATGGTTAGGAAAGCTTGGTTTGGGTAAGAATGAAAAGGGTTTTAAAATATATTGGAATGAATGGCATTTGGAATGTATGAAAAAACTTTACGATGAATTAAATAATCAAGGAAAAATGAAGATTTCTTGGAGTACATTATTAAACAAGATTGCTCAGGGAGAACTCGATGATCATTACAATGACTTCATAAAATACTATAGGCTAATGACTGAAAAAAAGTTTTTACCAAATTCGCCAACATTATTTAATGCCGGAACAAGACTTGGACAACTTTCAGCATGTTTCGTACTTAATATTGATGATGATATGGAATCAATAATGAAGGCTGCAACTGATGCAGCAATAATATTTAAAAGTGGTGGGGGAGTAGGTATCAACTACTCAAAGCTTAGAGCTGAAGGAGATATCGTTTCCTCAACAAAGGGAGTAGCAAGCGGTCCTGTATCATTTATGAAAATAATAGATACAGTAACGGAAGTAGTTAAACAGGGCGGAAAAAGAAGGGGAGCAAACATGGGAATACTTGAAATATGGCATCCAGACATAGAGAAATTTATTCTTGCAAAATCCAAAGAGGGAAATTTAGAAAATTTTAATCTATCTGTAATGATAACACCAGACTTTTGGAGCTATTACGATAGTGGTAAACCATATCCCTTAAGGAATCCGAGGGATGGTAAAGTATGGAGAGAAATAGATCCAAAAACACTATTTCATATGATTGCTGAAATGGCTTGGAGGACAGGAGATCCTGGAGTGCTTTTTATGGATAATATTAATAGAAGAAATATTATGATAAGCTTTCTGGGGGAAATTAAATCAACAAATCCCTGCGGTGAGGAACCTCTGTATCCGTACGAATCATGTAATTTAGGCTCAGTAAATCTTTATGCATTCATAAAAGTTAGTGATTCAGGTATAGTTTTTGATTGGGATGATTATAGTGAAACAATAATGATTGCTCAAAGATTTCTAGATAACATTATCGATGTTAATAAGTTTCCACTAAGAGAAATAGAGGAAAACACTAAGAAAACTAGGAAAATAGGTCTTGGATTAATGGGGCTTGCAGATACTTTATTTGCTTTAGGGATACCGTATAATAGTGAGGAGGGATTTGCCCTAATGAGGAAGTTTGCTGAATACCTAACATATTATGCGATGAAGGCCTCTATAGAAATGGCTAAAAGAAGAGGAGAATTCCCGTTATTTAATGTTTCAAACTATGTTAAGGGAGATATGCCTATTGAAGGTTATTATCATAGAGAACTTTGGACGCTTAACTGGGATGAAATTCAAAAAGAAATAATGGCTAATGGTATTAGGAATGCTGAATTAACAACTATAGCTCCAACAGGATCGATATCAATGCTTGTAGATACATCTTCAGGAATTGAGCCTCAGTACGCATTAGTATATGAGAAAAGAGTAACAGCAGGCCAATTCTTCTATGTCGATGTGGAATTTGAAAGACAACTTAGAGAAAGAGGATTATATGATGAATCAATACTTAAAAAGATAGCAGATAATGGTGGATCTTTACAAGAAATATCAGAAATACCTGAAAATATGAGAGAGATATTTCTCGTAGCTTACGATATTCCATGGTGGGATCATATTAGAGCTCAGGCTGAAATCAGTAAATGGATATGTGCAGCTGTTAGTAAAACAATTAATATGCCAAGCTGGGTTTCAATAGAAGATGTTGAAAAAGCATTTCATCTAGCTTATAAATTAAACTTAAAGGGATTAACAATATATAGGGATGGATCAAAGGGAATGCAAGTTCTTGTAACACCATCGCAAAGAAAGGGAGGATATGTTAGAAGTATTAAAAACGAAACTTTAAAAATAATGTCCAAGCTTGGAATAATGCCCAAGCTTAACGTATCGATTTTCATACAAACCGTAAAGCCAGAGAATTTTGAGAACCAGCATAGCATTGAAAAAGGAGTAGAAAAGTGTCCGGAATGCAATTCAAAAAGGTTTGTATATGAGGAGAAATGCATTAAATGCTTAGATTGTGGATGGATCGCATGCGTTGTATCATAATTACAGGTAAAAGTTAGATTTATATTATATTTTTGCTATGTAGCATTAGTGTTAGTAATGGGGCTAGATGATATTATTAGCAAATTTATAGCTAATGCATTAACTAGAGTACTCATACTTCAGACATTAAGTTCTGGGGAACTACTAGGAGGATACCATATACTAAAAAGAATAACTAAAACATTAAATATAAGGATAAAGCTCAGTACTTTCTATACAATACTTAAGGATATGGAAATGAAGGGATATATTAATTCTATAAGTAGTGATGGAAAAAATAGAGTTTATAACATAACTCAAAAAGGTAAAAATGCGCTGAATTTAAGTAAAAAATATTTAAAGACAAAAATAAACGATATTATTTCAAAAACTGAATAATATAATAGTTGATGATTTAAGTTACAAGATAATTCATACGATCTCAAAATCTTTACTAAGTTAGCTAATTTTAATCTAATTATGTTAGTAACTAGAATACTTTACTAGCTTAAGTTTCCTTGCAGCAGCTCGTACCCATTCTGCTACTTTAACAGCATCTCTTGTTTCTGAAACATCATGTGTTCTGATCACGTTTGCTCCATTTATGATAGCTATTGCCGTTGCTGCTATTGATCCATAAAGTCTATCCTCCACCATTTCTCTACCTGTTATTGGCCATAAGAATGATTTTCGTGATACACTAATAAGAATTGGGTGATTAAGTGTTTTAAGTCTGTAAAGCCCGGATATTAAAGCTATATCTCTTATATACCATGGAGGATTACTACATCTAATATATCTATTAATCTCATTTATATCAGCTTCTTTAATTTTTCTTTCTGTAAAAACCTGTAATGATGAGGGAAATCCTATGCCTGGATCGATAACTATTTTCTTAGGCTGTATTCCAGCATCATATGCTATATTTAAGCTTTCTCTTAGTATTTGTACAGTGCAATTGATAATATTTGATTTTAAGGGGTTAATGTTATTCATTCTTGCAACAATTACTAAGGAAGCATTATAATCTGCAATTACCTTAGCCATTTCTAAATCTGCTTTTAAACCAGAGACATCGTTTACAATTTCAACATCATTTTTTAAAGCAGCTTCGGCAACCTTTGAGCTTGTAGTATCGATTGATATCGGAACATCAAAACTGTCTTTTATTATTTTAATAGCTCTTATAGCTCGATTCATTTCCTCATCTAGTGGTATATATGTGTTTATGTATGGTGCTGAGGATCTTGCACCAATATCTATTATATCGGCACCAGAGTTAACCATAATTTCTACTGTAGAAATTACTTCTTCTTTGCTGATTTTTACTGATTTTTTATAGAATGACTCCGGGCTTACATTAATAATTCCCATAATTCTAACAGGATAGTTTTCGCCGACATGTATCTTTCCTAGAAGTGCATATGTATTCCTCATTAGATTGAAAATTTCGTATAGAATTTAAAGTTACTGTTTACATGTATTTTAGCCTTTATTGGGTATTTCTAGAATTTTCCTCTCTTTACATAGCCTTAATTTACCACATGATCTTAAATAGGCTGTGAGTATAAAGTTACTAAGGACAATAGACTTAGTAAATATTAAGCAATTTCGGCATGTTGTTTAACTTAAAGATTATACTTTTTAACAATTTCAAGAAGTTTTTCTCTAATGCTGGTTAACATAGTATTGAATTCTTCTAATTTCTGAAGTGCTTTTAAGTCTTCAGTAATTTTAAGTATTTCACTACTAATCTTAAGTATTTCAATTTCATGAATAATAGGATTCAAATCTGCAATTTTATACATAATCTTAATTCTATTATGTATAGAGTTTAGCTTTATGATAAGTTCGTTAATGTTTTTATTATCCAATGTTTCAATAATATCTTTAAGCATATTGCCTAATATTTGTTGACATAAAGCTCTAACTTCATTATGTTTCAGATATCCGTATGAAAGCAGTATTATTGATACCCCAAGTCTATATGCTTCTCCTCTACTTAAAAAATATCCTTTATTTATAAGTTCATCTAATACTTCCACCTTCCATTTATTATCTCTTAATATTAATGTTTGGGAAATTTTTCTACTCATTTCTATAACCAATATACAGTTTACAATTATTATTGAACCCCCAACTCAATTATATAAATGTTTTCAGATATAGCATCGCATTGCGAACCTTGATTTTATTTGTAGTAATGATCAGTGACTGGAAGTTGCTTGGTGAAGGGTAAACTCATAAGAAATAAACACTAAAAACCATAGAAGCAATTCAAAATAAATAATGATAAGTATACTAAGTTCATAAGCATTAATTTGTAAAATATAAATACTAGTTTATGTTTATAATAAAATATAATGAAAGAGTTTATTAAAAAAGCAACCGAAACTGTAAAACTCATTAATTCTATTAGAGTAGAAAATGCCTTAGTAATATATCATGATGATGCTGATGGAATATCAGCAGGAGCTATAATTTCTACAACTTTAAATAGAATGGGGTTAAATGTAAATAGAATCTGTCTTGAAAAGCTACTTCCAGAAGTGGTTAGGGAAATACATAGTAGTAAAAGGAGAACACATATATTTTACTGTGATATTGGATCACCCCATTGTGATATGATTTCACAATATAATAATGGAAGAAACTTAACCATTATTTTAGATCACCATGATCCCAAACCGTCTATTGATCCTATGGTTATAGATTTAAATCTTGAAAATTTTGGCTTTAAAGGTGAAAGCGATTTTTCAGGTTCTACATGTAGCTTTTTATTTGCTAAAGTAATTAGTGATGAAAATATTGATCTTTCATATCTTGCAATAACTGGAAGTATAGAGATACCTGAAGGTATTAGAGGAATAAATAGTGATGTTCTTAGTGAAGCATTAAGAAATAAAATAATATTACGGAAAAATGAAAAGTTATATGTTCCCAAAATAAACATGTTTATTGATGATTTATTCTCAAAGTTACAAATACTTGGTTCGGCTGGCTACTATAGAGGGGGACCTGAGCTTGGGATTAAGTTATGCCTTAATGGCGAGACTGAAGAAATAAGTAAAGTAGTTAAAGAACTAGAAAGTAAAAGAAAGAATGCTAATAAAAAAATGCTTTCTAAACTTTATAGTGAAGGTATTAAGCAAAGTAAGTATACACAATGGTTTGATGCAAATGATATATTCAGTGGCATGGGAACAAAAACCATTGGAACTTTCTGTTCATATTTATCATATCAGAAAAAAATTATAAATCCTAATAAGTTCATCGTAGGTTTTATCAATATGTCTTCGGAAATACCAGGATTTGGAGAGATAAAGGAAAAGTATGTTAAAATATCAATTAGAGCACCAGAACCATTAAAGAGCAAAATCGATGATGGAATAGTACCATCGGCTATAAATATCCTAAGCGTAGTTGTTAATGGACATGGTATTGCAGATGGACATACTTATGCTGCAAGTGCTATAGTATATAGAGAGTATAAAGATGAAATTATCAGGAAAATTGATTACTATATTGATAAATACAAAGATAAGAGAGGAACTAAAAATATATTCTAGAATTTTAGAGCTAAAATTAACATGATTTCAAGATAAAACTACCATTTATTACCTATAGTCCTGATTAGAACATAAATATAAGGTAAACCAAATAGTAATAAACATGTTGCTGATAGAATATATCCCTTAAGAAGCATTACTATTGAGGATAGATAACATACAGTACTTAATATAACTTCTGATTTCTCAACATCTTTAAATTTATTTGAGAATTTACCTTTAGGTGTAACGTGCCATACTTCTTTTATCTTTAAAAGGGCTTTCAATGATGATATAAATACTACTAATGCAAGAGCTCCAGTAACTGCTGCATTCCTACCTATATCTATTATTCTCCTCCTTTTCGAATAAGCTATTACATCACGTGTTGAATGATAATAAACTAAAGCATATATAGAAATAAAAGGTATTAAAGATACTAGATAATACATATTCATAGATAATACATCAAAATCTAACACTAAAGAAGATAATGAAAGGATAATTAAAATAATATTAAGTAAAAGAGCATGATATTGAATTACATGAAAAATAATCTCAAATTTCCATCTCAATGGAATATTTGATTTAATTATATTCCAAAAATTATTCATAAAAACTTGAGTTGCACCGTAAACCCATCGTTTTTGCTGCTTTTTAAGAGCATGATATGTTTCAGGAACTTCAATAGGTAATTCAACATCATATAAATATTTTATCTTATTACCGTTAATCAATAATTTAATGGATAAATCAATATCTTCAATAAGTGTACCCTCTGGCCAGCCACCAATATTTTCTAACACTTTTTTCCGAATGACACATCCATTACCTGTTAAAAAAATTGGGCTGCCCAAAGCTTCTCTACCATCGAATAATACTTTACTTAGGAAATTCAGGGATAGTGCCTGAGCTTCTGAGATCGGTGTACTTAGAGTATTGTATGGCTTCCATCTTACTATTAATGCAGCAAATTCCTTGTTAAATTCTAGATAATTAATTGTTTTAGTTAGGAAGTTGGATGGAGGCTTTGAATCAACATCAAATACAACTATATACTCGCCTTTACTTTCACACAAAAGGCGATTTAGAGCCCCTGCCTTAAATCCACTATATGAGCTTCTAGATAGAACTTTAATGTTTAATCCGTTTTCTACATATTCTTTTACTAGTTTTCTAACATTTTGTACATAAATTTCATCATCATCGCTAAGTATTAGCAATTCAAATGCTGAAGTAGGATAGTTTAACTTTTTAATATTTTCTATAAATTGCTTAATTAGATCAATAGGCTCTGATCTTACTGGTAGATGTATGGAGACAAACGGATGATTTTCTGTAATAAGCATAGAATTGTTTTCTAAATTAGGCTTCAATTTAAAGCTATATAGGTAATAGATTATATGAGATAAAACTATAATTATTACTAAAGAAACAACAATAATTACTATGGCCTTTATGATGAAAGCTATAGAAAGGAATGAAGATACATATCTAATTATGTTAAGCTCTAGCATGATATAAGATGTTATAAAACGTATTTAAATTCTTCTTATGTCTACTAAAATTTTCTATAGGTCTATGTACTGAAATGTTCTAGTACATAATGTATCCTTATCTCTAATTATATAGTAATCTTATTATTGAAGGGTAAGAACTGATTTTAAGAGAAACCCTGGTAAGTTAATTAATATAACCAGTAAATAAGCCTAATCAGCTATATAATTTTCTATTGTAAATTAAGTAATTTTAAGTGTTTTCTCTAGGATATTGGGGAGTATAAGTTGGAGAAAGTAAGTATGTGTGGAAGCATTTTTCCCTCTCTAAATACGTACTCTTCAATACTAGTGGCTCCATAAGTCTATCTATTTATGTCTTTGGATTACCGTTGAATTTTAATACTAAAGCTTCATGAAGCTCAAAATAATTTAAGAGAAGATACCTAATCTTCTTTTACTCGGTGAAGTATAGTTTACTCAAAGTATTTGTTGTTTTATTATTCTTTACTCATTGGTTTATGCAGTTCTCATACTCTTCTGACTGAGACTTATGTGTTGGCTTCTTAAGTTTGTTGATGGTTCTATAGGTAAGCTTATTCACTCTTACAACAACATCCTATAAACCTAAATAATACTTTAGAAATCCATCAAACTAACATCTACATGAATACTATACCAGATTAACATCTAATAAAACCCTAACACCAACATGAAAAATAAACAATAGAACCTATACAACTTATTAAGCTGTCAGATCCGTTTTATAGGTTCTGTAAACCTTAGATATGAAAAGTACACGTAATTGATTGCTTAAGTCCACAAGGCAGTTTATATATTCTCATTGCAGCTTATATAATGCTATTAAATGAGGTTAATATGAGAAGTGATTATCGTAGACGTCGTTGTAAATCATGTCTTAAGGCTTTTAATAATAAATTTTAATAATAAAAACTATAGTAATTAGTGAAAACTCTATATGTCTATGTTTCATGCAGTTTAATTTACCACTATGTTGAATTTACAGTTTCTTTAAGATTTTTAGGACTGCTAGAACCCTTAAAGGAATTTAAACACCACCTTAAACAATAGAGTTTCTAGACAATTTATATAGAGGCAAAGTATAAAAATTTCATAAAAAATATTATATTTGTAGTACGAATACAATGGTGCTTTAATCTCTAAAGAATTATAGCTGCTGGCTTATCAATATAGAGTAAGAATATGCTAAATAAAAATCTAAGTTAACGGATACAAAACATTATTAGAAATAAATTTAAGAACGCTATAGAAATTAGTTAATATGGGATTGATTGAGCTAGAGAATTTAGTTAAGGAGTGGAGAAAAGGACCTTCTGGACCATTGCCTAAGATAAATTTAATGAAGCTTATTTCAGCAACCATAATGATTAGTTGGTATAAACCCATAGGGAGGTATCTTCTATCAGAGCTTACTAATGTTCCTCAAGGAGTTATGAGGGGGCTTCTTAAAAGACTACAGAATAGTAATTATGTGATGATGAGTAAAAGAGGAGCAATATTAACACCACTAGGGGAAAAAATTCTTAATGAGACGCTAAATGACCTCAAAATAAATAGAATAAACAAATTAAATGCAGAGGAAATGAAGTCTTTAGTGCAAGGGAAGTGTATTATAGGAGTTTGTATAAGGAAAGTTGCAAATAACATAAAAAGTGGAGTGGAGCAGAGAGATGAGGCAATAAAACATGGTGCTAGAGGAGCTACTACAATTGTATGTAAAAGCAATGATTTACGCATACCACCTACATATGAAAGTCTAAAGCAATTATCACCAAACATATATAGATTATTAATGGTTAAGTTTAATCCTGAAGACGATGATGTAATAATAATCTCATGGAATGATAAGGAAGGAATAGTTCTGGAAGGAATAGTATCAGCTGTGATATTAACATTGGGATTAAAAACCTTATTAAATCAAAATATATAATTATATGTCTTTATAGCTGATATTTAGCAGCTTAATAGGATGTTCAATTAATCTTTCATAGAATTTTACATGTTATGTTTTATGTATTTATAAGCTGATAAAGCTGCAACAACACCATCACCTACTGCAGTAGCAACTTGGAAACCTCTACCAGTACAATCTCCAGCTGCAAATATACCTAGAATATTTGTTTTTTGGTTACTATCAGTAACTATGAATTTTTGCTCATTAATTTTTAGCCCTATTTTTTCGAATAATGCTGTTGATGGAATACCATTCTTTGCTACAAACACAGCATTCACATTTATTATTTTTATTTCATTTTTAGTCATGACTTTAACAGCTTCTACGTTATTTTTTCCTTCAATTGAAATTAACTTACCATTAAAAATAATCTCAACCTTTCCTGATGATAAAACATGCTCAATTAAATGTTTAGGTACAGTGAGGTGCTCGCTATCAGGAATCCAATAAACTTTTTTGGCAGTACTGGTTAAATATAAAGCCTCCTCAGCTGTTCTTTCAGTATTACCAATTAGAGCAACAACCGTATTTTTGTACAATAAGGCATCACATACAGCACAGTAGGAGACTCCATGACCAAAAAGCCTCTCTTCACCAGGAACATTAATACGAGCTTTTTCTAATCCAGTAGCGATTATCAGAGCTTTTGCAATATATGTTTCCCCATTTCTAGTTGAAATGGTTTTGAGG
Organism: Methanomethylicia archaeon; assembly: GCA_038845975.1. Taxonomy (GTDB): domain Archaea; phylum Thermoproteota; class Methanomethylicia; order CALHIW01; family CALHIW01; genus CALHIW01. The sequence goes on from JAWBQF010000009.1 coordinate 20,667, forward strand.
TTATCCATTATCGATACCGATACCACTTCAACAGGGTACACTATTTTAGCCCCAAACTTTAGAGCTTGTCTATAAAAGAGCTCTGCTAATTCTATTCCTTTAATACCATTAGGAAAGCCAGGGTAGTTCTCTAATTTTGGTATTTCAGTCATTTTGCCACCTATAACTCCTTTTTCTAAAACTATGGTTTTTAATCTAAGCCTTGAGCAATAAATAGCGGCTGATAATCCTGCTGGCCCTGCTCCGATAATACATACATCAAACATTACAATACGTTATAGTAGAGACATTTATAAAGATTATGTAAGCTGTGACGGCTTTGTTAACTTAAGCATGTTTATTACCTCCATTTTTGGTATTATGTTTTCTATGAATTCCTTAGCTTTTATTTTCCTTATCCATGCTTGTTTAGTATGTATGCTATTGACTTCATAAGCATTAATGCATGCTTATCATCACATTTATCCTTCATGTTATGTAGGTTATCGAATAGCTTAATTCTATCCTTAATATACTGTATTATTCTCTCCATTAGATTCCTAACCTCTAAACCATATAATGTTTTAATTAATATTTTACATGATTCTTATAATAATGAACCCCATCACTTAATACAACTAAGAACCGTAAATAGCTCTAATTTTCTAATGTTAGTGATGTAAGTATGTTGCAACATCACAAACCCATACATATAGAATCCTTCTCAATAATGGCTCGAATGCAACATAAATAACCTTACTCTTAAAACCTACTTACAATAGTATCATCAACCATAACAATCCTAACATCCCTCCTATCAAAATCAATAGAAGATTAAGATAAACCATAATATGGATACATAACCTAAAACAATAAACTAAATATCTGAAGCCATCCTAGAAGAACGAAAACATATATGAGCAACATAACAACTAGAGTAAATGGAGTTCCCTCCCTAACAAACCTAACAACTTTAACCATAGATTCACCGTAAACAAGGGAGAGAGCTCCCAAATAAATCTAAAGTTAACAAAGCCTATTGACTCAATGATAAAACATAAAAGAGGAAGAAATACACTATAAACATTAGATTACAGCTTTCAATTTATTGAAATCATTATAGTATATTAAAATCAAGGCCACAAACTTAACAAATTGGAGTCAATATATCTAAAAATTAATTAAAACTCTTACATCATGAATAATCAAGTTTAATAGCCTAGTTTTAAATTACTATTTATGTTAGTAGGAGTTGAAAGAGGAAGATGGCTTAAGGCTGATTTACATATTCATTCTATATACTCGGAAGATAGCTCATTAACAATTGAGCAAATTATAACTACTTGTAGAAGGCAGAGCTTTGATATAATATCAATAACAGATCATAATACATTTGAGGGGGCATTAAAAGCTAGTAGTTATGCAAAGAACTATAATGATATCACTATTCTAATAGGAATTGAAATAATGACTAACTTAGGTGAATTAATAGTTATTGGTGATGGCCCATTTGACGTATCGTATGATGCGTATGAGTTAATAGACATAGCACATTCTATGGGTTATTTAGTTATAGCTCCTCATCCATATGATATCTGGAGAAAGGGTGTAAGAGATCATATTTATAACTTAAACATAGATGCTATTGAGGTTTATAATACATCCTCGAGTGGTAAGGCAGTGGAAAAAGCATTAAATGTAGCAAAGGCACTAAGTAAACCAGCTATTGGATCTAGCGATGCACATACAGTAAGGGAACTTAATACCTCGTATACAGTTATACATTCTATTGATAATGTTATAAATGTTAAAACAATTATTGATAGTATTAAAACTGGAAAAGTTAAACCTTATTTTAGATCAGTAAGTAGAATTTTCAGTCGTTTATTTAGATGATCTACTCACTTTTAATAAAATTTATTTAACTGATTATTTACGTTTTACTGAGCTTTGTTAACTTAAGCATGTTGATTACTCTATTTTGTTTTGTGTTTCTATGAATTCTTAGCTTTATCTTCTTATTAATCCATATCTTGTTTAATAAGTATACTATTGATTTTATAAGCATTAATACATATTCACCATCACACTTATCCTTCATAATTGTATACAATTACCCCTTCTCATATCAAACTTAATGGAAGCTTAAAGATTTAAACCACGACAATATGGATGCATAACTCCTACAACAATAAACAAAATATCTGAAACCATACTAGACAAACATGAACAGAAATATATAAGCAACATAACAACTAGAGTAAATGGAGTTCCCTCCCTAACAAACCTAACAACTTTAACCATAGATTCACCATAAATAGGGAAGAGAAAACTCTCAAATAAAGCTAAAGTTAACAAAGCCTTTGCTATAGGGTAGAACTTTTATCATTATTATAATAGCATTGTTGTCAATTTTGTTTTTGCTATATGTTTAACGTTTATATCTTGTGTTTCATATGTACTCTGTGTTTATTTTATAGTAGATGTACATGTAAGTTGGTATTTCCTTTTTAGGTTTAGGAGTTTCGCAAACTTAAATAGAACTGTATTGGAGCTTGTTACTTTAATAGAAATTAAATGAAGAAAAAATCCGCTTCAGTTAGGATAGTAGTGAAGCTGTATAGTTCATATTATTGTTTCTAGATACTTATTTAGATCTTCATACACAACGTTTCCAACAACTATGGTAGCATATTTAGACATCGTTAACGCCTTATTCCTTGAATTTATTCCTCCACCATAAAATAGTTTAGCATTAACTATGTTTTCACTTACTGCCTTTACAAATTCTGGATTTCCAAACACCCCACTATATTCAATATACACAATTGGAAAAGATAGGTATTGTTCAGCATAAATTGCGTATGCTACAACATCATCTATGGTCAAGTCAGTATCAGCTTCTGTTACTTTAGCAACAGATGATTTAGGATTTAAAACTATATATGCTTCACCAACTACCTTATTCCATGGAATTTCAACATTTTTTCTTCGTTCATTCTTAATCCATTCGACTATTGCTTTAGAAATCCATATTATATTTTTAGTATTTAGTACTGATGGTATGAAAAGATAGTCTATGTTTGTAAATGTTACACATTCTGGATTTGATGGTTCAAGAACTATTGGAATAGATTTTCTATATTCTGTTATTTTGGAAATTAACTTTTCAACTTTTTCACGTGTTACATTTAATGTACCACCTATGATTATAGCATCTGTTCCGCTATTAACTACTGTTGAAATGATTTCTTCAGTGTTTAGTCTGTCAGGATCAAGCTTGGTGACATGCTTCCAATTCTTCCATTCTTTTAGAGACATAAATGTTATCACTGGAGCAAACTAATAAACATTATTAATATTTAAGTTAAGTTATGTTAATTGCTTTAAAACATCACTTATAAACATTAGTCTACCACAATAAAAACAGCGTAATGTTAACTTAATTTTGTCTTCTACTAGGAATTTTGAAGTTAAAGATTCTCTTTCATAATTTGTTATGCAGGAAGGGTTTTGACACTTTAAAACCCCTTCAAATTTCTCTGGTAATTCTACTTTTACTTTCTCAATTACATCATAATTTTTTACTATGTTTATAGTAGCATTTGGAGCTATTAATGCTATCAAATTAAGTTCATCTTTAAGTAGATATCTATTCTCGATTTTTATAATGTCTTTCTTACCTAATTTTCTACTTTCAACATTCATCGCTATTAACACTACGTTTCCTTCCTTACCTGTTATTCTAACTATTTTTAGAATATCTAATGCTTTTCCGGAAGGAATATGGTCTATTACAGTTCCATTCATAATTTTTTTAACTTTTAATTCACTGCTATTAGTCATAAATACCTATAGTTAAAGTATAACTATTCTAAATTAATTTAATGCTACCACTAATGTCAGCTACAAAAATCCTATTAAAGGGCTTTGCTGTTTAGCAAGATCATAAATATCTGAAAGTACTTTATCTTCTATGCGCTAGACCTACTAAATCATTTATTTTATCAATATTATTTTCCTCCAAATACTTTTTAATACCAGTACATATTTTCCTAAATATACCTAAACCTTCAGTAGCTATTGCTGAACCTATTTGAATAGCTTTAGCTCCAGCTAGAATATATTCTACGGCATCCTCCCATGAATATATTCCTCCACAACCAATTATTGGAATACTCAGCACTTCGTAAGCTTTAAATACGCATGCTAATGAAAGCGGTTTAAGAGCCTTGCCAGAAAGCCCACCATAAACTCCTTGAAGAACCGGTTTCTTACTGAAAATGTCTATTTTCATAGCTTTAACAGTATTTGTTAACGTTACTGCAGAAGCCCCTCCGTCTTCTGCCGCTAATGTAAGCTCATCAATTAATGTCATTAATGGAGGGAGCTTAGCTATAACAGGTACTTTTGATTTCTTGCATACTTCTCTTGTTACTTCTTCAACCATCCAGGGTATTTTTCCTATTTCTAACCCTACACCCATTTTGGTTGGGCATGATAAATTAAGCTCTAAAGCATCTACATAGTCAGTAAGCTTGCTTGCTAAATATTTAAACTCATCAATATCTGATGCAAAAATACTTCCAAATAACCTGACCTTCTTACTTTTTACTATTTCAAACTCAGCTATCATTTCATTAAGTCCTGGATTAGGCAATCCCATTGAGTTTATATATCCATATCCTAGGTCGATAAGTACAGGTGTCTTGTATCCCTCGTTTGGCTTAATGCTAATTGACTTTGAAACAACAGCTCCGGCTCCAGATTTATATGCTCTAATTAGCAATGAAGCTGTAGTTCCAAGTATTCCTGAAGCTAGTATTGTAGGGTTTCTAAGAAATAGGGTACCTAATGAAATACTTACTGACATATTAATCACTTAATTTAACTTTTACACCGGAGGGGGAACGACGATAGCGGCCAAGCTCACTTAGTTTCACTAATATTTTAAGTGGAAATACAGGACCGTCTTTACATACTCGTAACCCAAGAGGATCTAGACAGCAGGAACCACATAATCCAATTCCGCACTTAATAAGTCTCTCTAGAGATGCTTGCAGGTTTAAATTGTGGTCATATGCCAATTTTATAAGTTTAGTTATCATGACTTCCGGTCCACATGTATATATTAAGTCTACCTTTGAGAGAGACAGATATTTTTCTACCAGTGTAGTAACGTCACCGTGAAAACCTTCAGAGCCGTCATCTGTAGATACAAATACTTCTCCTAACAGTTTAAACTGGTCATAAAAAAGCAGTTCATCTTTATTCCGCGCACCTAAAAACGATATTACTTTTATATTCATGTTTGAAACTTTCTTAGCTAGAAGGAGGAGAGGAGCTATTCCATAACCACCACCAATAATCCATATCTTGTTTGTACCCCTAGGAATTTTAAATCCATTACCATACGGACCTCTAACATATAAATAGTCATGAATTTTCAGTTCATGAATTTGCCTCGTTGTTTCGCCAACAGCCGCTATCGTTAAACCCATGATTGAACCATTAAAGTAAGATATAGAAATTGGCACCTCTTCAGCACCCGGAATCCAAACCATCATAAACTGACCGGGGATAACTTTAATTCTATCTTTTAGTTTTAGATAAAATGTCTTAATCCTATCTGAGTGAGTGAGGATATTAATAATTTCAATAGGTTTTTGAGAAACTATCATTTTTAACACCTATCTTTACGAATTTACCACACCCTTTTTTTACTAAAATTTCATCTTCATCATAAATAAGTAAGCCGCCTAAAATTGTTTTAAAAACTTTAAATTTAACCTTCATATTTTTGAATGGAGAATATCGTGCTTTAGATTTAAATTTCTCTGGATCTATTGTATATTCACCTTTATGATTAACAATAACTAAATCTGCATCAAATCCAGGTTCTATTTTACCCTTATTTTTAAGATTAAGGAGTTTAGCCGGATTTTCAGACATAGCGGAGATAACATGTGAAAAAATAAGTTCATCATTTAAGCATCTCGATAAAAGCACTGGTAGAGCAACTTCAAAGTTTGGAAAGCCTGAGGGGGCTTCACAGTAGTCCTTTGATTTCTCTTCCAGAGCATGCGGTGAATGATCTGTTACTATACAATCTACAAGACCTTTATTAAGAAGCTTAACTAGCATTTTTCTATCATATTCAGTACGTAATGGGGGGTTTACCTTAGCTATGTTTCCCCAAGTAGATGTAAAATTATTATTAAGAATAAGGTGATGAGGTGTTACCTCAACTGAAATGTTTAAATGATTATATTTCACTTTACTAATTAAGAAGCATGAATCGCTTGACGATATATGACATATATGCGCTTTAAATTTATAGATGCTTTTTAAGTTAAATACATAATTTATGGCTTCAATTTCAGCCTTTGTGGGTCTGATTAAATGATGATTCAACACATTTAACTCACAGGTAGTAGTGTTAATATTAATAAAATCTCTTAATTCAGCGTGAAAGTGAACACGTATATTGTAATTATTACAAGCATTATAGAAATTATAGTTGCAGTGGTCCGTATTTAACTCACCATATTCGCTTAAATATACTTTAAACCCTGCTATACCCATATTAACCAATTCTATAAATTCCTCAATATTTTTGGGAGGAGCTGAATATAAGCCAACATTAACTATAGCATTTAAATGTATCTTTTCTATTTTTTCACGAAGTCGTATTGGCGAATTTGTAACAGGTTCAGTATTAGGCATATCAAATACTGTAGTAAAACCACCAGAAGCTGCTGCACATGTTCCTGTGTAGAAATCTTCTTTATAAGATAGCTTAAAATCTCTTAAATGAGAATGAATATCTATGAGGCCAGGAAGAATAAGTAATCCATTGACGTTCAGTCTTAAATCAGATCGAGGAGCTAAAGGCTCCTTGCAGAGTTTAACTATTTTACCATTATCGATGACTATAGCGCACTCGACAAATTCCCCTGCATGCCAGACTTTACCACCAGATATTACTAAATCAGCAATCAAGAAAATTCACGCTATTTAAAGCTATAAAATAACTGTTTTAAATCTTCTTTATTAGCTAAAATCATTGATAGTAGAGCCATTCTTATGCATAAACCATAATATGTTTGAATGAAGTATTTAGCTTGAGGGTGTGAATTAACATCTAATGATATTTCATCAACTCTTGGCAATGGATGTAAAATAATACAATTAGGCTTGGCTTTAGATATTAGGGAGGAGGTTACCTTATAGCTTCCCTTAACTCTTAAATATTCAGCGGGATCTGGGAAACGTTCTTTCTGAATTCTAACAACATATATTACATCAAGATTAGAAATGATTTTTTCAATATCTTCATAGTATTTAAACTCAACTCCTTTCTTTTTCAGATCCTCTTCGATTTCATCTCTTAACCTTAAACTTGGAGGAGATACGAAGCTTAAATTAACATTAAAAAGAGATAAAGCATACACAAGAGAATGAACAGTTCTTCCATATTTAAGATCGCCAATAATGCCAATCTCTAAACCATCCACTTTACCAAGTTCTCTTTTTATGGTGTATATATCTAATAAAGCCTGGGTTGGATGCTCTTGAGCCCCGCTACCAGCATTAATAACAGGAACATTGGATAGCTCAGCAGCTAACTTAGCAGCACCTTCAGCTGGATGACGTAAAACTATGCAGTCACAATAATTCTCAACTGTCTTAATAGTATCCGAAAGCGTTTCACCTTTAGCAACAGACGATGCTTCAGCAGACGTAAATCCTATAACGTTACCTCCAAGTCTATACATTGCAGCTTCAAAACTTAAGCGAGTTCTAGTTGATGGTTCAAAGAATAGTGTAGCCATTATTTTACCTCTAAGAATATTAGGACTACCGCCTTTAGCATACTTCTCCATTATATAAGCAACATTAAATATTTCCTCAATTAACTCCCTACTAAAATCCAGAATTGAAACTACATCTTTACCGTGGAGGCTAAACAGATTACTCACCATAAAATACCTTTAACTACAAATATTTGAATTTTTTAATTACAATATGGCTTAACATTATGCTACTAATCAACACTAGATAATATGAATAAGTAAACGATAAATCTTAAATAGATATGACAACTTAAGCCTACTTTCCAGGGTTGTAGATGGTATAAATATAAATAGGTTTAGTATTCAGTTTATTTCTTATCGTATAGTTGTTATTGTTGAGAATACTCTAATTCTCTCTGAATAATAGTATTCTACTCTACTATACTTCTCTTACTGAAAGATACTTCTAAATGTAGTAGTTTAAGTTTTACGTAGTGCATTATCAATGAAGAATATTGATTCTATCATAATGTTTTAATTACTTCATAAGAATTGTTTAAGAACTAATTGCAAACTCCAAATTTAAACATGTTAACAATATTTCACAACACTATTCTCATGTAGAATTAAACCAGTTAAACCTTAATAGTAGAGTTTTGCAATGACTTCTAAATATTATGATATTCCTTATATGCTTCCATAGCAAACTTATCTGAAAACTTATATTGTTAAAACTTAAATTAGATTAATAAATTAACTACCAACTAATCATAGAGTTTTCAGACAGGCTAAGCTATTATTTCATTCCTATAATATCTAGTATAATCCAATAATTCCTATCATTAGTCTTAACTCCTCATTTATAACTCTCTAGAACTCCAATGATTTATATTTATCCTCTCCTAAGCTTATTCATTCCTACAATAACCATATTATAAACCTAAATAATACTCTAGAAACCCCTATCAAATATCTATATGAATACTATATCAAATTACATCTATAAAACATTATTCCACTCAAACATTCCAAGATTTTAATAAACTCCTAATACTAACATGAAATAAACAATAAACTTATATAACTTCTTAAGTCGCTAAGTTCTCTTAAATTACCAGAAAATTTAAACACTAGTTCCTAAGTATACCTACTACTGGAGTGAAAATAAATGGTTAGTACGCAATGGAGTTTACTATATTTACTACGTGAGAATCCTGATAAACTCAAATGGAGTCAAAAAGTAAGAGGGTTGGATGAAAAGGTAATTGATAGTGCATTAGAACTTGATTTGAAATGGAGGGAGATTTTGAAAGAAGTCAATAAACTAAAACATGAGAAAAATGTCATTTCTAAAATGCTCTTAAAGACAACCATAGAAGATAAAAATACTTTAATTAATAAAGCTCGTGAAATAACTCAGAAGATAGAAAAGCTTGAAGCATACGCTGAAGATTTAAAGAAACGTAGAGATCAGATACTACTAGGACTACCAAATGTATTACATGAATCAGTACCTATCGGTACTGATGAAAGCGATAATATACCTGTAAGGTTTTATGGAAAACCAAAAGTTTGGAGGAAATTTATTGACCAATTTTTAAATCAAGTAAGAGGACATAATGTGGAGTATGAAATAGTGGATAGGCTTCCTATTGGTCATGCTGAATACGTGGAAAAAACAGGCCTTGCAGATATGGAAAGAGCTGCAAAAGTTTCAGGCTCTAGATTTTATTACTTAATAGATGATCTTGTATGGCTTGACTTTGCATTAATTAACTATGCTCTCGATTACCTTAAAGCACAAGGTTTTAAAATTCTTGAGCCTCCATTTATGATTAGAAGAGAAGCTTACGAAGGAGTAACTTCACTTGAAGATTTTGCAAATGTCATATATAAAATTGAGGGGGAAAATCTATATTTAATAGCAACATCTGAGCATGCAATTGCTGCCATGCACATGAATGAGGTGCTTGAAAAAAGCGAGCTTCCACTATTGTATGCTGGAGTAAGTCCCTGTTTTAGAAAGGAGGCTGGAGCCCATGGCAAAGATACTAAGGGAATATTTAGAGTTCATCAGTTTAATAAAGTTGAGCAATTCGTATTTTGTTTACCTGAGGATTCTTGGAAATGGCACGAGAAACTCATAGAGAATGCCGAAAAACTATGGCAAGGCCTTGAGATTCCTTATAGAATTGTTAACATATGCACAGGAGACATAGGAATTGTAGCTGCAAAAAAATATGACTTAGAAGCATGGATGCCAGCTCAAGGGAAATATAGGGAGGTAGTATCATGTAGTAATTGCACAGATTGGCAGTCATATAGGCTTAATATAAGATATGCTGAAAAGAGAGGGTTACCATCAGAGGGCTATGTTCATACATTAAACTCAACAGCAATAGCTACATCTAGAGCTATAACAGCTATAATAGAAAACTATCAACAGGAGGATGGAAGCGTAATTATTCCTAAGGTTTTAAGAAAATATTTAGAGAATATTGAGAATGCGCCTAAAGAAAAAATAGTACCAATTCGAAAGTAAAATATGTAGAAACTTGAACAACATTAAATATGAACTAATTGCAAACTCCAAATTTAAACATGTTAACAATATTTCACAACACTATTCTCATGTAGAATTAAACCAGTTAAACCTTAATAGTAGAGTTTTGCAATGACTTCTATATTAACTTAAGCTCATCACTTAGATCAACATTAATTCTTATTAAATTTAGAGTACTAGTACTGATCACTAACACTATAAATGAAAGGGCTTACCTTGATATAATATCTTTTCAGGAAGTTTGCTTGCATGAGATTTAAGGAAAAGAATATCGGCATCTTTATTTCTAAGATCATCAGGAAGCATATGTGGTATTTCATCTATTATTGGATACCATCTATTACAATTGCAACAAATAAGAGCTCCTTCAATAATCTCCTTAGAGAGACAGATGTTACACTTTAGGTCATTAATATCCCTAATAAACTTACTTTCAAATCCACAGTATTCTTCACATGTCCTGGATACGTTTCTAGAAATTTCAACTTCAGACACTTCAAATACATATAATGAAAGTGGAAATGTCTTACAAATTGGACAAGCAAGTAAATCCATTAGTCGATACTTCATACTATCAAGTTCTTTTACTGAACAAATATAAAAAGTTGCCTATCAATAAAGGGCTTTGTGAGCACAAGCATGCTCATTATCTCTAACTATACCTTCAATCAAACCTCAATTCAAAGTTTGAATTAAATGTCAGTTATAAAATATTAAATTTCTCTTGATTACTATTTTCTCATGAATTTAAATCATCAACTACGTATATTTTATATCTAAAGTTCGCAAAACCTAAAAATTAGTTTTGTAGGTGATAATATCCTATACCTAACTAAAGTCCTTAACCTCCTAATATCTTTAGATGAAACATAGCATTCAATCAAAAATCACCGCATAGTAACTAATACCATAGACATCAACTTTATTCTAATTCTAGCTGAGGCAATAGCCATTTAATGGATTAATAAACAGCCTTAGCATCTTTATCATCGGAAGCCTTAAATAGATTAACCAATAGATTATCCATGAACCCAGTAATAGCACAGACATTCTTTAAAAGCTTAGAAGTAAAAGTGTTCACCTCTTCAACATCATTAGTAAAGCCAAACTCGTCAACTAAAAACTATCTCATTGATAATAATAGTTCTACATTTATTCCTGTTTAATCTGCATCAATATACCTTACCTTGCGCATCTCTCCATTTTAGCTAGCCTTAAGCTGTAAACAATCATTTGAGTGTGGACCTAATTCTTTAGTAGCTTAACATGACTAGTCAAGTAATGGTCGCAAAGATTAATTAATAACCAGGTCTATCAATTCAAGCAGTAATGGAAAGAATCTTTCATAAGGTCAAATCATAGAAACAACCAGAAACCAGCAATAAGAATAAACTACAAAGCGTAAAAGTTTAATATCCATAACTTTAATAGAAGTAATGTTGTTAGTTTCTTCATAGCTACATTATTTTCTACTTTCTAAATTTATTTATTACCTCATCAATTCTATTTAGTACAAAAGTTTTTTCAAGAATGGATAAGTAAGGAGATATTCTTGGACCGTATGTTTGGCCGAAAAATATTAAATATAGAGCTTCGAAAAATTGTCGTTCTTCCTCTTTATTAGCTCTTGGTACACGTATCATAGCATTTTTTAATTCTTCATCGATCCATCGACAATTTTCTAAGTTCTTTCTAAGTATTGATAGCATTTGAATTTGCTTTTCGTTTAATCTATTTATTATATCTTCATGTAGTACTTCTAGAAACTTTATTCTATAGACTTCAGGAGCGTATTTTTGAAGCCAGTTCCTAGCATAATTTAGTCTATTTTTAATTCTCTCTATATCTTCTGGTAACAGCTCCTTTGATGTAAACTTAGTAGCTCTTAGTCTTGCAATAGCGTTTTCTACTAAGTTTTCTTTGGGAAGGGTTTGAATCAGTGCTACAGCGTGAAGATATGGAAGCTGTATTGGTATTTTATATGGTAACGGTTTAATATGTGCAAGTTTAAAGCTTTTCAGTAACTGTTTAAATTGTGGAAGCTCTCTTTTTGAGGGTTTTTCTACACCATAATACAATCTTTCTACGCGGTCAAATTGATCGGTGTATTGTGGAATATTTTCAAGTCCAATAATGATCCTTTTCATTGGCTCTTGAAATAAGTATAAAAATCTCAGAACTTCAGGTTCAGCAACTTCAACCCATTCTTTTGGCGAGAAGCCAATGAAGTCGCTTGACCCCATATCACCAGCATCCTTACCGTCCTTATAATAACCGACCCATTCATAAGCTAATCCCAAGGGTGGTTTCATATTGAATACATTAACAGACAAATCTACACAGCTATCTCTTGATCCTCCTGGCATGGCATGATCTTTGCCGAATGGTTCAAAATCAACATTTAAGCAATACCATATTGAAATCCATTCAAGCCTCCATGTTAATTTACCATTCCACATAAATGTTTCACCTTCATGGCCGCAATAATGGCACTTATACCTAACCTTATAACTACTTATATCGGCGCTTATTGATTCAGCACCTATTCTATTACAGTTTTCACATATAGCTTCAAATGGAAGCCAATTTTCATGGTATGGTTTTCGACCCCTATATTTGTTTATTACTGACCTGATACTTTCTCTTTTTTCAAAAGCAGTTTTAATAAAATTCTTCATTTTATCAGATTTATATAAATCGGTTGTTGTGATTATGTCGACTTCATGTGTAAAGAGCTCCAGATAGTTTCCGAAATCCTTCCAAAAGTGTTCAACCCAGTTGTTGCAACAATCAAATGGGTCAGGAACCATGATAAGTGGCCATGATATATATTTCTTGGCTTCATCAGGATTCTTAAAAACTGATAACTGTTTATCTTTACCCTTCCAAGGATCTTGCGTGTATAGCACTAGAGTATGCTTACCTTTGAGTCCATTTTCCTCAAGTAGACTTATAATAGCATCATTAATTACAATTTCACCTCTCAATCTCCCAATATGTTGAAGACCAGATACAGAAAGGCCGCCATTACATATATATATAGATTTCTCTCCGCGAAATTTTAGTAGTTTTGCTAATATATCAACAAGCCAATGCTCAGAGCTAGACATACAATTCTGTAGTCATTACAATAGATGCATATTTAAAACTTTCTAAAATTTAAACGGCTTTGTTAACTTAAGCATGTTTATCACCTCTATTTTGGTATTATGTTTTCTATGAATTCCTTAGCTTTTATTTTCCTTATCCATGTTTGTTTAGTATGTATATTATTGATTTTATAAGCATTAATACATGTTCACCATCACATCTATCCTTCATGCATGGTATATAATTATCGAATAGCTTAGTTCTATCCTTAACATACTGTATGATCCTCTCCATTAGATTCCTAACCTCTAAACTATACAATTCATGTTTTAATTTTAATATTCTACTGCTTTATAATAATGAGCTCCATCACTTAATACAACTATATTAGAACCATAGATAGCCCTAACCTTTTTAAGGAATGTTAGAGATGTAAGCATGTTGCAACATCGCAAACCAATACATACAAAATTTCCTTAATAACGGCTCAAATACAACATAAACAACCTTACTCTTAGAACCTACACTAATAATAGTATCATCAACCATAACAATCCTAACATCCCTCCTATCAAACTCAAATAGGAAGCTTAAAGATCTAAACCACGATAATATAGATACATAACTCCTAACAACAATAAAGCTTAAAATATCTGAAGCCATCCTAGATGAACATGAACGAAAATATATATAAGCAATAAACAACTAGAGTAAATGGAGTTCTCTCCCTAACAAACTTAACAACTTTAACCATAGATTCACCATAAATAAGGGAGAGAACTCCCAAATAAATCTAAAGTTAACAAAGCCGTGTAGCCATTCGTTAAGTTTAAAAGAGTTGTTAAATATAATGAAGGGTGTGAACATTGAGCGCCTTTCAACTGGAGTAAAGGGACTTGATGAACTTATTGAGGGTGGTATTCCAAGAGGGTTTTTTGTTGTTGTTACTGGAGAACCTGGATGCGGTAAAACAATACTCTGTATTCACTTTATTAATCAGGGTATTCTTGAAAATGATAAAAACATATATATAACAACAGAGGAAAGTAGAGAAAGCATAATCAGTCAGGCTGCTCAATTTAACATGGATTTTAACAAGGCAATTACTGAGAAGAAGCTTATAATTATAGATGCACTTATGGGGGGAGAAGATCTGTGGACTTTAAAATCACTAGATTTAGAGATGCTTATTAACAAAATAATTGAGGCAAAAAAATATCTTGGATATGGCCGTGCTCGAGTAGTAATAGACTCTATTTCAGCTTATTGGCTTGATAAGCCTGCTATGGCTAGGCGATATTCGTACTTTATTAAAAAGGTCCTTTCAAAATGGGATTTTACAGTTATGGCGACTGCACAATACGCTATAACTACTGGAGAGGCACATGGATTTGGGGTTGAACATGTAGGTGATATTATTATCAGATTTAAGAGGATAATTCGAGGAGGAAAGCTATGTAGATTTTTAATAATTGAAAAAGCTAGACAAACAAATCATTGTTTATATGCTCATGAGATAAACATTGCTACGGGGCAAGGATTAATAATAGGTAAGAAGCTTGAAATAAGAAAAGAAGACTATACTTTACCAAGATACATATATGATAAGATAATATCAATTAAGAAAAAGGAAGTTAAAGAACTTAGTCATAGTAGTCTGTAGGTATAGGATTCAACAAACATTTAAAGTTAAAAGTTAATATTTTCTTTTGCATTTCTTCTAATAACCTTTTATTACTGAGCATTTACTATATGCTCTGTTGTTTTTATTTTCTTACTTATTTGTAATTAAATTAACAGCATTAAGAATCTCATAGAGACAAAGTATCATAGATCCAGTATTATAGTCTTATATTCATAAGAGATGTGTTAGGAAGGAGTGTAACTCTCGAGATCCTACTAACACTTCTAGCATTTAACATTAATACTCTGGTGGGATGAGAGAAAGTAGAAACTATGATTTATTAAAGACATCTTATTATTCAAACTCCCAAACAAGAAAACTAAAACATACAAAAGATACAATAATAAACTAATCACTAACAAATACTTGAGTAAGAGTTAAGAATAATACTAATAAATCTAAGCTGCTATATGTTCAAGGTCTTTAAAGTATGTTTAGGAGAAGGTTGCCTTAGGCGTGATGGTAAGTTATGAATTGTGAGAATATTAAATTCATGAGAGTAAGATATGATATAATAGGGGATATAGCAATTATTAAAATTCCTAAGCGAAATGATAAAGAAGTTGGAATTTTAATAGCTAATCACATATTAAGTAAATGTAAAAAGGTTAAGGTTGTAGCTACTCAAATAAAGCCAGCGCATGGAGAATATAGAGTGCAAAAATTTGAAGTTATAGCTGGTGAAAATAGAACTGAAACTATTCATAAAGAATCAAAATGCTTTTTTAAACTTGATATCAACAAGGTATTCTTTACACCAAGATTAATGTATGAAAGAATTAGGATTGCAAGGCTTGTTAACCATGGTGAAGTCATAGTAAACATGTTTGCTGGTGTAGGAACATATTCCATAGTAATAGCAAGACATTCAAAACCTTCTATTATATATTCAATAGATGCCAATCCAGATGCTTACAACTATATGCTACAAAATATAGAAATCAATAAGTTTACAAATACTGTTGTACCCATACTTGGTGATGCTAGAGAAGTCATAATGAGGAAACTAATAAATATTGCTAATAGGGTTTTAATGCCATTGCCGGAATTAGCTAAAGCTTATCTTCCATATGCAATTTTAACTTTAAAAAACGATGGAGGATACGTACACGTCTATGATGTATATCATAGAAATAGAGGTGAAACGATTAATGATCTATTTAATAAAGCTATAAGGGATTATAGTAAGATTCTAAATAATAAAGTAAAGTATTTTGAGTTTAAACTTATTAGAGTCACAAGAAAAATTGGAGTAAGACTTTATCAAATAGTTATGGATATATACATAGTAAAATGATTTTGAATTATATCAATTAAATTTATATCGATAATAAAGGTTTAATTATGGTGATAGTTTGAGCCCAAAGAATAAAGTTAGACGAATAAGCATTTCATTACCGCCAGAGTTACTACATGACTTTGATAAGTTAACTAAGAGTCTAGGTTATGAAAGATCTCGTGCTGTACAAATTGCAATGAGAGACTTTATAGCTAGTCATTATTGGACAAGAAGTGAGAAAAACGTTGTTGGAGCACTATTAGTAACATACAATCATGAGATTAAGGGGATTGTTGATAGAATTATTGATATTCAGCATAAATACTCAAGTTTAATTTCATCATCAATGCATATTCACTTAGATGAAAAAAGATGTTTAGAAATTATAATTGTTAAGGGAATAACAAGTAGTGTTAAAGAGTTACTCAAGGGGATGACAAATACGGATGGAATAATAAGCATTACTGTTAACATTGTAACAACATAAGAAAGTTACATTATTAGACATTAATACTTTACATTTGAATTAAGTACTATTGTCTTACTTTTTGCCGTTGTTTCTCATTTTTCTTGGAACAAACCAGTCAACAGTTATTCTACGACTACTTTGATGAAAACGTATTTTTATTACAAATCCCTTCTTCATCCATTCTTCTTTCAGAACTATTAATCTTTCCCTTTTCCTTTTAGGCATTTTAACAGCTACTATTGGTTCAGGCATATATCCTAACGTTTTAAGTTTACGGTAAATAGTATACAATTTTTCATAATCTGAGGGATAAAGATAGAGAAAATCCTTTCTTATAACTTTACATTCAATAAGTTTTACTTTATGATTTTTCTGTAGGACTACTACATCAACATCAAATGAATGTGTACTCTTGAATGGAACGCCTTTCTTGGAAAAACGGTCATAAACGTCTTTTTCATATAATTTACCATCCTTTGATAGCCATGCGTGTCTATCATACACCTCATAAGCATATTTTAATTTCCTTTTAGCTTCTTCAATATTATTTTTTTCTAGTAGATCTATAGCTTCTTTAATCACTTTATCTACTTGAAAAGCCATGAATACCGACCTTATAATGATAGTATAGTTGAGATATGTTATAGTTTAAAAATATTTACATTATGTAAGTATTATATGAACTTAACTTTATTTCGAAATCTCTTCTCTATTTTAATAGAATTCTATAGTAGTTCCGTTCATTCTCTACTAATCTTTCCTTCTCTTATAGCTATATGGTTTAAACTTACAAGTTTATTTCTTGGAAAACTCTTCGTCTATGCTGTCTTGTTAAGTAGGATTATAGCTCTTTAAATCTTCTGTAAAGTTGTCTTTCTCTATGATTATTAAGTTATACTTGTTCGCCTTATGAACTTAGGCTATCAATTACACATATTTTCACATCTAAAGTTAGCAGAGCTTGCTTGTTAGCTGAGCCTACATATAGTCAAGGTTATAATATCTTCCATCTGTAAAACATGTAGCCTTATAACATAGAGCTTTTTAACAAGTCATAGTCTATGATTTTCTCATCTTGGCAATATATACTTTTCTTTTTTATGTTTCTGGAACTTACATGACTTCTCTCTAGCTTAGGAGCTTCGAGTACTCTATGAATTGTTCTTATACCTGTTAATCCTTTTAATAACCTACTGTACTTAGTGTTGAGAGGAAAACCAACTTCTCTACAAAGAGTCCTGGGCTATAGTATTTGAATAGTTTTGATAAACATGCGATTATTAGATGTGTTAAACTAAGACTATAGCTCGACAAGAATTACATAAAATACCATAATGATTTGCTTAGGTTTTTCTATAATGAAATAATAAAATATCTTAACAATATAATTTACCAAGCTCAATATAGGTTAATGATGATTTAGAGTTGCTACTATTGGCTTCTCTTCAATATAAGTAGTTGACAATAGTTTTATGAACTTTAGATATGAAGCATATGTAGGTGATGGCTTAAGTTCACAAGGCAGATATGAATATAGTAAAATTTATTTTGGAAACTAAATGTTAACTGTATGTTTAAAAAGATAGAATCAATAAATTTGATCATTGATTTCAATAGCATTGCGAAAATTAAGATATCACTTATTAGATTTCTTGCCCCTAGAACAATAGAAGATATGGTAAAACATCTTCCATTATTCTCAAGAGCATTTAAGGAAGTAAACTATATTAGAATTCCAATTAAACTTAAAACTGGACTGGAAAAGCCAGGTAAGCTGAATTTTAGTATGGGTGATGTAGCATACTGTCCTTTAGGTAGTGATATTATTTTATTTTTAAATGAAGGTTTATCATATGCGAAGTCGTTGTCTATAGGATACATTACTGAAGGAGTTAACGAGCTTAGAGAAATTCCAAAATCTATTCCTGTTCACATAAAAATGTTAGATTAGAGGGGATTTTGATTTAATGGTACATATACTTGAATTCTTGCGTTTCCACTAACAAGTTTAATTATTCCTTCTGAACATAGTATTTTAAGTATTCTTTTAGCATCTCCTATTTTTAGTCCATATTTAGAATATACACTAAAAGGTGTTAGATAACTTGTACTGCTTAAATCTTTCTTAATGTTCTCAATTATTGAGATATCAACAGATGCAGGTATTGCTCCCCTCTTTATTTCCTTTTCTTCCTTTTTCTTTTTTTCTTCCACTTTTTCTTTTCTCTTTCTTAAAGATTCCTTTTCCATTGCTGTTATTGTTTTCTTCTTTTTACCACCCATATTATTCCCAATAATATTAATGCTAGCTTAATTAAATTTTACTTGGGAATCTTCTAAAAGATAATGTGAGCACCATATACTTACTATATAATCAACCATTTCCTTAATCTTTCTTATAGTGGCTTTTTCTGATTTCTTTCTTTTAACTATGCTATTTGCTAATTTTAATAATTCTTCTATAACCCCATCTAAATCACTTAAAATATAGTCGTCATAACTAATAATCATTTTTGCAAATTCCTGCACTTTTTTTGCAAATTCGCAGTAATCCCGAGCTTTATATAAGTTCTGCATTTCATCCCAACACTCAATTATATGAGTTATACCTTTTAAATTAATTGTAATAGTTTTGGTCATCTCTCTCATCCTAAATTTAATCTACGAGTATAAAAACTCATCTCCTCATGTCATCCTATAGGCATAAACTTATCTAGCCATTTCCATTTGTATTTGGTCTATCATAAAAGCAGATCCTTTATCATTTTTCTAGAAACTTTCAGTCGCTGAACATTTATCATAAAGAAAAAGTTTTCTCTTAGACCGAACTCATTATGATGCGCTTTATTTGCTTAAAACTTTGGTAGCTCCTAAATGTTTGCTATTAAGCTATGTCTAAAGCCTGTATTAATTTATATTTAGAACTGTTAATTGTAAAATATTTAAATATCTTTTAATTGTCGGTTATCTTTATGTACTTAAGCCATCAACTGCGTATACTTCATATCTAAATTTCATAGAATCTTGATAATTAAACATAAGGAAAAATAAAATCATTAATGAACGCCTAATATAAAGGAGGATGGGTAAGGTTACATTAGGATGTCATAATAATAAGATGTTGACATCAAAGCTTTAGTTAACATCCCTTTATAAGCCATTTTAATGGGATGTCTTGATGTGTGCCATCTGAAAGTCTACGTCTAATAGTTATTGGAAGAATACCAGCTTCAAGTTCTTCTTTTGCAATTTGAATTGGGTTATTATATCTAATACCTGAAAGTAATGGAGGAGCACCTAGTGATAATTGTAAAGCTCTAGCACCTATTATTCTGGCACGTTCAAATCTTGTAAGTTTTGGTGGGCCAATAAGAATTCTTTTTCCTTTTTCCTCACATGAAACCTCAACCATAGTATCTACCAAGCATTCGCCGCATTCCTTAAATGTTTTACTATTAGTTATTTAATTTTTTAAATCTTAAATAATGTTGCTAATAAAAACTTAGAAAAATAAGTTATTGTTATTATTCAAATTCACTTGGAGCTCCTTCAGTAGGTTTCTTCTCCTTTTCTTTTTCAGGTCTGGCAGCAGCTATAATATCATCAATTCTTAAGATCATTATTGCTGCTTCAGTTGCAGACTTTAAGGCCTGTTTTTTAACATTTACAGGATCAACTATATGAAGACTCAGCATATCACTTATATCACCAGTGATTGTGTTAATTCCAGCCCATTTCATCTTTTCATGAGCGGCTTTTAATTTTACAATTATGTCTATTGGGTCCAATCCAGCATTTTCCGCAAGAGCTAATGGTATAACTTCTAAAGCATCAGCATATTTCATAACTGCAAGCTGATCTTTACCGCTTAACTTCTTTGCATATTCTCTTAAAGCCTTTGCAACTTCAATCTCTACAGCGCCTCCACCTCCAACTATTTTAGGCTCCTGAACAACATCTCTAACAACGCATATCGCATCATGAATTGATCTTTCAGCTTCAGCAACTAGTTGATCAGAGCCTCCCCTAAGAAGTATTGTTACTGCTTTAGGATTCTTACATTGTTCAACAAAAACCATTTTATCCTCAGCAACTCTTCTTTCTTCAACAAGTCCTGCTTCACCTAAATCTTTTTCAGAGATGTCCTCTATACTTGAAACTATTCTTCCACCAGTAGCTTTTGCTAATTTTTCCATGTCTGATCTTTTAGCTCTTCTTACGGCCATTATTCCCTTTTTAGCTAAGAAATGTTGTGCAACATCATCTATTCCCTTCTCACATATTACCACATTTGCACCAACACTTGCAATTTTATCAATCATTTTCTTTAAAACTTGAGTTTCTTCCTCAAGAAATCTTTTCATTTGATCTGGACGTGTAATATTTATTTTGGCGCTTATTTCTGGTTTTTCGATTTCTATGGGGCATTCAAGTAGTGCTATTTTAGCATTTTTAACTAGTTTAGGCATTCCTTCATGAACAACTTCTTTATCCAGAACAATACCACTTACTAAAACGCTTTCATCGATTGATTTACCATGTTTCTTTTCAACTTTAATATTATCAATATCTACTTTCCATTTACCATTGATTTTTTCAGCTACTTGAAGTACAGCTTCAACAGCAAGTTCTGCTAACTTCTCATAGGCCCCTGCGGTTACAACTTTCCCACTAAGACATGTTAATGCTATGTCCATTAATGTTTTCCTATCCATAGGATCTACAGGCTCAGCTATTGAATCCAAAGTCTCCAGGGCCTTATCAAGCGCGCGTCTGTAACCATCAACTATAACTGTTGGATGTACATCCGAATCTAAAAGCTCTCTAGCGCTCTTAAGTAATTCACCAGCTAGTACTGTAGCTGTTGCTGTTCCATCACCAACTTCTTGATCCTGTGCCTTGGCAACTTCAACAAGCATCTTAGCTGCAGGATGTTGGACATCCATTTCTTTTAGTATTGTTGCACCATCATTGGTTATTGTAACATCTCCAAAACTATCCACTAACATTTTATCCATACTCTTAGGTCCTAATGATGACCTAACAATGTTAGCTAGTGCAATGGCTGCTGATATATTATTTTCCTGAGCTTCCCTACCTATAGATCTGCTTGTTCCTTCTTTAAGTACCAATACAGGCATACTAGCTATACGCGCAGACATCAAACATCACCTACTGTAATGATTTATTATATGTCATACAAGTTTACTAGTAGTGAGAGAATTAAAATAGGGCTCCTTATAATCTTTACGCTCATAGTGGATATTAACCATTATGATTTCATTTATAACTGAGATAGAAGGTTAAAATAGTAAAACAGTATAGCATTATGTGGTTTAATTTCGTTTCAGGGTTTGCTCCAAAGTTTTATATGAAAAATTATTAATTGATTAAACTATGAAAGATGATATAATGACTAAATAAGAGCTAAAATCTAGGTTAGTAATGAACGGGACATACAGTATGCATCTTCACCATTCATGTAGTAAGCTCTTAGTATTCGAACAACTGAGAAGCCTAACTTTTTATATAAATTTATTGCAGGCTTATTGGAGACTCTGACCTCTAAATATACTTCACTTGCCTGATAAGCACGTAAAGCTTTCATAGCTTCTTTAAGCAGATTTTCACCAATTCCTTTTCTTCTGTATTCAGGTAATACAGCTATAGATATAATGTGACCCTTTCTACAAACACCAAGTTTATGATTGCTAAAACCATATTCAACTCTACACATAATATATCCAACTACAACACCTTCATATTCAGCTACAAGAAAGGCTTTTGGATATTGATTATAATGCTCCATAAAGAACCATGGAGCATAGTTTTCAGGTAAACATTTTCTATTTATGTCAATAACGGGTTCCAAGTCATCTTCTCGAAATTCTCTAATTTGGTAATTGTTCATTATTAATTGTTTAAAAGAAAAAATTTAAATTTTAAGGTCTCTCTTTAATGAGGTTGTTGTGGTTGTTAGTTTGTAAATTGTTTTAGAATTTCTGTTATTGCTTCGGTTGGGCTTATTCTTTCCGATCTTCTACATGTTTGAATGCTGTTAAGTATAGGTTTATTTTTTACATATTTTCTATATATTGATAGCCATGGTATTAGCATTGACGTTCTATTTTCATAGTTGTTATGTGACGTCTACCTCTAACCTATTCTGAGTGGTTTACATACTCATGTCTATATCTTAGCTTACTTACTTAAGCTTAGATATAAGTTGAAGCTATCATATGGTTAAGTTATTCTCAACTCTTCTACCTATTACCTTGAGAGATACTTCAAAACTCAACACTACTTGATGGAATGTAATCCTCCACTCCTACCGACAAGTAGGAATGAAGCTGGCTTATCGTAACTCCATAATTCACGCCCCCTAAAGGCTCTTTGTCTAGCTACTTTACCTAGGCGTTTAATACTATACTATTGTTCCTACCCTCTTCAATCTAGTGTTAACGTATAATTCATCGGCTTCAACAGCTCCATTAAATCCAATCTTATCAATTCTACCTATTAATAAATGATGAATACACTTTTACTACGCTTCTCTGGATGTAGCAACTTAGCATATTGCAGCTTCCTTCCCAAGTTACCATGTCTGTTTTTCTTACCGAAATGTGTTTTCTAACATATGTAGTTTAAGTTCTTCAAGAGATCTAGAAAATCATAATGCACCACGATGAAAAATATTGGTTTCTCACCATAATACTTAGTATTTAAATCTTCATAAGGAAAATAAATATATAAGATCTTATAGTAGATAGTACAGACTGAGTATGAACTATAGCAGAATACTGAAAAATAGTAAAATTAAAGATTACATAATGATGGCTATACTATTAATTACAGTATTGTTTGCATATAATATCTTACAGATAGTTCTTAATACAAAGGTACCTATAGGAGTCGTAAGTTCGAGCAGTATGGAGCCTAGCCTTAAGAAAGGAGACTACGTTATATGTATTGGGGTAAAAGCTGAAAATATAGAAGTAGGTGACATAATTATATTTAACTTACCCTATAAGTCAAATATTATTCATAGAGTAGTGAATAAGACAAAGGATTCAAATGGAAACTGGCGTTTCTTAACTAAAGGTGATAATAATAATAGCCCAGACGAAAACCCATATAATATAGAGACATGGATTAGAGAAAAGGACATTGTTGGGAAGGTTGTTCTTAAAATTCCTTATATTGGATGGATTACTTTAATTGCTCATGAAAGTCCAATAATATCACTAATAATATTCCTATTAATTTTGATTGTAATTACTGTTCCATGGTGTAAGGAGGAAAGAAGAAAGGGAAAAAGGTAATACAAAAATTCTAGTCAGTATTACTTAAATAACATGTACAATAGAAAACTTAAATTTGCTTAGTATAACATTAAACTTTTCCTAACTTTATTATCAGTTTATAAATGATTTAGACTCAAGAAGAAGAGGAACAGTTTAAAACTACCCTCTATTTAGGTAAATATTATTTTAGCTACGCTATAGCATGCTTAAATTTATTAGTAAAAACCCTAGAGAATAATGTGAGTAGCTGCTTTCAAACAAGCATGCCTTATGTAAGTATAGTGATTATAAATGCAAGAAACATTAAGAATTTAGAATCTTGCCTGAAATCTATATATAAGACTCAATATTCAAATTATGAAGTACTAGTTGTTGATTGCCAAACTCCTAAAATAGAGGAACTAGCGATGAGGTATAATTTTAGACTTATTGGCTTTAAAAATGATGTTGGACCTGCAAAATCACACAATATTGGATTCAAAAATATAAGCATAAACTCTAAGTATATTGTATTCTTAGATAATGATATCAAAGTTACACCACATTGGTTAAAAAGGCTGGTTGATGTCATGGAAAAAGATAGATCTATTGGAATAGCACAAGCATGCATTTTACAGTATGATCATCCGGATAAACTTGACCATTCATGCCTCTCTATAGATCTTCTTGGAACATGGGTTTCAACATATGGATTAAAACAGAGCAGTATAGGTAATAGGATTATAGAGATTTTTGCCGCCTCATCAGCGGCATGTATAACAAGACGTAATATCTATGAAATTACCGGAGGATTTGATGATGATTATTTCATATATGATGATGATACAGACTATAGCTGGCGTGTAAGACTTATAGGGTGTAAAGTGGTTTTAGTTAGAGATGCTATAGTATACCATAAAAGCAATATAGAGAAAAAATTGAATCCTTTTAGAGTTTATCATTCAACCAAAAATAGGCTATATACACTATTTAAGAATGCAGAACTAGAAAACTTACTAATTAGAGGAAGTATATACCTGTTTCTATCATTCTTAGCCATACATGTATCTATTCTAATTAATACTCAATTTTCTATAAGTATTATTAAGGCTGTATATGAATTCATGAAGAATCTAAGAAAAATAATTATAAAACGAGTTTATATTCAGAGTATGAGGGCAATAAGCGATAAGATATTATTCTCTAAGGGCTTTCTAAGAAATAGTATTGAATTTACAGTTAATGAGTTACTACAAGAATACAAATATTTGAGGAGGAAGCGTATTTAGGTAGGTTCATGGAATGAGAAACTTACTGTTAGAAGAGAGATAAACTATGAGTGAAATAGACATATCTGTTATAGTTCCTGTTAGGAATGGAGCTAATACGATTAGAGATTTACTAGAGTCCTTGATGAAGCTGGAATATGATAGGAGGAAGTATGAGGTTATTGTTGTTGATGGATACTCAACGGATGGAACTCGAGAACTCGTATTAAAGTATCCTGTTAAACTTGTTATGCAAGAAGGAACCGGATTAAATGCCGCCAGAAACACTGGAATTAAAAATTCAAAAGGAAAAATTGTTGTCTTTACAGATGCTGATTGCGTTGTTCCAAAGGATTGGATAAAAAATGTAGTTTCATGTTTTAACGATAATGACGTAGCATGTATAGGTGGAAGTGTAAAGGGATTAAGTAAGAACTTTACTTCAATATACATTGACAATACGGGTTTACATATTATGCCACAATATAAAAGACAAGAAATCCTAAATTTGTGGAAACCGTTCAGCTATCCCGCTGGATGTAACATGGCCTTTAGAAGAGATGTACTAATTAATATAGGACTTTTTAATGAGACAATAAAGTACGGTTATGATGATCTTGAACTTATTGAAAGACTAGGATTAAAGGGGTATAAAATAAGACTTGAGCCTAATGTAATAGTATTTCATCAACATAGAGACTCTATCATTAAACTTATTAAACAAACATTTAGATATGGTAAGGGAGGGGGAATTTTAATAAAAAAGGTAAAGGGAGTTAGACCTTTAAGAACATGGCTTATACTTTACCTTATAGGTTTTATAATAGCAGTAATGCTTTTAATAGTGTTGTTGATTACAAGTATACTTTTTAATAATAGACTATCACTAGATATAATTAAGGCAATTATATTGGCTCCCCTTACTTGGGGATTAATATATTACTTTATTAAAGGATTTAGAAAGAAAATCCTAAAATACACTTTAATATATCCATTTATAGATTTATTGGTTATCTTATCATCAGCCATTGGTGAACTGTATCAATTATTTAGAAGAGAAACTTAATAAATTAGAAGTCATCTACAAGTTTCTCTGGATTCAGCAATATTTGCTTGTCTTAAGATGGTTTTAAAATATTTAAGTCTTGTTACTTTATGTTTTGCTATAAAGCAGAACTTCTATTACCCTCCTAACAACCTTTAGTGGCTAACCATTTATATGAAGTTTGTGAGTTAATAGTACCCGGATAAGAAAGTATTTAAAATCCATTTATTTACTTTTAATGGATTATGAATATAGTAAATTTAATTTCTAGTTGTTTAAAATGTAATAGAAAAGGGTGAAACTAAAGTTTAGTAGTATTAGAGTATGTATTTCATGAAGGTTTAGAAGAGTTTCAAAATTATTAAGCTTAGCTATAGAATCTATAAGTAAATCTGCAATTCATACAATAAGTGAAACTAATCCTAACATTACATTCATTAACATAACCTTATACAACCAATAGAATAACTAATAATAATTCACTAAATTTAGAGTCATTCATGTAAAGTCTCATAGTTACGATCAATATTTAATATTCTACTCATCTTCAAGCTACAATCATAAACAAGTTAATAAAGCCTACAAATAGAATGATATTCTCAACCTCTTAAATCCATAATTACTAACCATACAAAATACAGAGTAAGAACACCCAAAAATAAACTTCTAAATTTAATAGACACATAAACAAATCAAACTAAATAATATATTCAAAACTTCAACAAATTCGTTTAAAATGCATAATGTTAAGCATTAGATTTATATTCTTACTGTGCTAAACATATACATGCTGATTAAAACTAGTGCGACATTAAAAGAAATAATTGCACTTATACTTATGATGTCTCCACCCTTAATTAACTACTTATTGAATACAGACCCACTAATACGTATTTCAGAGATTATAGCAGAAGCTCTCGGCTTAATAACTATACATTTCACAGTACTTGTATCGCTAGTCTCTTTTTCAATTGGAATATTAATATGTATAAATCTAGATAGAAAGTAATACCATCAGTTAAATAAATATAGTATGATAGATTAGAGTTTATTTAAATCTTGAAATCAATTCTAGATATTAGTTTCCTAATACTCTCAAATCATGAATAGTTAGAAGGGAAATTTAAACATGCTTAAGTTCATAAAAGTCTTTAATAAGTTATTCTAATTAAGCTTTGTGGCTTAATTAATTTTTGGTTTATTGAATCTTTAGTTTATGGATTGGAGGGTTGTTGATGAGTGTTTGATTAGGCGTGGTGAGCTTCTTCTTAGCCTGGAATTTCTGAAGGCTATGATTCTGAGCTTATGGATTTGAATCGTGGTAAGGTAGGTCATCCCTTCAAGCTTACTGTTAGGTATGTTGAATTCCTTATGGTTGTACGTTATCTCTTCTCAATGCCTTACAGGCAGCTTGAAGGCTTCACTAGGGCTTTAAATAGGCTTATCCCTAAGCTTCCATCAGTTGACTACTCTTGGGTTAGGAGACGTATATTAATGCTTAACCCATCTTTATACGATTCGTTGAGGGTTTCCAACGAGCCAGTCACTATAGCCGTAGACTCGAGCGGTGTTAGCGTCCATAAGTCTGGTGGATGGGTTACACGTATGTATGGGAGGAGGAAGCGCTATATCAAGATCCACTTCGCAGTAGACGTTAAGACTAGGAGGTTTTAGCTATGGAGGTAACAACTGATGACGTTCACGACTCAGAAGCGGCATTAATTAAGGATGCCTCTAAGCTTAGGAGGGTTTCTGAAGCTGTTATGGATGGAGCTTACGATAACTCTGAAGCCTACAATCTCCTTAGAGGGATGGGCGTAAAACCCGTCATAAAGCCTAGACGTAATGCTAGAGATGATAGAGGTCCTCCGGAAAGACGTAGGATGGTTAGGCTTATCGGAAGGATGGGTGATGAAGGATGGGCGGGGATGATGGGCTACGGTAGACGTTGGGTTGAAACAACATTCTCAACATTCAAACGCCAGTATGGAGAATACTGCATGGCGAAAAACATGGAAAGCATAAAGAAAGAACTAGAAGCCAAAGCATACATATACAACATGCTAATAAACCTATAAGGCAAAATCAAAAAGAAACATAAAATCAAAGAAGAGACCTAAACAACAAAGAATTAAGCCACAAAGCTCTA
Source organism: Methanomethylicia archaeon (assembly GCA_038845975.1). Lineage (GTDB taxonomy): Archaea > Thermoproteota > Methanomethylicia > CALHIW01 > CALHIW01 > CALHIW01. Next base: position 49,272 of record JAWBQF010000009.1, read on the forward strand.
AATAAAATATTAAGCATCATAAAACCAATATTAGTAAATCTCCTAATAATCCCACTCACCATATACAGAGTTTACCTTTCATCAAGCAATCTCCAATTATCGATAATTACCATAAACAAAGAAAGAACTAAATAAAGATAAAGTTCTAAGGCGCTATATTTGACAAAACGCTTATATATAATGTCTATTTATAAATAATGATTAGTATGTTTAAGCCTAACGTGAGGATTGAAAATGTTGTTGCTTCAGTAACATTAAATCAATCCATAGATCTTGATGCAGTATTTAGAAATGTACCAAATGTTGAATATAATCCTGAACAATTTCCAGGTCTTGTGTTTAGACTTGATAAACCTAAAACTGCAACGCTGATATTTGCCTCAGGAAAAATGGTATGTACAGGTGCTAAAAGCGAGAAGGATGTTTATAGAGCTATAAAAAAGATAATTAAAATTCTTCGCAGCAGTGGAATTGTGATAGTAGGAGAAGCTGAAACAAAGATCCAAAATATTGTAGCATCTGCAAATTTAAGCGCTGAGATAGATCTAGAAAAGGCTGCATTAACACTTGAAGATTCAATGTATGAGCCGGAGCAATTCCCGGGATTAATATATAGAATGAGAAAACCTAAAGTTGTTTTGTTACTATTTAGCTCAGGTAAAATTGTATGTACAGGAGCAAGACAGGAAAATGAAGTTTACCAAGCTGTAGACTTGCTTTACAAGAAATTATACGAGTTAGAATTATTAAGAGTATAACTAGTAATAGCATCGTTTTATTAATGAATTCTCGTAAAACTATTCAAGCTTTCTTCTTTATGTTTTCTATTAGGTTTCGTGAACTTAGCGATAGTGGTTGGAACTCATTAGACCTTTATATTCTCTTAAAACAGAAAACTGGTAGTTTAGAATTGGCAATAACATACACTAAATAGAATTCTATATGGTTTGTTACAGGCTAATGGGCTTTGTTAACTTTAGCTTTATTTTAAAGCTCTCTCCCTTATTTATGGTGTTAGTATGTCTAGAATTATTAGGTTTGTTAGGAAGAGAACTTCGTTTACTTTAGTTGTTTATGGTGCTATGTATTTCCGTTCATGTTCGTATAGAATTGCTTCAGATATTCTAAGCTTAATTATTGTTGTAGGAATTATGCATCCATATTGTCGTGGTTTAAATCTTTAAGCTTCCATTAAGTTTGATATGAGAAGGAGTAATTGTATACCATGTATGAGGATAAGTGTGATGATGAATATGTATTAATGCTTATGAAGTCAACAGTATACATGCTAAACAAGATATGAATCAATAAGAAGATAAAGCTAAGAATTCATAGAAAATACAAAACCAAAATAGAGGCAATAAACATGCTTAAGTTCACAAAGCCAGCTAATGCTGGATAATGTGCTTGCTAGGCATAGCATTACTTAATGGTCTTGAAGGTTTTAAGATATAAGAAGTATGCTTAAGGAAGTTACGAAGAACCACATACAAAAGTGATAGTTTACTTCAAGCGTAGGGGTAATATAAAGAATAAACCAAGAAATAGATATAAAGTCTAGATATAGAGGAACTAGCAACTTAAGAAGGAAGCTACAATATGCTAAGTTGTCACGATCCATGGAGGATTACAAAGGTTAAATAGAAAACATATAGAAACATAGAGAACATTATTGAAAGGTTTACATGACCAACATCATTCAAGAAGGTAATTATAAGATATAATAGACTACATTAATATTCTTAACCCTCGTACAGGTAGTATACATAATAATTGCTTAAGGATTTTGCAACAACTTTAATAGAAGATCAAATTATTTATTCATCTCTTCAGAGGGAATATTCTGATTGATTATTTCCTTTAATTTTTCAATAACAAAGCCAGCAGCTACTCGTATTCCTTCATTTTCACTATTAAGAAGCTTAAGTAGCTTAGGATAAAATACGTTAATTAACTCCGGAATTTTTCTTACAATACTTGCAATTATATATGATGCTCTTAGCCTGACATATTCATTTCTATCACTTATTAAGGATAATAAAGCACTAAATGATTGATCGTTAATTACTTCATTAATCAGTAAATCATAGTCAATTAAATCTCCTTTAAGTTTAGACCTTAGCTCTGTTTTTGATGGCATATTTCCCCCAGTGATGATACTTTCTTCTTAATTCAACATTGTTAGAACGAAAGTTTTCAATTAAAACCCTATTTATACTAACATAAGTCTGTATAATATTAATCATATCACTAGTTAAGCTGCATCCTTAAAAGCTTTTCATTGAAAAGATAAATTAGAGTTATTTAGATCATAATTTCTGAGTTGAGTACATTAACATGCATAGTAAAAGATAATACCTATCTTAAAGTATTATTAATATGCCCAGTCGGTGAGTTAAATGCCAACTAATTTGCCAGCCGAGGCTAAAGCAAAGTGGATTAGGGCGATGCAAATAAGTAACCCTTATGAAAAAATAATAGCTTTACAAGATTTTCTTTCATCTATTCCTAAGCATAAGGGTACTGAAAAGCTAGTAAGCCATGTTAAACATCAAATAGCCACTTTAAAAAGAGAAATTGAAGAAAGAGAAAAGCATAGAAAATCCATAATTTCAAAGTCTGAATATGCTATTAAAAGAGAAGGAGCTGCACAGATAGTTCTTGTGGGAATGACAAAATCGGGTAAGAGTAGCCTTTTAAAGTTATTAACTAACGCTAAAGTTGAAATATCTGATTATCCATTTGCTACAAAGAAACCAGCAGTAGGAATGCTGCCATATGAAGATATAGCTTTCCAATTAGTGGAAGTTCCATCTATAATAGGTGAAAATGAAGGAATCATAGGGGGTGCTCAAGCTTTAAATCTTATTAGGAATTCCGATGGAATACTCATAATTTTAAATGGGGCAAACGATGTATTTAAACAGTTTGAAACTATAAAGAAAATACTAGAAGAAGCTAGAATTTTAATACATAAACCTCACGGGTATGTGCAAATTGAAAAAAGAAGAGCTGGGGCTGGAATTCAAGTTATTGGTAAAGTTTCAAATGCTACAGTTGAAGATGTTAAAAAGCTCTTATTAAGCTACAAAATTAATAACGCAATTATAAGATGTTTTGGTGAAGTAACAATAGATGATGTTGAAGATGCTATATTTGAGAACACTACTTATAAGCCATCAATTGTAATTATTAATAAAATAGATATTGCTAAAATAGTTGTTGAAGATGTTAGGAAAGTCATAGCTGGCATTCCAATTATATGTACATCATGTAAAAACCTAGCAGGCATTGATGTGATAGGAAAAACAATATTTAAAACTTTAGAAATTATTAGAATCTATACAAAAAAACCTTTAGAAAAAGAACCTTTTGGAAAACCGTTCATCAGTAGAAAAGGAATAACTGTTTTGGAGCTTGCTAAGAGTATACATAGTGAATTTTACGAGAAATTCTCATATGCACGTGTATGGGGACCATCTGCAAAGTACCCAGGCGAAAAAGTGGGATCAAATCATGTTCTCGAAGATGGGGATATAGTAGAAATTCACACTAAATAAAATTATGAACTCCAGAATATAGAAACGAGTAAGTCATAAAAGCTATTTAAAACAGACTTAACCATCTAAGAGTTCATTAAACCCTGCTTGCTATGAAAAGCAGAACTTTATCACTCTTCTAACAGCTTTTAGTTATTGAACCTTTGCCATAAGAGGGTTTCTTTAGTCATCTCTTTAATGTTTATTATTAAGTCATGCTTAAAGCTTGATATTATTTTTCATACATTTCTTATCTACATATAGTCTATCCCTTAATAAGTATATGCCATGTTATAGTTAATATTTTTCTCAATGTCACTACAGCTACTTTCATATTCTCTATTAGTTTTAACTCTTAAAAGGAAATATAAGCTTCGAATTTTTTAGCTTTGATATTGTCATTGCTACTTTAATCATAATTCTTCAAGCATTTAAAGTAGCCTTTGTTATTCTGCTAGTGTACGTTATGGTAACCTGAAAAGTTTGTCAGAGCTATTGGCTATAGTATTTTGAATAATTTTGTATTTTTTCAGTTATTAATGGTATTTTTAGATCTATTTTGCTATTTTATTTTTGTTTTGAATATCTCATGTTATTTCTCTCTTTCTTTAATTTTTATAGCTATAAAGTTTCATGAAGATATTTTAGCAGGTATATTGTCTTAACTATTGATGAATCATTATGTGCGTTATTTATTTCTAGATCATGATAGCTATAAGTAAATCTACATGTAACCACTTAAATAAATTTATCTCTAGGTTTAAGATATATCAATAAATGACCTCGTACAGGGGAAAAAATTGAAGGTTCTTATCGTTTATGAAGGAAAAAGACCAAACTGGGCTTGTATGGAGCTTATCAATGAGCTTAAAGTCAGAGGAACTACTACAATAGTATTGCCTGTTACTAGGATTACAGCAGCAATAAATTTTGAGAAGGCCTTCTTTACATCAAAGTTGTCTCTTGACGATATTAGTGGAGTGTTACTAAGGAGTATAGGATTAATACTGACAGATGACCAGTTCATGCGTAGAACATCGCTTTTTAAACATATGGAAAAAAACGGAATTCCAGTTATGAACCCTATAGATGGGCTTAGAAAGGCTAGAGATAAGTATATGTCATTATGTATTCTTTCAAGACATAAGATTCCTGTTCCACAAACTATAATTACTGAGGATTTAGTTACAGCCTATCAAGCTGTAACTAGACTTAAAGTCGCTGTTATTAAGCCTTTAATAGGATCTAGAGGATTTGGATCGGTTAAAGTTGAGGATCCGGATGTTGCATTTAGAATAATGAAAACAATTCTAAGTTTTGGCCAAACATTGTATGTACAAGAATATATTCCTAAGAAAAATGATAGGGATATAAGGGCATTTGTTGTAGGTGATAGTGTTATTGCATCTATGTACAGGTATGCTCCTGTTAATTCATGGAAAACAAATGTTGCCCAAGGGGCTAAAACAGAGCCATGTAAGTTAACTGATGAACTAACAGAACTAGCGATAAAAGTAACAAAGATCTTAAACCTTTGGTATTCTGGTGTAGATATAGTTGAAGGAGAGAATGGGCCATTTGTACTTGAGGTTAACGGTGCTCCTGATTGGAGAGGATTGAGAGAGGCAACAGGAGTTAACCCAGCCCCATTCATTGTTAGCTACCTAATAAGTAGGGCGAAGAAGTAATGATAAACGATCATTACGAAGTCGAGACTCCGCAGTACGTTGTTCTAGGTAGCAATATACTAGAAGAAAAGCTTAAAGAAATAAATATACTTAAAAGAATTAAGGTAGCATTAATAGTAACAGGACCTACTAAAACACGAGAATATGGAGAAATAGTTAAAAACATTTTAACTGATATGAATATTAAAGTGTTCACATATTCACTAAGTAATGCCTTTGATAAGATGCAAGATAAATATATCAATGAAGTCAAATCTATACTGAATATAGCATTTCAAAATAATGCTCGGATAATATTAGGTGTAGCTGGAGGAAAGGTATTTGATATTGTTAAAGCATGTAGTGAACTCTTATCAGTACCGTATATTAGCATTCCAACTGCAGCTTCACATGATGGAATTAGTTCACCCATAATTAGTTATCCAATATTTGAAGTTATATCTAATAAAATTCCATTAAAATCAAGTAGAGTAAGACCTCCAATTGCAATACTAGCTGATACAGCAATAGCATCAAAATCAGACAGAAGATTATTATATGCAGGCTGTGGAGATCTTATTGCTAAATTTACTGCAATATTGGATTGGAAGCTTGCACATAAACGTCTTAAAGAAAAATTTAATGAATATGCTGCAGCTATGTCTATGTTAGGTTTTAAAATTATCAAGAATAGAAGGAAGATTATAAATTTAGCTACTGAGAAAAGTTATAGAATCGTATTGAAGGCTTTAATTGCTGTAGGAGTTGCTGCAGGATTTGTTTCTAGTAGTAGACCTTTAAGTGGTTCTGAACATATCTTTAGCCATACCTTAGAAATGCTATCATATAAATACGGATTTAGGCCGGCACTCCACGGGGAACAGTGCGGTATTGGAACAATAATCATGGCATATCTACATGGTAAAAATTGGAGGCTAATTAAGAATATATTAAAGGAAATAGGTACTCCTACTAATGCCAATGAATTGGGCATTGAAGAAAAATATCTAATTGAAGCTCTTGTTACATCTAGAAGAATAAGACCAACAAGATATACAATTCTAAATGAGAGAAATATATCTTACGAAGAAGCAAGGAAAATTCTATATGAAGTAGAAGTTATTTAATATTAAATGCTGAGTTAAAGCAAATTCAACTGTATTTATCGTTTCTACATATCATTGTTGGTTTGAAATTCTAATACATTCATATTATTATTTTTAGGATTTAATTTACAATTATTATGATGAAGTTAATGTAATAAGATAACAATTGTGCTGAGATGGCTGTTTCAATACAATTCAGTAACCCATTAATTTAAAAATAGAATCATTACAGATTTATCAATTGTTGCTTAAAAAAATTATAACATAACCTGTCCAAGTACCAATTAAGCCTAGGATTATTTTCCTGCTCTTATCTTCCTGACCATTATACTTGAGAAACAACATAAGAAAAGGATGTTGAAAATACTAAGCTCTCTAAACTTGGGTTTTATATAACTATTAAGGATGAATTCTATTAATGAGTCTTGGGAAAGCTATGGCATCTCTAATATGTTTGAGCTTGCATATCCACATAACTGTTCTCTCAATACCTAGGCCAAAGCCTGAATGAGGAACTGATCCCCATCTTCTAAGATCAATATACCAATAATAATCATTAGGATTTAAATCGTTTTCATTTATTCTTTGTAGTAGTTCATTAGTATCATCAATTCTTTGACCTGAACCTATTATTTCACCATAGCCTTCTGGGGCTAATAAATCTGCACTTAAGGTTACTTCAGGTCTCGTTGGATCAATTTTATGATAAAATGCTTTAATATGTTTCGGGAAATGAGTGACGAAAAATGGGGTGGTAAACTTTAAAGCAAGCTTCTTTTCAGTAACCCATGTAAGATCATCTCCCCAGTTTATTTGAACCCCGTCTTCTTTAAGAATTTCAATAGCTTTATCGTATGTTATTCTTGGGAATGGAGGTTTAATTCTAATTAGATCCTCAGGATTTCTACCAAGTAGTTTTAGAGTATCATGCAAATCTTCAGCAACTCTATGTAGTATATATGTTATAAGTTGCTCCTCAATCTTTAAAAGACATTCAAAATCACAAAACGGAATTTCAGCTTCAAGATGCCAATACTCAGTTAGATGCCTTCTAGTTCTTGACTTTTCAGCTCTAAATGATGGTGCAATGGTATATATTCTACCAAGGCTAGCAATTCCAGCTTCAGCATAAAGCTGCCAACTTTGAGTTAAATATACAGTTTTACCGAAATAGTTTACAGAAAACAATGTTGCTCCACCTTCACATGCAGTAGAAGTAAGTATTGGTGCATGAAATTCTATAAATTCATTCTCTCTGAACCATTCTCTAGCAGCTTCAATTATTTTTGCTCTAACTTTGAGTATCATGAACATTTTACGACTTCTTATCCATAAATGCCTATTATCTAATAGGAAACTGGGTCCATGATATTTTTTAGCTATAGGAAAATCATCCTCAGCTCTATGTAAAATCTTTATGTTTTCAGCTAAAATTTCATAGCCTCCAGGAGCTCTTTTATCAGCTCTTGAAACTCCGTGGATTTCAAGAACAGATTCTATGTTCAGTTTATCTACTTCTCTAATAATGTTTTCACTGATAGTATCCTTTTTTAAAACACACTGTATAAAGCCAGTCCCATCCCTGACAATAAGAAATAGCATACCACCTAAAGATCTTTTATTATGAAGCCAGCCTCTAATACTAACTTTTCCCTCATATCCATTTAGAATTTTAGATATGTTAATAAACACCATCAGCACCTCTCTTATATCTTATTGTAAGCGGGATGAGACTTTTAAATATATCCATATATTTAATTAAACACTTTAATAAGATTTTGTGACTGGTTTTATGATGTTTTCGGCTTTTGTATGTAGAGTTATCGGCTATTTAGGAATATTGATCATTGAGGTTAATAGGTTATATATTAATGCCGAGTTGAGAGAAAGAAAGAGTAATGTAAGTATTAGATGTCTGGATAGAGTATCCAGATGTAGGCTTTTAGAGAGTTGAGCACGGATTATGAAGCTACAATAAGCCTGTTATGTTTATTTTAGTTAGTAGAGATAAAAGTGAAAATCATGTTTCATCAAACAGTATTGAATCCAACCAGCTCTCAAGTAATAGCTAGACGAGTTGAGGACTTTAACTATACATTAATAGCTTCAAACCATATATGGGATTGCATGAGTTAGGGTATAGGTATGAATATGTGAGCTGGAAATGAATGGACTATAGAAGAACACATAAACAACTACAAGAACGAAGAGTTAATACTGAGAACACGACTAACCATTCAAAAAGAATATGTAGGGATAATATAAGCTTATACTTAATAGCATTTAAAACATGCAGAAGACAGAGAAACACAAGCAATATTAAATCCTAAAGTCATTACGCATCAATAGTCACAACAATTTCATTAAAGAGCAGAATTAAATTCTACAGCCCATATAAAAAATCTTCATTACTCTTATTATAAAAGCAAACCTCTAAAAGATCCAGCTTTACAATTCTTCTATAACTCTAGTTATTGATCATTTGTATCTTATTGATAGATTTATTTTTCCTTTATAGTTTTAGTTTATGTAACTTCTATCTTCTGAATGAATTTATATTGCTGGCTTCTAAGTTTATTAATGGCGCTATGTGCTCCCATTATAGCTCATACAATGTTATTTAGATAAAGTTAACTACGCAAATAATAGAGAACATGATCAGGAATAAGAGTAGAGGAAACAACTACAAAATCTTATCCAGAATAGGAAGGATAATAGAGATTCCATTAAATCGAACTACTGATTCAGATTCATAAGAGCAATATTCTAGCTATCAAAATAATTTTATCAATATTAACATCAAACATAATTCAATTGATAAGAACTAGAGTTTTAAGGGGGAAAGATACATTGATGAAGCAGTTATGGTTTTAATCATCGCTTATTACTATTCATAGCGATGATTAATGTTTGATTGTTTTAACATCTACAGAAGTTACTCCCCTTCTAGTTATTGTAAAGAATACCCATCGTGACCTATGTGGAGCTCCCTTCAATTTTCTTACCCTAAGTTGCTTTAGAAGAATCCCCTCACGCATAAAGTTAGGCTCAAATCGGCAATCAATTATACCGTCCATAATATATTCAAGCATTTCTTCAACTCCTTCAAGTGGTTTTATACCTATGTGGAATGTCCCAAAACATAATATATTATGACTTTTAGAAAACTCTGCTCTCCAGGTTTTTACGGCTTCTATACCTTTTGCTAGGTCAACCTGAGTCAAAAACTCAGTTAGAGAATCTAGAAATATTGCTCCTCGACAATCATGCAATGTAAATCTTTCAAAATTAGATGCAATTATATCAGTTAATATGCTGTAACAGCCCTGCGAGTTTTCAATAAAAGTTACATATGGTAATGTATTCGATTGTTTAGCTCTATATGAGAAACAATCAATGAAATGTAGGAGGTTAGCTTCAATGTATTTTGTAGGACACCAACCAAAAGATGACAGTTGTTGAACTATCGCATTAGGACTGTCATCAAAGCAGATATATATACATGGCTCTCTACGTTTAAGCCTAGCATATAGTAAATGCAGCATCAATGCTGTTTTTCCAGTACCACTTTCACCTATAATCATTATGAAGCTGTTTCTTGGTATACCAATAGGTACTAGGGCATCTATGACTGGAATTCCTATTTTCACCAAATTTTCTTCCTTCATCTAATCCCTATATTAAGTTAAGATTTAGGTTTTAAATCATTAACGAAAAACCTTTATAAGAACTGTATCAGAAAATGATGATTTTAAACCTAAACAATAAACGTAACCATTTTAAATACTGTAATCCTATTATAATAGGGATGCTCTTTGAGAACGATAACAGTTAGAATTCCTGAAGCTTATATTGAAGCAATGAAAAAACTTGTTAAGGCTGGCCTCTATCCGTCTATGTCAGAAGTTATAAGAGTGGCAATAAGAGACTTAGTAAGAAAAGACTTGACCTTAATAAATAGAGAAGTTAAAAACTCAAACCTCGATTAGATTATCAGAAGTATAGCCTTAATTAAATTAGGTTTACCATAAAAGCAGATACTTTATGAACTCAATATATTAAACATTACAATTAATAGTTCAACTCATGAAACCAATCGACAGTTAAAGAGTATTAAATACTTGTCTTAGCTTTATAGAAACCTTGATCATGTTTATTATTTTCGGTTTTGTTGTCTTGTGTGTAATATGTTATTGCTTGTGTTTTTTATAACTCCTCTCAATTCTATTTTGACCTCCATCTTTCTTTAATATAAGTGTTATTGTTTATATATGTTCCTTTCATAATATTTTCCCCTTATGAATTTATGTTTTGATTACTGTTAAATCTTTCCCATAGTTAGCTCTACTCTTCTCATATCTATTTTCCTATGTATAGTCTAAGTTCTTTGATCCTTTCCTCTTAGTTAGGAACAGGTTATTAACTCCTCAATTTTATATTGGGTATTATCTTCATTTTTCTTCCATCTTTAACCTATCATTAATTCTCTCTATGATTAAATGCTTACTAAGTCTCATAATAATAGAATTTATATTTATTATTAAGGGTTGGAATTGATGAAAGATATGATGTTCTCTTTGATAATTAACCTTTAATAGGAACTCTAATGCTGTAAGGTGAGGTATCATACTTGAGCTTACATTAAGTATTGTAATGTGGAAGAAAGACTGTAAGTTCTCTATAATCCTTTTTTTAAACCCCTCCTTAAGAGAAGAGCTAAATGTTGATGTTACTATAATTCTTAGAATACTTATTTAAAAGGAATACATATTCTTTCTCATAACAATAGGATAGCCCAAATCAATGGGTATAGTCATCCATGAAGTATATCATAGTAACAAAGAAAAAGATTTTTATAGGACCTTCAGCGGGAAAGTTTAAAATCATTGATGTTATATATCAAATAACAATTAAAACTTCATTATAGTGATGTATGAGGTTAAAATATGGTTATTAAAGAGGGGGATTTTGTATTACTTGTTCATAAAGGAAATAAGTGGATCATTAAAGTTGAGAAAAACAAGATTTTTCATACTCATAGAGGATTTATAGATATGAATAACATAATAGGTAAAGAATATGGAACAATTATTAAAAGTAGCTCGGGATATGATTTTTACGTATTTTACCCTTTAATGAGGGATTTTATAATGCAATTTAGGAGAAAAACACAAATAATATATCCTAAGGACATAGCAATTATCGTTTTATACGCAGATATTAGACCGGGGAAAGTTATTGTTGAGGGTGGGACCGGAAGTGGAGCACTAACAGTAGCTCTAGCTTCCCTAGTTTCGCCAACAGGTAAGGTGTATAGCTATGATATTAATATTGAAAATTTAATGCATGCTAAGAGAAATATAGAAAAACTTGGATTAAATGATGTTGTTGAGTTTAAAGTAGGTGATGTCACGAAACATATTAATGAATGTAATGTTGATGTTGCAGTACTTGATATTCCAACGCCATGGCTTGCGGTACCGATAATTAGAAGTATATTAAAACCTAGTGGCGTTTTTGTAAGCTTTAGCCCAACTATTGAGCAAGTAATTCAGACAGTCAATATGCTTGAAAGTAATAGATTTAGCGAAATTGAATGTTACGAATGTATTATGAGACAACTTCGAGTAAGAAGTGGGATGACAAGACCATTTCATCGACAAATAGTACATACAGGATATATAGTATTAGCTAGATCGTTAGCTATGTAGTATTATAAAAAAAATCTTGTTATTACCCCATGAAGAGAAGCATGAATGCTATGACTAAACCGTATATTGCTATAGCTTCGATAAATACGATAAATATTAATGATCTCCCGAACAACTCAGGTCTTTCAACAAGCGCACCTGCAAATGCGGCAGCAGCAGTTCCCATACCAATACCAGCACCCAGACCAGATAGACCAATGGCCAATGCCGCTCCTAGATATTTTTCTCCAACAATTTCAGCCATAATATTAGGTTTTAAAGCCAAAGTTAAGGGAAGCACTGTTAACACTAAACCAGCACTAAGTAGCAGTAATACTATTTTTCTGGACATCTCATCAACCACCAGCTGTAAATGTTAAAACTTATAAATTTTACTACAATCCAGATGGGACCTTAGTAGTTCGTGAGTCTTGCATATTTATATTTTAATCTAGTTTATCATTGAATGTTTAAGACAGAACTTAAAGCGATACCTGTAATAATATTTCCATGCCGAACTCGTCCAATAACATTATACGAAATACAGTGAAACATATAACACCATTAATAATTCTAAGAAAGCAACAGCACAATCATCAGAAGAATATGAAAGACAAAATAAACAAAAACAGGAGTATGGTAAAGAGGACTTAATTTTACTGGATTATAAGATAGTTAATAATTTCGTTAATTGGGATATCAGCAAGTACTCCAAGTATTATTGTTCTAATATCCATTATTTCAAAATGTTTAATATATAGGTAGGCTACTGGAAAACCTAAGTTCATAGTATCACCATAAAGATATCTATAAATATGTTTAATAAGGTATTTCTTAATAAAGTATTCTATCTGATTCATCTGTGTGCCTATCAAATCTGCTAAGAAACTATAGTGAAATTCACTTAAAATTTTAAGAGCCATATCCACACTCTTCATTTCAATAACTGGTGTATAGTAATGTTTCCTTATGCTAGGTATTAGAATGGATTCCAAGAGTTTTGGATCTATTTTTAAGGTAATACCTCTTAATATTAGAAGTATATTAGATAAGTCTACATCAAGTTGAATTATTGAGGAAACTAGAGTTTTATCAATTCCTTTTAAATTATTTATGGCTTTAAATAGTTGATTATACGAGTAAGATAATATTGTAGATTCAAGGAATAATGATGATGGACCATACTTATTAAACGTATCTAAAAGGTTACTTCTTAACCGATATTCTGGAATTAAATGTATGACGTCTTCTATGGATCTTGATGAAGCATATACATAGTTTAAAAAATCAGTATTATAAGGATAAATAGGTAATAATAAAATTGATGCAATATCCTTTGGTATCTTATTTATTACGGATAGGATTATAGTTCTTAATGAATCATGTTTCCATTTATTTAAGAGAGCAATAAAAACAGTTCTATCGTTCTTATTTAAGTAATTAAGTATTATATTTATTTCTTTGATTAATAGATTAACAAGCTTCTTATCGAACTCAATAGTTGAAAATTCCTCTGATACAGGTAAACATGAAGAATATGATGTATTTCCTAAAAATCTTAAGAGAGACCGAAGATCTGATAATTTTAAAATAAGTTTAAAATCATCAGGTTTAAGCATTCTTGATTTTAATGCGTGTACCCTTGCATTAAGAGCTCCTAATCTACTTGTATTAGCATCTAAAACTTTAACCATAGAATTATCCTCCATTTAGTGAAAGCTTCTCAAACAATTTTACAGTTATTATTGTGCCCGTTATAAGACCTAGTATTGCGCCTAAAAGACCTAAAATCATCATGTACATAGTACTAACAAGCTTACCCAGATAAATTCCAATGAGTAGACATACAATTACTAAGAGTGGTAATATAAGGCCTATACCTAACACTCTAAATATAGAAAAACTTTTTTCTTTCAATCATAGCACCTTATAGCTGAAATGGTTTAAAAATGTAGCCTTCTCCTTTATAGAATTTGAGAAACCACTCAACCCAATGTAGACGTAAAGCTTGCATAAATGTTGCAAGAAGTTCTAGTGTCATTATTAGAAATGTTGCCAGCGGTAATGATAAATATATATATATTGATCCTTTACCCATTAAGCCTATTTGACTTATTGCCCAGTGTACTAAATGAAATGCAAAAATTCTTAAATACGAGATTGTGTTTGATATTGAAGCAATTAAATGTTCAAGAGATTCCCCTAAAGCCTCAGTAAAGCCTTCAATAAAGATTCTAACAGTAAACATAGTTATGGCTGGAACTATAAGAAGATATAGAGGGGATACTGGCAGAAATGAAGGGTTTTTAGCGCTGAATACATCAGATAACAACTGTGAAACTCTTGTTGTTGGATTAAAATCATATAATGTAAATAGAACTGTAAGTGTACCGTAGAACCACAACCATAATACAGGTCCTGAGAACATATGTTTATATTCCTTCTCTGTAATCTTATTTATAATATCTAGTACTAAGCCAAAGATTATATGAAGCATACCTATGTATATACATAATTTCATCAATATTATAAACCATCGATGTTCAGCTACCTCTTCTTCCAGGCCAGAAAGACCTAATATTGAATATATAGGTTTTCCATTTATATTAGTTAATGCTTTAAACCATTCATTACTGCCTAAAAACTCACCATACAAGAAACCGAAAAATATCGAGAATACAGCGCAGATTATAAGAATATCTGCACCTTGTACTATCGGTCTAAAAATATCTGGTATAGATATTTTTTTCCTCTTAATATGCATTATATATAGTGATGCTATGAAAAATATTAATCCATGACCTACGTCACCAAACATTATCCCAAAGAATATAGGAAATGTTATCATCATAAAAATGCTAGGGTCAATTTCACCGTATACTGGTATTCCGAATCCACGAGTTAAGGCAGCAAATCCACCAAGCTTGCTTTTTTCATCAATCACTGTTGGAGGCTTTTCCTCTATTTCCTCTAAATCTTCAATTACTTCGTATATGGATAACTGGTCTGAGTATTTATCTATGGTTTCGGTCACGATACTCAATTTTTCTTTTGGTACCCAACAATCGAAAACAAACATTCTTCCTACAACGCCACCATACATAGCTTTAACATTTTCAACTTCTCTTAATGCTCTCAGCGCTGCTTCATAATTTAATAAGTGGTCAATGTACTTTTGCATTAAATCTTTAGGTGTATGCTGGTCTGATAGCATAGATTCAATGCTTTTTATTGCTTCCTCAATTTTATTAAATTGATTTTTTAGGTTAAGATCAGTAGTTATTACTTTTCTAGGTTGTAACCCTACTTTATTAATTAAGCGACTAACTTTACTATGAATCTCTGAAATTCCATACGCTTCGCTAGACAGCTCATATGGCTTAATCATAGCTAGAAGTTCTTTATTACTTGTTTTTTTAATATCTATGAAATGCACAAGTCCCAATTGTCCTAAAGATACTAAAACAGAGTCAACTTTATCTCTTATTACAGCAAATCTTAAACGCACAACTTTAGGTGATCTAATCATAGTAACCTACCGAATAACTAACAGAGATAATGTAGCTATTTAATAAATTTTTCTTAATGTTAATAGTTTTATAAACTTAACTACTAATTCGCATACTTCTTCTATCCAGGGTTCATAGAATCACTGATATAAGATATTATTACGAGGCTATAGTATCTAAGGAGATGTGTATTTACGGTTATATAGTAGAGGAAATAAATAATGAGTACGTCTGAAAACTATTTAGATTTTCCTCTCTAAAGTTTTATTATGGAGTTTAGAGACTTACTGATTGCGAGTGGAAGTTTATTAAAGCCTTTGCTTCCACCTAGGGCTAGGACTAGTAGAGTGATAGTAGTTTAGAGCATTAACCAAAGAAGCATTAGTAGAGACTAAGCTAAATTATAGCATTAAATTTCTAACGAAAAACCACTCTTAGATCCAGAATCCTCTCTGCAATAAACATTTACCAAATTCACAAACAATATACAAAAGTAGAGAATTATACAATTTATTATAGTATTTTGTATAATTGACGGTTACATATCTGTCAAATGTTTTAAAACACTATAGCCCATAGAGAATAGAGAAATATAGTTTAATAGTTAAGCTAAAATTTATTTTAATAATGTAATGTAGGTTGCAATATAGGGTGCTATTCCTAAGCCTAAAATAACAGTTAGTAATGATGTAACTATAGTTATAATGACTTCAGGATCTTTGATTCTTTCTAAATGTTGCCTCTCCGTACTATTTTGAGTAAAATACATGTTTTTAATTATGACTATGTAATAGGCAACTGAAATGCCACTATTTAAGGCTGCTACAAGGGTAAGTGATGGATATTCTCCCGCAACTGATAAGAAAAGCAACAATTTACTCCAAAAACCTATTAGTGGTGGAATTCCCATTAAACTTAGTAGTAAAATGGATGCTGAAAACGATGTTACTGGAAGTATTCTCCCTAAGTTTCTAATGGAAATTAAATCTACATTTCCAATTTTTCTCAATATATATGAAAGAGCAACAAAAAGTCCTGTTTTAGCTATAATGTATGTTATCAAATGTAATGCTATACCTTGTAGACCCATAATTGAAGCAGAAGTTCCTAGGATAGGCTTTGTTACACTAAAAGCTGTAAATCCTACTAGAAAATAGCCTGCATGAGCAATAGTACTGTAAGCCAACATTCGCTGCACATTTTTCTGAACAAGAGCGACTAAATTTCCGAAGATCATTGTTAACATTGAAAACATGAATATAGATAAAGTATATGTAGCTTGAAGTGTAGGTATTATAGAAAAGATAGATAATAGCCTTACAAATGCTGCTATAGGTAAAATTTCAACAACTCCAGCTAAATAGGCTACACATATTGGATGGACACCACCATAAACATCAGGAAGCCAAGTATGAAATGGAAAGATTCCAAACTTAAATCCTAAAGATGCTATGAACATTATAAGAGATATTTTTACAAGTAATGTTTTCTCTTCATTTAAGAGTTTTAGAGTTTTTTCTATTTCATATAAATTTGTTGTACCACTTACTCCATATAGTAGTGCAATAGCATAAAGCATTGTTACCGTGGATAACATTCCCATAATTGAATACTTAATAGCTCCTTCAACTGAACTTTCATCTTTTCTTAAACCAGCAATCACATAGGATGCAACTGATGTTAGCATCCATGATGTGAATATTAGTAATATATCATTTGCAAATGATATATAGTATATGCCTAGTAGAGCTATAGGGATTAATGAATAATAACTAGTTGACGTAGGCCAAGATCCTACCTCATTAACTGATGCTATAAGTACTAAAAGTGCACTAAATGTTGCTGCTATTACTATTATAATTCCAAAACTATCTACAGTTAATATTCCAGGACTTAATACTTCCTTACTAAATATTAGAAGAGTATTTAAAAGTAGAGCTAAAATAAGCGAAATCATAGATATTAAATAGCCCATTTGTTTACGTTTTCTTTCGATCAGTAGTTGATCAATTAGAGGGATAGTTACTCCAGCCCCTATAAGTAGTGATGCCGTTAAATTTAAGATAAGTTCAAATCTTAGAGGCATAATTTACACCATTAGTATTATTAATAAAGTAATCATAAGAGCAAGACCTATAATAAAAGTTGTTAAGTAATTATTTAGAATTCCTGATTGTAGTTTTCTAATAAATGCCGAAAACTTGAGTAGCCCATTGACGGTATGTATATTATATCCTTCATCTATTACAGGTACTTCAAAATGCTTAAATAATATGTTAAATAGTTTAATGAACATTGATGGAATTACTTTGTGATAGAGGTCATCTATAACAAGTTTATCAAACCATTTAAAGATTATAAGACTTATTCCTCTAAATCCATTAACTAGAACTTTGTAGTAAATTGGGTTAATGTAATATCTATCATAAAGTAGACCGTGTATAAGTCTAGCAACTGAGCTGCGTTTTAGGATAGAAAGCGTATCTATCTTTAATACTTTATAAATATATAGGGATGATCCAAATCCTATAGCCACCATAGTTATCGATGCTGCTGTTAAAAGAGGGTTAAGATGTATTTCATGAATAATGTGGTGCTCCTCTATCCCAAGTACATATTTTACTATATTTGAGTTTATTTCTGGTCCATAAATTGGCCAGATTAATCCTAAGATAAATGCTACTATTGCAAGTATCAAGTAAGGCATTAGCATTATTGGATGTGCTTCATGAATATGATGTATATGTTCTAAATGTTTAACTTTTTCTGACTTTAAACCTGTAAATACTCTTAAAATTAATCTTAAAGAGTAAAATGAAGTAAACGCTGCTGTTAATGTACCAAGAATTAAAAGCCATAATTTACCGCTTTCAGCTGCCACTTCAAGTACACTATCTTTACTCCAGAAACCTTGGAAAAGGGGAACTCCTGAGAGGCTAAATGCTGCTAAAAGCATAGATATAAATGTTATTTTCATATAATGAATTAGCCCCCCCATATCATCAATAAATCTTGATTCTACTACATGAATAATTGCTCCAGCAGCCATGAAGAGAGATGCTTTAAAAACTGCTTGACTCATTAAATGGTTAAAGCTGGCTAACCAACCATATATAAATTCTGGGCATAAACCTGCAGCTCCTACTGCTAAGAACATGTATCCTAATTGAGATGCTGTTGAAAATGCTAGAATAAGCTTTAACTCCCTAGCTACTATAGCTTGTGAAGCCATGAATATTGCTGTGAAGGCACCAATAGTTGCTATAATCATAAAGAAGATTGTAATATTATCTTTAATTATGTGAAGAAGCATTTCATCATGAATTTCATGAAATGAAAAGTAAATAGCTGGAGAAAAACGTAACATGAAGTATACACCAGCATTTACCATTGTTGCAGCATGTATTAATGCACTAACTGAAGTTGGGCCAGTCATAGCTGTTACAAGCCATTCATGAAATGGAAACTGAGCACTCTTAGCAAGAGCTCCAAGGGAAAATATAATTAAAGCGGGTAACAGCAATCCTAATTTTGCTAAATAAATAATCCATTCAGGAGCGTTTTCTATTATTTCTGAAATACTGAATGTTTTGAGTACTAAATAGATTATTGCTATTCCAGTAATAAATCCTACATCTCCAAGTCTTGTAAACACTAAAGCTCTAACACCGCTATGACTCGGAGTAAACAGCATTGATATACCTAATGCCTTTCTATTAGGATCACCTACACATCTTTCTTCTTCATCAGTAAACCAATGACCTATTAAAGCATAAGAACATAGTCCAGTACCTTCCCATCCTATGAACATAAAGAGGATGTTATCCGCTGTTATTAAAGTCAACATACTGCCAGCAAAGAATGTAAAGAAAAACCAATATCTAGTTAGTCCTGGATCATTCTCCATGTACTTTAGACTATAGAAACCTATGAAGAAACATAACCAGCTTACTAGAAATGCCGTAAAGGAGCTCAATCCATCCATATATGCACCAAAAGTTATGTCTAGAGATTCAATCCATAAGTAGGATGTATGTATTGGTTTTCCACTAATGATGAAATCGTGTAAAGTAATGGATGCGAAAACAGATGAAAAAAGTAAAGATAGAACTGCAACGTAATTTCTTGCCTTTTTACTTATTTTTGAGAGTATAAGTGAAAGTATTGCGCCTATGTACGGCGCTGCCCATATGTATATGGGATCTATAAACATGTAGATCACTTATGTTCAGAGAGAGATTCAAGCATTGTTTTTGTGGGTTCTATGAATACATTAGCTAAAAAGAATGAGAGTATACCTATAGCTGCTATTATTACCATTGGGATAATTAGTGATAAAACTCCCTCTCTGGATTCTTCTTTTAGTTTTTCTGAAATCTCACCAAAAAATATTCTTTTCATCGTAATAAATGAGTATGAAGTAGAGAGACCTATTGCCACTAGTAAACCTATAACTACTATTATTAAAGCAGTAGGACCCATATGAAGAGCTTTATCGATAGCCCCAAGAACAATGAAAACTTCACTCCATAGCCCAAGTGATGGAGGAATACCAGTAATATGCATGAATCCAATAAGCGCTAATGATGCTGTATAAGGCATTTTGATGGCTAACCCACCCATTTTGCTTATACTCCTAAGACCATGAAGAGTTGCAATTAATACTCCTGCAGACATGAAGAGAAGAGCTTTACCTACAGCATGCGCAACATAGTGAATTAGTGAACCTGTAATTCCAAGTATTGTAAGACTTGAAATTCCAAGTAACAAATATCCCATTTGACTTATACTTGAATAAGCTAGAAACCTCTTAAAATCATCTTGAGCTAAAGCCATTAATCCTCCATAAATCATGGTTAAGATAGCCCATCCATACAGATATATCGATGCGCTTTCAAATATCGATGGAAATAAAGTATAAGGAATTCTTATTAATGCGTATGCTCCAATACCTATCAGATTCGGGGATAATAATGCTGAAAGTGGTGTTGGTGCTTCAGCATGGGCATATGGTAGCCAGATGTGAACACCAAACACGGCCATTTTAACTAGCAAACCTATCGTCATTAGGGCGAATATTGAGGGTTGCCATCCTAAAGGTAAGGTTCTTTCTGCAAGTCCTATATTGAACATTCCTGTTTCTGGATTTATTATATCAAAAGTACCAGCATTAAACCCATATACTAAAATGCCTATGAGTAATGTTAATGCTCCTATATGAGTCCATAGTAAGTACATTATAGCTATTCTCATCCTTTCACCATAGCCATAAAAAGCTATTAGGAGAAACGATGGAATTAACGTTAATTCAAAGAATATGTAGAACTCTATCAAATTAGTTGATAGAACAGTGCCTATCATTGCAGCTGAAAACATGGTATATAGCATGTAATAAATACCCCATGATGGAGGAGTGATACCTTCATGAACCATTTCTTCAAACCTATGCTTCATATATGGTACTGAATATATAGCAATAAATGAAGTTACAAGTGCAATGCCAAAAGCTACTGGAGTACTTATACCATCACTAAGCATACTAAACTTACCTATCAGAGGATGACTGAAATATATAGGGTCAAGAATTGGTTGTTTAGATACCCCACTAAGTAGTATCCATGTAAATATTGTAAATGGATATATCAATGATAGTGTGCTTATAATCATTAGAATTCTTACGTTTCTAAGAATTTTCCAAACTACCGGCAATATTATTGAAATGACTAATGGAACTATAGTGGAAGATAACAAAATTGGATAGTTAAACACATTCATGTATATCACCCCCTAAATTTTTTAATCTTAAACACATCCACATCACCAATAACTCTAAACATCATGATTAAAATAGAAACTAAAACACCAACTTCAGCTCCAGCAAGAGTTATTGAAAATATAGCTATTAAACTTCCACCTAGAGGATTACTAATAGTAGATAATGAAAGAAGTAGGAGAAGAGATGAATTAAACATAACTTCCAAAGATAAGAGCATTTTTATAATATTCCTATTTATGGTAAGCCCAATAATTCCTATAGACAGTAAGATGAAGGATAAAAATAGGTAGAAGAATAATGGAATCATTTTTCCACCTCTTTTTTTGCTATAATTATTCCCTCAATCAGTGTTGTTATTAGTGCAAAAATAACTATAATTAATGGAAGAGTATAGTTTTTCATTAATAATTCTGCTACTTTATCGTATGGTACATCAATAGGTGTTGTTGGGTACATACCTACAGTATAAGATACAATAGCTGTAAATATTAATAGTATTAATGTGGCAATGGATATAGAAAGGATTTTACTAGAAAGTTCCATGACGTATGTTTCTCTAAGCATAACTATGGAAAATATTATAAATGTTACTGTAGCACCCACATAAACTATGATTTGAAATAATGAGACTAATTGATATCCCATCAGTGCGAAGAAGATAGCCATTGATATACCAAGCATACCTAAGAATAAAGCAGAGTATATAAGAGACTTAGTTTTCACAATCATTATAGCTGATAATATTGCTAGTATTGAAGTAAAAATGAATGTTGTAAGTTCAAGTATTTCTATATACAATACCTTTCACCTCATCAACTTCAGATATAACATATTTTGATCTTTTACATGGTAGATCTATCTTAGGACCTGTAATTAACCTATTTACTTCATAGTAAAGTTCATCCTTTACATAAAATGCTGCATCGTGTATTCTAGTTAACTCAAGAGCTTTACTTGGACATATATCAACACAGAATCCACAAAAAATACAGCGTTTATAATCCACTTCCGGATATTTTTTAACTTGTTTAGTTTGTTCATGTTCAAATAGCTTAAGGCTTATTGCCCCAGCTGGACATATTTGAGAGCATAAGCCACAGCTTATACATAACTCGCTATTTAACTTTAGCATTCCCCTATAGTTTTCAGATAGTATTAATAGTTCATCAGGATATTTTAGAGTTATTCTTATACCCGGTGAAAGCAGGTACTTTAACCCTGTAAATATTGCTCTTATATGATAATAGAAATTACTTATAATTCTAGTAACCACCTATGCCACCCCATCCAATAATTAATAATGACAACGTTATCGAGATTAACGAGAGAGTAAAAAGAGTATGCCAGCCTATTCTGATTGCCTGATCTAACCTATATCTTGGATAAACACTTCTTAAAAATACACTAAATAGTAAAATTATCAGTACTTTTATAATTAAAGCTATACTTGAAAAACCGTCTATAGAAGGATGCCAACCACCAAGAAATAAATCAACAAATAACAATGTAAATACGTATAAACGCATATATGGAACCCCCATAACTAAACCATATAAAATACTTGAATATTCAGTATATGGGCCTGCTACTAGTTCGGAATCTGATTCTGTAATTTCAAATGGAAACCTAGATGTAGACATAATCATTGATATGAAAAATGAAAATGCCGCAAATGGATTGATTAAAACTGTCCATACTCTTTGCTGATTATTAACAACGTCAACTATATCAAGAGAGCCATAAAGTATTGCTACTGATAAAGCTGAAAGGTAGAGAGGTACTTCATAGGATATCATTAGATGTCCTTCTCTTAGACCCCCTATCAAAGCGAATTTGTTATTACTAGCCCAGCCCATAATTATAATGAAAATAGGAGTTAAAGAAGATAAAGCAAGTGCAGCTAGCAGACTAATATTAGTTCTAAATGCTATTAATTCTATATCCAGTAGGGAGCCGGCTGGAATTACTGCTAGTGGGAGTAAAGTTGCTGTAAGAGCTATTATTGGTGAAGCTATAAATATGAACTTATCAGAATCTTTTAGAGTTATTACTTCCGCAAACATGTACCTTAATAAATCTGCTAATAGCTGAAGAACTCCACCAAACCTCCTCGTAACATATAATGGACCTATCCTCATTTGGATTTTAGCTGCTATCTTTCTCTCAGCCCAAATTAATAATATTATGACTACGAATATAGTTATAAATCCAGGAAATATTAATGGAATGAAAATTGAAGGATGTAAAAGTATGCTTAATATTAAATTTACAAACTCCACAAATCCTCACCATATACAATGAGGGTTAAAATCAGTTGATTAAAGGATTTAAAAACTTTACGCTTCACACCATCACCTATCGCTTTCAGGAGGGAAGTAATCTATACTTCCATATATTGCAGGAAAATCCATAACTCTTGCCCCACTAATAAGCTCTCTAAACAGCACTATGTTCCTAAATGACGGAGTAACCATTCTGAGTCTATATGGCCTAAGTTCACCAGTACTAATAATGTGAAATATTAATTCGCCTCTTGCTGCTTCAACTCTTGAAATAACTTCTCCTGCCGGAGGACGTAGTGCTGTAAATATAGCTGGTAATCCAAGTATCCCTGTTTTCTGACATTCTTC
This sequence comes from Methanomethylicia archaeon, assembly GCA_038845975.1. Classification (GTDB taxonomy): domain Archaea; phylum Thermoproteota; class Methanomethylicia; order CALHIW01; family CALHIW01; genus CALHIW01. Next base: position 73,189 of record JAWBQF010000009.1, read on the forward strand.
TAGTTTCTTTAATGAAATCAGCTTTTCATATTTCTTATGAATTATTGGTCCTTGAGGTAATTTATCAAGAATTTGTCTTATAATCTTTATACTTTGTCTTATTTCCTCAACTCTTACTAACAGTCTTGCATAACAATCCCCTTCTTCTCTATATGCTACATCAAATTCTAGTTCTGGATATGCAGCGTATGGTTCTACTTTTCTAACATCATATTTAACATTTGAGGCTCTTAGATTTGGGCCTACTATTCCAAGTTTTATTGCATCATTTCTTTTAAGAACTCCAACTCCTTGATACCTTGCTTTAGTTACAGGATTATCAAAAAATATTCTGAAGTAGTCATTATTAAGTCTTCTTTCAATGTATTTTAAAGCTTTTAATACTTTCTCCCTAAATCCTTGAGGTAAATCTCTTCGAACCCCTCCTGGAATCATGTACGAATATGTTAATCTTGCCCCTGTAATAAGTTGGGCAATGTCTATTAATGGCTCTCTATCAGCAAATGGCCACATATAAAAAGTGCTTGATCCAATCATTATTCCAGCAATTCCAAAACCATAAAGGTGTGATGTTATTCTATTGATTTCACAAAGAAGTGTTCTTAAGTATTGTGCACGTGGAGGTGGTTCTATGTCAAGAAGCTTTTCTAAAGCCATTACATATCCAATATTCATATTAGCAGCGTCTAAAATTGCAGCTCTTTCAACCAATGGGATTATTTGAACCCATTTTCTATTTTCAGCTATTTTCTCAATACCACGATGTACCCATCCAGGATCAGGAATAAAATTGGTAAAGATGTCGCCATCAACTCTTCCAATAAACCTCATATGGCCTGAAGCTGGATGTTGAGGCCCAATAAACAGCTCAATTTCCTTTTCGCTATTGCGTTGCTTAAGCAAGACCATTCTCATCACTTTTTAGTACTTAGTAAGCTTAAAATCTTTTCTTAATGGCCTAATATCTTTATAGTCTTCAGGGAGTATTAACGAGGCATTTTCAGGATGTCCTTCGAAGAATATACCCATCAAATCATATGTTTCACGTTCCAGAAATTCTGCACTGGGCCATACTTTACATAAAGATTTAGAAGTTGATTTACTACGATCTATTAATATTTTCAATGTTAATATTATTTTAGATAAATCTAAGTTGTTAAATGAGGATATTAAATAAGAAATTTCTATCACATTTTTCATTGGATAATCAGTAGCCGTCACAGACTTTACATGATCAAAACCATAGTTCTTAAGTAGATTAGCGATGAGTTCTAACTTATCAATACTTGCTGTAATTACTAATCTATTTGGAGGTAATGTAGATACTTGGGCTTCCGGTTCAATCATTGATTTAAGGTCTTTAAATACTCTGTTTATTTCATCAATAGTCATAGTTTAACCACCCTTACGTATTTTCCTCTGCAACATAAGTACGCTTCTTATTATTGCTTCAGGTCTAGGTGGACACCCAGGTACGTAGACGTCAACGGGAACTACCTCATCTACCCTAACTAAATTGTAGCTATCGTAGAAAATCCCCAGATCTATCGCGCAAGCTCCCAAGGCTATTACATATTTGGGATTTGGCATCTGCTCATATGTTAACCTAACCGCATTTGCCATTTTCTTAGATAAACTTCCTTCAACAACTATAAGATTTGTTTGTCTAGGCCCAACAAATGGAAGATAGCCAGCACGCTCAGCATCAAATCGAGGAGCTGATGATGCACCAAACTCGCAACCACAGCATGCTGTAGTTAAATGTACGGGCCAAAGAGAATAGGAAATACCCCAACTTCTTAGTTTTCTGAGAGGAGTTTTAAATATAATCCATAGTACTATCTTTCTAATGAAGCTATATAAACTGCTTATTAAAGATAGTTTTTTCTCCATCATCATATCATATCCGCCACAAATCTATGTTTTTAGCTAACTTAAGAGCGAATAAGATCGATGGAACTAGAGATAATATAATAATAAATGTAAGTATTACGGAATTTATGAAAAATTTATATGATGATGGTAAATAGATGAAGAATAGTATAATAATAGGCTCCATTGTCAAGAAAACTATTAAGTATGCAAAGTATTGCATAATAAACCATCCTCTTGCTCTTCCTTGAGGTAAGTTTCCACACTCATATCTTAACTCTTTATGCGGCTCTGACTTAGATATAGAAACAAGTCTTGAAATTATGTATCCGAAAATTCCGATACCAATTCCAATACCAATTATTGATATGAAAGCTATGTAAGCATTTATATAGGGATTTTGTAGATTTAAATTAAAGATCATACTAATTTCAATTAATCGAAAAAAATGTCCTATTTATATTTTTCCACTTTAGAAATGATTTTGTTAACTTAAGCATATTAATTGTTCTATTTGGTTTTGTGTTTTCTATAAATTCTTAGCTTTATCCTATTGTAATCCATGTTCTTTAGATATACTATTGATTTCATAATCATTAACATATGCTCACCATCACACTTATCCTCATACATGGTACATAGTTATCGAATAGCTTAGTTCTATTCTAATGTATGATTCTCTCCATCAATTTAACTTATAAACTATATCATGTTTAAACTCATATTTGCATGATGCTTATAGTATTGAGTATGTATTTGATGTTTGAATCATAGATAGCCTTTATCTTCTAAGGAATGTTAAAGTGTATGTGTATTGCAACATCAAACAATATGTAGAGAACCCTCTAATAATTATTCAAATACAACATACATGACCACCCATAGAACCTACTAATAATAGTATTATTAACCATCTAATAATCAAACTCAATAGAAGCTTAAGATAAACCATAAAACAAATACAACCCTACAAAATAAACAAAATTCTAAAGACATACCAGATAACAAACATACAACAACATAAACAAAACAAATGAAATACCATAAATAAAACTAAAGCTAGCAAAACCTATTGATGCTAGGTAAATTATGTAAGAAGTTGTGTAATCTTAATTTGAGAGAAACAACTAAGTCTAACAATCAACAAGTAACAAATACAATTCTAAACTCATTGCAGATAAAGAAAAATCTATAGCAGAGTCTAAACTTACATAGCCATATGCTTTGAGTTAAAGTTTAAATTTTAGAACGAAAACTTAAAAACCATGTCCAAGGAGTACAAGTACATAATAGATATTAATAAGGTCAGTACTAAAGTACGTTTCCCAAAAGAAGTCCTGAAGGAACTAAAAAAGTCCATTAAAGGTAATTTTCTTAAAAACATGAAAAGTGAAACTGTTATTTGCCCCCTGATAGGAAAATCTATTTCCTTCTTATATTGTTACGGAAAATGTAGTAATTTCGTACGGAGAGTAAGGGGAAAACTATATTGTAAAGGTCTTCCAGTTCAGATTGATATTTAATTTAGTCTTCCTCTTTATAAATGAGGGACAGTCTAACATTAATCATGGGTTTCTTACTCTAGGTAGCCTAAATTGAGGAATTAAGTACCTAATAGTCTTCACTATCATCATTAAGTATATGAAACTCCATATAAAACATAAATAACAAGCTTAAATACGTTGAAAACACCTTGTTATAAAGCCTCATTCTTAGGTTAAATTAATAATTAAATCACTTAATATGGCTCAGCCATTTTTTTCTTCATGCTTTAATCAGATCCCGAGTTCAGAATCATTGCCAGTAAAAAAGTATAGTTATATTATTTAAACTTTATCAAAAGAGAAACGGCTTTGTTAACTTAAGCATGTTTTATCACATCTATTTTTGGTATTGTATCTTCTATGAATTCTTAGCTTTTATTTTCCTTATCCATGTTTGTTTAGTATGTATGCTATTGACTTCATAAGCATTAATACATGTTCACTGTCACATCTATCCTTCATGCATGG